>SIBK01000050.1 GCA_009695205.1 Pedosphaera sp. | reverse complement strand
GAGTCCCCACTTTCTTGAGGAGCACTTCGGCCAGCGCCGCGTCGTCATCCACGGGATAGACGTAAGCTACCCATGACTGTACGGTGCGGAGGCTGACTCCCCAGGTTTTGCGGATGTCTTGGCGGCTGCGAAGTTTAGTAGTCATATGACGGAGCGAAGTGCAAAAAGGTTCAATTTAGCTATTATGAGAAAAACCTTATAGGGTCACAAAACCTCGACTGGCTGGACCTCTCTAGGGGTCCCCTAACCCGAAAATTCGGGAGATGTTGCCCACAAAGGATGCCGATACTGCTCGAGGGCGCCCGGTGGCGAAGGTTTTGCGGGCGTGTTGGCGGATGATAGTGGCCCCATGGCGCGAGCGCGCGGCGGGCCGTGTGCATGGTCGGTGCATGGTTGAACCGCGGGCGGTAATGGGCGGTAATGGGCGGTAATGGTTGGACGTGACGAAGCGTGACGGGGCGTGGCATCACGGCGGGGGTGTCCCTCCGATGTATCGATAGGAACTAGCCTTCGGCCGCTTGCCCGGCTCAACAAGAACCAACACCTTCGCCGAGCACAACCCACTCAGCCACGATGCTGCCGTCGTGTGAGTAGGGTGCCCCAGGAGGCGCGCCACGACGCGGCAAGACAGCGGGAAGGGGGCAGTGCCCCAATGCGTCTGCAATCGCTGGCACAGGGCAACCAGGGCCTTCTGCTCTGGATTGTCGAACGGATCGGCCGCACTTGAAAAAGGTCCGTCCCGAACCTCGGCCCATAGCTGCGGAACAATATCGGATCCGAGCAGTTTTTTCACTTTGCCGTAGGCTGTCATAAAGTTCAGGAAATCATCCAATTTGCTAAGGAAGTGCTCGTTTTGACTTCGCCACTGATCGAAAATGTTTCGGTGTTGTGCTGGACTGAACGATCCAAACTGCGCCTCAAGGGTTTTGGCGCCACGCGCCAGAAGGAAAAGGGCAGCATTGGTTTTGAGCGGGTTGGTGACGGCGGCTCTTGCCAGTACGTCGGCGGCTGATCGAACGGTGTACCAGCCCGAAGGCTGCGGCGTGTTTTTTTTGGCGCGTGATATATTTTCAGTGCAAGCAGGGGACTGTACACATGGAGACACATGAGACGTATGGATACACATGACGACGTCTTCTTGGACTACTAAGCCTTGTGTATCATACGTCTCCATACGTACAACGGCCCCTTCCTTTGTAATGTTCTGGACGGGTTCGTTATTGTTCTTCGGTTGACTTGGTTCGCATTCATCGGCTAACGTACTCCCCTTGATCTGATCCAAGATCACCAACGCCGCCATGGGCTTCTCGAAAGTCTGGCGGCTTTTCGCTGTCAGGGTCTGGCGTTCGCGGGTCTGGGAAAAACTCATCGAGCGTCACGGCGTGGGCTCCTTCTTGTGGTGAATGACGGGCCGTTTGCAGATCGGCAACACAGGGCCGTCGGCGTACTGCGGGTCAAGGTAGAGCAAGCGTTGCTCCCGGCCGGTGTCGCCTCGGACGCAGCCGGGGAGCCCGCTGAGTTGAACGGCCTTCATAGCGGCAGGGTCGGCACCAAGCGTCACGAGGGCGTCGCGCATCGGATCGACGCGGGCCAGCCATTCCTTCTTGGACTTCGCCCCGATGAAAACCATGGCGTGAATGGATCTTTTCCCGGATTCGCAAATGCTCGCGATCTGACCGTGGAATTGCCCGAGAACCGATAGCCATGCGCTCGTGTCCGCGGCGTCCGATTCCAAGAGCATGAAAGGAAACGACGCGCAAGCGGCCTCGGATCGGCACGAGCGGGCGTCCCCGGTTCCATGCCACTGACCATCGCCGGGCTGAATCAAGAACTTCGCGCCTTTCGGTGCAAACTTATACGAGGACAGTGATTCCCCGCCCGACGTGGGCCATAGGAGCGGCTTTTTCTCTGAATCGTCCCTGAACACAGCAACTACTTTGTCGGGCCCGTATAGGGCTCGCAGGAACTCCCCCGGGGTCACGTTGGCCACGGGCGTGGGGCTCCTCGCCGCCAGATACGCTGGCCAGTCGGCGCATTGAAGGCGGCTCAATATAGCTTCGAGCATCGTCCTGTCGAAATGCGGCTTGGGCGGTGGCGGGGGCCCAGCGGCATTGGTTGCGGCGGTGGCCCTATGCCAGCGCCCAGCAGCCATCCACGGGGCTTTGATGGTGGGTTGGCTATAGTAGAGCGGACCTTATGTGTTAGCTCCGTAACGCTCCACGGCGGCTGGCATTTCGCGTTCCACTCCATCATGACGATTAGTGCGTCCGACGTGGCCAGCAAGAGGCCGTGAGCCAGCTTGCCAGCTAGCGCAAATGTTGCGGCGTGCCCGCCTTGTCCCGATACCGCGCCGGGTGTGCCATTGGCATATAAGCGCGCCCGCTCAAGCGGAGGAAGATGCGCGGAGGGTTGTGGCAGCCCAAGGTTGATGGTGCTCCCTGCTGGGCTTTTGGCGTTGATCTGCGGGGCGGACGGGTTTACTGTTTCGGCGTCGTTGGTGATCGTATCCGCCGTGGCCCGTCCTGGGTCCGGCGGCTTTTCTTTTGGTGGGCCAGTCAGTGGTGGAGGGTCCGGCGGCGGTTTGGGCGTTGGCGTGTAAACTCGCCTGCCCAGCGGTTTCTTCTCAACGGCACCCAGTGCCCAAGGGTCAGGGCATTGCTCAGCGTGAGAGGTTGCGCTCAAGCTGCCTCCTCCCCGCCGGCAACGCTGTTTTCGGCAGCCGCCGCGGCGAGGGCTCCCGCTTTCCGCGCTCTGGAGGACCGCGCGGCGGCCCCGCCAGGCGGACGTGCGAATTCTCCCGAGGCTGCCCGCTTATCAAACTCATCGAGCGATGCGAGGTCGACGTAAGGTCGCCCGGAAATGTTGACGAATCGCAGGTACCCGGCCTGCCCCCAGCGCCAAAGTGTGGTCGGTGAAACGCCTCGATCTAGAGCCACTTTTTTGGCTGAACGAAGCCCGTTGGTTTGCTTGTCGTATAACACGCCCCATCAATGGCGTGCATCAACAAGCTATGCGAACCTTTGAAAGTGTCCTCGGAGAGCGATCGAAGGACACTTACCCTTCAACGTCGGTTGTCCACGCCGTCCAAATAGGCAACGGCGTCCCGCCAAGTTTCCTTGTCAATGCCATGCGCGCTTTGGATTTCTTTGTACTGGGCAACATCAAATCCAACTGATTTCCCGAAGCTGTCAGTGACATCTTTTCGCAATCTGAGAGCGAGAATTGCACGCTCAATATCAGGCTGCTTCTTTTGGTGCTTCACGAAAACGCGGCGCAGTACCACCAGCAGTTCGATAGCGAAATCGGGGTAATGGGTGAGCATGGAGCGCAGGCACCTTACGTCCGCTCGGTTGTCTTGTAGCGCCTCTTCCGGGGTGGCGATGACACTCACCATTGACGAATACATGAAGCCGAGCAATGCCTGTCCTGGAATGGAACCGGGTGGTTGTAGCAGGATTTCCGCGATAACCCTCTTCGATGAATCCTTTTTCAAGAAGGCCTTAAATTGGGTGGACCGATGGATTGCCAGCAGGAACGCCCCGTCGTCTTCGCCGACACCGACGGAGGTCTTCTCGTCACCTAGAACGCCCCTACCGATGAGAAACGTCTTGGTTGATCCGGTCAGCAACTTCTTCTTAGGCTTGGGCATCGTATCCTCCTTGGTGTGTGGGTGTGATCACGCGCTCGCCAGTTGAGGCTGCAGAATGGCTGGGCCGAAGTTGAGCCGTTGCGCCTGAAGTTGGGTGTGCTCGTTCGACAGGTGTCCATACGTCTTGCCTATCAAAACTCCACCATCTTTGTGGCCGCACCATCGGCTGATGGTCATAAAATCAATGCCGGACATTACGCTGAACGAGATGAATATGTGGCGGCAGTCGTGGAATCCGAAACCCGGCATCCCGGCAGCCTTCCGGGCGAGCATTAGCGATTCCATGAACGTCTTGGCCGGAATGTCATTTTCCCCGCGCTGCGGGCTCGGGAAAAGCCACCGTGAATCAGGCACGCGACGGCCGTGCATTTCTCTAAGGTGGTCCCGGAGGTTTGCGTTGAGATCGACATGCCTAGGTTGGCGATTCTTGGATCCGCCATCCGCCCCGATAACGAGTTGATTCCGATCGAAGTCAATATCGGCCCAGCGGATTTGCAGTGTCTCGTCCCGGCGGGCGCCACTGTATGCCATAAACAACAAGTAGTCCCGTAGCTGAACCCCATTCTTCGACTCGGTGAGTGCCTTCTCGCAAAGCTTCGCAAGGTCTGCGGGGGTGACCAGCTGGCGCTTCTTGGTGTCCACTTTCAACCAGCGGATGTCATGGGTCGGAAGATTCTGAACGTACCCGTCGGCTTTCGCATCTTCGAAGAGACCCCGCAAGCTCATCAACGAAATGTTTACCGACCGGGTAGCCAATCCGCGCTTCCGAAGTTCCGTCAGGTGTCCGCTGACGTGGTAGGGGCGCACCTTGTCGAGGTGGTGGTGCCCGATTGCCTCGGCCCAGCGGTTGAGGTTGGTCTTGTTTTTGCTGACGGTGGCCGGCCGTAGCCCAGAAGTTTGAAGCTTCGCCAGGTAAGCCGTGACGTAGTCCGCCAATTTCGGAGTCATGCCGACATGGCGCATCCTGTTCTCTGCCCGCTCGACGAGAAGGGTCCGCAGCTCCACTACCGCCTTTGCCAACGTCAATGCATCCAAGGTGACCCGACGGGTGACCTTGCGACCGGCCGTATCCTCAACCTTGAGACGGGCCACGAAGCGCCCATTGCGTTTCCAGAGTCTGCGGACGGGTTGCTTGCGGTTGTCCAGAACCTTGGTGTACGAATACCGGGCGGCGACCGCTTTGCTTACCGTTTCAATGGGTTCCACGGGGCAACAGTGGCGCAATGTCAAGTTGGTCTTGAATTTTACATTGCAAGTAGTTGGTAATAAACGGTAGCCGGTGTGGCGAAATGGCAGACGCACGGGATCTTGAATTCCAGACTACGCCCTTCAAGCACGGAACCTGGAAAACCACCACGCGAATGAACAGCTTGGCCAACGACCAGGTGGTGGACATCCACGAGACGGCGGACGGCGTGATGTGGTTCGCGACCTACGGCGGCGGCGCCTCGAGCTGGGACGGCCGGCATTTTGTCAATTACACAATGGCTGATGGCCCGGTCATCGCCGCCCTCTGGAAGGTTGCGGAGGACAAAGCTGGCGCCTTCTGGTTCGGAACCCTTAATCACGGGCTGTCTCGCTGGGATGGCAAGAACTTCCGGACGTATACCGCAGCCGACGGGCTGGCGTCCACGAGATTGACCGGCGGTGTTCTTTCGGACAAAGACGGCACCGTGTGGATGACCGCCGATCGCGGTGTCGTCAGTTGGGACGGAAAGCAGTTCAAGAGTTATACCACGACAAACGGGCTGCCTCAGAATCAGATCGGGGCGATGTGCCCCACGAAGGACGGAGGGATGTTGTTCTGCACTAGCGACGGCTTCGTGAGAATGAATGGCACCAACTTTGTCACCCTGACGGCTCCGGGCGGGCTCGACGCCAATTCCGTGGTGAGGATCCTCGAGGCGTCCGACGGCGCCCTGTGGCTGGCGACCGGTGCTGGCGAACTTGCGCGTTGGCAGGGCACACGCAGCGCGGTGTATTCGAGCGGCGACGGCTTGCCTCAGGATGGAGTGCTGTGCATGACCGAGGACCAGAAGGGGAGGATCTGGCTCGGCACGTTCAACAGCGGTGTCGTTCGGTTCGATGGCACGAGTTTCGTGGTCTACACGATGACGGACGGGTTGGCACAGAACCGTGTCCATGCGATTCACGAGGACCGGAATGGTGTGATGTGGTTCGGCACGCTTGGGGCCGGGTTGTCCCGCTTCGATGGCGAGAGTCTGGTTCAGTACACGAAGGCGCACGGCTTGGCGCATCAAAACCTTCAAGCAATGGCCGAAGACGGTTCGGGCGGCCTCAGGGTCGGCACGGCGGGCGGCGGGGTTTCCCATTGGGATGGCAGGGCGTTCACAAATTTCACCACCGCCATCGGGTTGCCGAATAATGTCGTTCCGGCCATCACGCTCGGGCGGGCGGGCGCGATGTGGTTTGGGACCGCATCCGGTCTGACGCGTTGGCGAGATGGCCGTGTCGAAACCTTTACCCAGAGCGAAGGCCTGATAAACAATTTCGTCCGCGCCCTCCACGAAGACGCGCAGGGGCAGCTTTGGATCGGAACTGCGAGGGGCCTCTCCCGCTGGGATGGGCGGCGCTTTGAGAACTACACTGAGACCGACGACTTGGTTTCCGGCGGCATTTCCATGATCACCCAGGACACGTCGGGAAGCGTCTGGTTTGGCAGTTATGGGGCCGGCATTCCCCGATAGACCGGCAAGGGCTTTCAAACGCTGAAAGCTCCGCAGTCACTACCCAACAAGAACGTCAGCGGACTCGGTTCGGACCGGAAAGGCGGAATCTGGGTCGGACTGGACTCGCTCGGCGTGGCCCGGTGGGACGGCAGCAAATTTCAATCATTCACGCCGGCCGATGGCTTGGGTGCCACCTATGCTTTCGGCATTCTTGAGGACTCCGACGGCGTCATCTGGTTCGGCCATGGTCGGCAGGTGTCACTCTTCGACGGCGTAGCCTGGTCTTCCCTGGCGCTCATCGCAGGACAGGAATCTCACGAGCATGCGCAGGTCGCTGCCACGCATCAGGGCCGGGACGGAGCTGTCTGGCTGGCCACGTCCGACGGCCTCTTCCGGTATCAGAATAGCCGACCGCTCAAGTATCGGCCGACGCTCCGCCTGACCGCGGAGAAGGAATACACCGACCTATCGCAATTGCCGAGGCTAACGGCGAGTGATCGCGTCGCCTTTGACTTTGGCTACATCGACCGGCTAACGCCTCCGGAGAAGCAGCAGTTCCGGTATCAAATCGCCCAGGGCAAGCCCTCGGTGGAGCAACTCGTCAAGAACGGTGCCTGGTCCAAGCCGGGCATGGCAACCCACCTGGACTGGACGACCAATCGGGCCGGCACCTTCACGTTCGCCGTCCAATACATCAACCAGGACCTGCGCTACTCCGAACCCTCCCTCGCCACCTTCGTCATGAAAGTTCCGTGGCATGCCAACTCACGAATCACGGTGCCCGGCGGCCTGCTCGTGCTGGGTTCGCTCGGGTGGGCGTTCGTGGCGCGCTCCCTCTACATTCGCAAGCGGCGCGAGGCAGAGCGTCTGCGTGAACAGATGTTCCAACAGGAACATCGCACGCTGAAAGAGGCCGAACATGCAAAGAAAGAGATCGAGGCCAAGGCGGAGGCGCTCGCCGAGTCCAATCGCCAGCTCGACGTGGCTCGCGCGGCCGCTGAATGCGCCCGCTCCGCAGCCGACGAGGCGAGCCGCGCCAAGAGCAGTTTCCTCGCCAACATGTCGCACGAGCTGCGCACCCCTCTCAACACGATCCTCGGTTACAGTGAAATGCTGCAGGAGGAGGAGGATGTCGGGCAGCCGGGCTTGGTGCCGGACTTGGAAAAGATTCACGGCGCTGGCAAACACCTGCTCGGCCTCATCAACGACATCCTGGACCTCTCGAAAGTCGAATCCGGAAAAATGACCCTCTACCTGGAGGAATTCGATGTGCAGAAGCTGGTCCGTGAAGTCGCCGCCACCGTGCAGCCCTTGGTCACCAAGAACGGGAACCGCCTCGAAGTCACCTGCCCTGCTGACATCGGCGTCATGCGAGCGGACGTCACCAAGATCCGGCAGACGCTGTTCAACCTGCTGAGCAACTCCAGCAAATTCACCGACAAAGGAGTCATCCGAATGGAGGTCAGCCGGCAGAGGTCGGGAGGCGGTCCGTTGCCCACCTTCCACGGCGCGACAATTCAATTCGTCGTGACGGACAGCGGAATAGGGATGACGCCGGAGCAGTTGGGCCGGCTCTTCCAAGCCTTCACCCAAGCCGATGCTTCCACGAGCCGGAAATTTGGCGGCACCAGCCTGGGACTGGCCATCAGCCGCAAATTCTGCCAACTGATGGGTGGGGACATCACCGTGACCAGCGAGCCGGGCAACGGCTCAACCTTCATTGTCACACTGCCGATCTACGTCCAGGAACCCGCACCCGAAGGCGCTCCCGCAGCGAAACCCTCGACCGCCGATTCCAGTCGCAGCCGCGAAACGGATACCAGCCGGGCGATGGTGCTCGTCATCGACGACGACCCGGTCATGTGCGAGCTGATGCAACGATCGCTCACTAAGGACGGCTATCGCGTGGAGGTCGCTTCCGATGGGCAGACGGGATTGGAAATGGCCCGATACCTCAAACCGTCCGTGATCACGCTCGACGTGATGATGCCGAGCATGGACGGCTGGTCCGTGCTTACCGCCTTGAAGGCCGATCCGGCCACGGCGGACATCCCGGTGGTCATGGTCACCATGGTCGAGAACAAAAACCTGGGTTTCTCACTCGGCACGGCGGATTACTTCACCAAGCCCATCGACTGGCAGCGCCTCGCCGGAGTTCTCCGGAAGTTTGACAAATCGGCGGCCAACCAAACCGTGCTCGTGGTCGAAGACGACGCCCCGACCCGCAAAATGATGCGGCGTGCGCTGCAAAAAGAGGGCTGGCAGGTCCGCGAAGCCGCCAACGGCCGGCTCGGCCTCGAACAACTCGCCCACGGCACACCCGACCTCATCCTCCTCGACCTGATGATGCCTGAGATGGACGGCTTCGCGTTCATGCAAGAGCTACGAAAACACCCCGAGTGCGTGCAGGTTCCGGTCATGGTTATCACGGCCAAAGACTTGACCGAAGAGGATCGCCGCCGCCTCAACGGCGACGTCGTCCGCATCCTTGGCAAGAACGTGACGAGCCGGGAACACCTCCTGGCCGACGTGCGTGCGTTCCTAACCCATCAGCTGGAGTTCCATATTTGAACGATTCGGCCGCCATTACCCCCAATCGCTCCTTATACGCCGTTTCCACCATTCGTCACCTATTGAACGAGCAAGACGCCCGTGACGGTGGCACCGCCCTCTGGGCTGGTTTTAAGGGGGATTTGAACTTTGCCCGCCTTGAGATGGACTAATTCTAAAACGTAGTCACCCGCAGGGAGGCCGGCAGGCAGTTCAAACGTTCCATTCTTGTCGGTCACCGCAAAGAACGGGTGGGCAACCACTCCGATGAATACGAACATCCACGGATGAACGTTGCACTGGATTTTGGCGAAAATCTCGGGCTTACCGAACGTTTTCGTGTTTACCATGCCTGCTGTGCCTTGCGCGAAGTTGAATGTCTGATTGCCAGCGGTTGATGCCGCGAAGTTCACGTTGTGCATGAAATTATCGCTGTTCTTGATGTCCACCGGCTGGCCCGTGACGGCTCCGCTGACATACGGCTCGTAGAGACAACCCTTTTGATCGATCACGGCCGGTGTTGTGAGCGGTGGGAAAGTTTTCCCTTCCAGGCCCGATTTTATGTAGACGAAGACATTGGCTAGCCCGTTGTTCGCGCCGACGAGGTAATTGCGGGTCATCACCGGCCCGGAATGCTGTGGCCCACAATTGGGATCCTTCGTAATCGGAGTAATTTGTTTTTCCGCCGGGGGAGTACCCGTCAGGGTCACCGATCCTATCACGCGGTTTCCGCCCGCGACCGCTGTTCCGGCGGATTTTCCGTCAGCAGCAACGGCAACCACGGTCGACGATGGAGCGACCGCGTGCGTTGAAACTTGAGGGCTTGCGGAGGGTTTGTCCTCGTGACTTCCAGTCGCGCCTGGGTGACCCGCAGGCCCCACACCCACCGCTGGGGTCGTCGGGGTCGTCGGTTTGTCGGTGAGTCCAAATTTCCAGGCTAGGAAAAGGTTAAGAAGAATGATGCTTGTGACCATCCAAAGGATGACCCGGTGGCCCGAAGCGGATTGGGCGGAGGGATTCGACATAGGGGACATGCCAAGCTAGGCAAAAGGAAGTTTCAAGTTTCAAGTTTGCCGTTGCCGGTTTAAAAAGGGTCGGAACTAACCATTGCAGAGTTCGAAAGATCGCGAGGATGTTTCGTGTCGTGCTTCGTCCACTCCGGGTTGAATTTCCGGGCGCGATTTATTGCATCGCGACTCGTAGGTAGCCTGAGGACGTCCCTTTTCTGTGCAGCGAGTGAGCGGGAACTTTTGCTGGCGCCAATGGAGGCGGTCTGGGAAAGAGCAGTTCCTTTTCAATGATGCTTGTCGTTAACGACACTGCGGTTGGGCCTATCCACAACATACTTTTGCGAAAGGACTACCCCGTTTTCAGTGACCGTTCGTTTCATGACGCATCCGCTGGAGCCCATGACGGCCAAGCCGAAGAGGATGCTCAGAGAGGATTTTATTCGGTGAGTTATCACTCACCCTATCTATCCGCCCTCTGAAAATGAGTCAACATCGGCGTCGTTTTCTGCAACAGTTCTCATTTTGAATTGAAGCGGCTCCTCGCATCCCCGGAGTGGGTGGGGAGATTGATGGCATCCAAACCTTGCGCATCGGCGTTCTTTCGATGGTTGTCATCTATTTTCTTGCGCTCATGTTTGCGAATGCAGTCCTCTCCATGCCGTCGCGATCCGTCGGAATCCGAAGTTGGATCCGTCCGGTGGGTGGCGAACGATGTTGCGGCATGGACAGGCCGATATCCATTTCAGAACCCTCGGATCAGGAATTGCTAGCCCCTATTGCGGGGGGTGAGGCAGACGCATTTGCTCTATTTTAATGACCGTCATGCATCCATTCTGATGGGAATTGCCGTCCGAGTGCTTGTAAACCCGGTGGAGGCTGAGGATGTGCTTCAGGAAGTGGCTCTGTTGCTGTGGGAAAGAGCGAGTCATCACGATTCTTCGTTGGGAAAACCGCTTAGCTGGGTTGTCGCGCTCACTCGGAAAAAGGCGATTGACCGCCTGCGCTCCTTGAGCTGGAGACCGACCGTGTATCGGGAAGCCATTGGTGAATGGGGGGGACGAAGCCACCACGGAGCCCGCCGTTCATGCGCCCGAGTTTCTCGCGTGGGATGAGTTGGGATCGGTGCAGACGGCGGTTGCCAGGTTGCCAGTCGAACAACGGCAGTCAATTGAGCTCGCATTTTTCGGCGGATTGACGCATCTGGAGATCGCTGCGGTCAACTGACCGCTCCACTCGGGACGGTGAAGGCCCGCACACGCCGTGGTTTAATGGCGCTGCGGGATGCCTTGGAGGGGAACTTGTGAGCTGTCCCGAATCCCATGAACTCGCCGCGCTCGACGCGGTTGGAGCTCTTGACCCGGCCGGAAAAGCCCGACTTGAAGCCCGGACCGCCGGAAACGCTGAGGCCCGGGCTGAGGTGGCCGGGCTGCGCGATGCCGCCGCGGTGCTCGCGCTGGCGTATTCCAAACCGGCTTTGCTGCATGCGCCGGTTGTCCCGATTGCATTGGGCGGATTTTCTTTTGTCCACCAACACGAGAGTGCCTGGGCGGAGACACCCATTCCGGGGTTGAAGGTGAAGATTTTGTCGGTGAATAACCGCGAAGGGTGTCGAGTCATCCTGGCCCAACTCGCTCCCGGCGCACGATTTCCGCGGCATATTCACAAGACCGGTCCCGAGGAGTTGTTCGTGGTGAGCGGTGATCTGGAGACGGAAGGACGCACGCTGAGGGCAGGTGATTTTCTTCACGCCGAATCAGGCACCGAACATCGGGGGTTGTATTCGCCCCACGGCTGTGTCGTCCTGCTGGTGGAACCGGTCGAAGGGCCTGAGATTCCGATGGCGGAAAAGTAGGCCCGCAATCGAATTTGCCGTGGGGCGATGATTGGGAATCGACAAAACCCAGGCCGGTCGTCGATACTCGCGCGCATATAAATGCCTGTGCGCATCAAAATATGCGGCGTAACCAGTCTCAGCGATGCCCGGTTCGCCGTGGACCAAGGGGCGGATGCCCTGGGTTTCGTCTTCTATTCCTCCAGTCCCCGGTATCTGCCGGTGGCGGCGGCGGCCCAAATTTCGCGAGGTCTGCCTCCCTTTGTTGCCAGAGTGGGTCTGTTCGTGGACGCAACGATCGAGCATATCCGGGACGTCATCTCTGCCTGCAACCTCGACACGATCCAGCTGCATGGGGATGAACCGCCAGAGTACTGCCGGCATTTCGCTGGGGTGGCAAAGGTGATTAAGGCGTTTCGGGTGCGGGATGCACAATCCCTGGATCTGATGACACGGTACGAGACCGACGCGTGGCTGTTGGACAGTTACGTGCCAGGAAAGCGCGGGGGCACGGGGCACACATTCAACTGGGGTTTAGCGATGGAAGCCAAGATGTTGGGCCGGCCAATCATTCTTTCTGGAGGGCTGGATCCGGTTAATGTGACGGAGGCGATCCGACGCGTTCGGCCTTACGCGGTGGACGTCTCCAGCGGGGTCGAGTCCGAACCGGGCCGCAAGGATCCTACCCGCGTCCAGGCGTTCATCCAGGCGGTGCGCGTAGGAGCGCCTGGGTGATCGGGGTCACCCGGACCAAGCTGGTCAGCGTTCCGAATCTTTCGTAGGTTGGCCCGCATGTCCGTCCCCGTGTTGGAATTACAGGATGTCTTCAAGGCGTACCCAGGCTCACCGCCCGTGGTCGTCCTGAATGGCGCTTCTCTCTCCGTCGATTCCGGAGAAAGCCTTGCCATCGTTGGACCCAGCGGCAGCGGTAAGAGCACAATCCTAAATCTCATTGGGGCACTCGACCTGCCCGACCACGGCACGGTGCGGTTGTCCGGACAAAATCTGACGAAGTTGTCTTCTGCGGAACTTGCGGTGGTGCGCAATCGGGACATCGGGTTCGTTTTTCAAAGCCATCATTTACTACCACAATGCACCGTTCTGGAGAACGTGCTTGTGCCGACGCTCGCCTTCAATCGAACCGTGCCCGCATCGGCTGTAATCCGCGCGAACAGCCTGCTCAAGCGTGTGGGGTTGGCGGCGAGGGCTAACCAGTTGCCGGGACGCCTGAGTGGCGGCGAACGTCAACGGTGCGCCGTTGTTCGAGCGCTGATCAATCAGCCGAAATTATTGCTGGCGGATGAGCCGACGGGGGCGCTCGACCGGGCGAATGCGGAGGCGGTGGGCCAGCTGTTGGTCGAGTTGAACCGCGAAGAATCGGTGACGTTGCTGTTGGTCACCCACAGTCGTGAACTCGCCGCCTTGATGAAACGGTCCGTGGAAGTCCGGGATGGAAAGCTGTTGGCGGCGGATCGTGTGAACCCTTACGGAACATGAATTTCTCCGATCTCATCCGGGGCGGTCTGCGGTTCCATTGGCGGAGTCATCTGGGCGTGGTGCTGGGTGCCGCGGTGGCGGCAGCGGTTCTCGTTGGGGCACTGGCAGTGGGGGATTCGGTTCGGCGCACCCTGACCGACAAAGCGGCGGCGCGACTTCCCTTTGGCCGGGGCTTGGCGCTGCATCCTTCCGATCGGTTCTTTGGCAAGGATCTGGGCGATCGGATCTACAGGAATACGGTTATGAAGAGGGGTGCACACCGCTCGGGTATGGGAAGTTTCCTGTGGCCCACCAACCCGTTTCCGACCCTGCTTCAACTGCCCGCGATGGTGCGACGGGGTGATGGGACAGCTCTTGCGAATCGCATCCACGTATACGGCGTTGACGCGGGCAACTATATCGGGGGTCCCACGAATGACACCGATACCGCCGCCGGTCTCACTTCCATCGAAATCGTCGGCGAAAAAGTCTGGCTCAACGAGGCTCTAACGCGGCAGTTGAACGTGAAAGCCGGGGACGACGTCATTCTTAGGATTCACAAACCCAGTGTGATTTCTCGGGACGCGATCCTGACGCCGCGAGATGAAACGAGTATCGCGCTTCGGCTTCCGGTCGGAGGCGTGCTTTCGAAAGCGTTGGGCGGGAACTACAGTCTGGAGGCAAGTCAGGTCGAACCCTTGAATGCTTTTGTGCCGTACACGTTGTTGGCGAAAGCCGCGGGGCTGGAAGGCAGGGCGAACGTCTTGATGGGTAAGGAGCCCATCTATGTTCCGGACGCACGTGAGTGGGCAGTCTTTCTAGGATCCGCCCTTCAGCAATATGGCTACCCACGCCTTGCACACTTTTTGTGGCGTTCCTTTCCTAAGAGTCAAACCCGGCGGTCTGGGGAAGCCTCACTCCATCTCGACACTCAAATTCGTTCCGCCTGGGATCTTGGCGATGCAGAACTGAGTGTCACAGGCCCATCCGATCCGCGACGGTCCGCGAACAATTCCGCGCAGTGGGTGGAATTGGCGACGCACCGAATCTTTCTCGAACCGGCTGTCGTCGCCGCCGCTCCAACCAACGAGGTCGTGCGGAAAAATGACCCTCTACTTCCCAAGCCTGTTCCCATCCTGACTTATCTCGTCAACTCAGTGCGTCACGCAGACCGCCTTACTCCGTACTCTATGGTGACGGCGGCGCCGGCTCCTTATACGCCAGTCGGTATGCATGAGGACGAGATCGTCGTAAACGAATGGCTGGCGGAGGACCTGGGGGTAAAACCGGGGGATTCGCTATCGCTCAGCTATTACCGAGCCGATGCGGGATCTCAACTCATCGAGCAAACGAATCGCTTCCGAGTCCATAGCATTGTGCCACTGAGTGGGTTGACGGATGACCCTACATTGATGCCGGAGTTTCCCGGATTATCAAAGGCGGAAAGCACCCACGATTGGGATGCGGGTTTTGAACTGGTACACAAAATCCGCGACAAAGACGAGGCGTACTGGAAAGCCCACCGTGGCACACCCAAGGCGTTTGTGACACTCGCGGCCGGACAAAAAATGTGGGCGAACCGCTTTGGCAACCTGACGGCTATTCGATGGTTCACGACGGGGGGTCCGGTTGCCCCTGGTTCAAGAATCGAATCCAAAACCTGGGGTGCCAGCGAGGCTAGGGAATCAATTTCCACCAAAATTCACGACCGGCTTGATCCCTCCGCTGTCGGACTCCAATTTGAGGACGTCGGCGAACAAGCCCGAAACGCCGCCGCAAACGGGCAGGATTTCGGCGGCTTATTTATTGGATTCAGCTTTTTCCTCGTCGTGTCTTCCCTGCTGCTGACGGCGATGTTATTTCGGTTTGGGTTGGAGCAGCGAGCGCAGGAGATAGGCACTCTGCTGGCCGTGGGCTGGCCCGTTCAACGCGTGCGCCGCCTCTTCCTGCGCGAAGGAATCTGGTTGGCGATACTCGGAGCGATACTCGGAGCGGTGGGCGGCGCCTGGTACGGGCGGGCGGTGATTTATGGACTGAACACGCTTTGGAAGGATGCAGTCGCGGGAGCCGGGTTGGAATTTTACTTAACACCCGGAGCTGTCGTTGGCGGTGTTTTCGGCAGTGTATTGATAGCGGCGGTCACACTCTGGTTCACGCTGCGAAGTGCGATGGCTCGTCCGGCACGCGAGCTGTTGAACGAGGGCTTTCTCGAAATGCGGCATCTTGCTGGTGTCGCGAACGGCAGTCCGCGCCATCTTCCCCCCTTCGGGGCAGGGGCTAGGCCGGACGCAGGCCGGGAGACGAGGTGCCCCAGTTCACGGATACAACGCGCTTCCAGCTTCGTTGGGACTTCCCTGCCGGCGATCACCGCGGGACTAGCGCTGGTGCTCGTCGCGTTTTCCAAACAAGCGCCGGAATCCGCCCGAGCGGGCATGTTCTTCGGAGTCGGCGCGCTTGCCTTGATCTCCGGATTGCTCTGGATCCGCCGCGGTCTGCGCAACGCCAGCGCGGCAAGGTCGCGACTTTTTACGGCGACATCGCTTGCACGACGGGCCGTGACCCGCCGTCCGGGACGTTCGCTGACGACGATCGCGCTGTTAGCCTCGGCAACGTTTCTTATTATTGCCGTGGCGGCGAATCGATTGGATTCGACCCGGGATGCAACCCTGCGATCCAGCGGGACCGGAGGATTCGCGCTGTGGGCCGAGAGCACGCTTCCCGTGTTGCAGGATTTGAACACACAGAAGGGCCGCGAGTTTTACGGGCTCAATGCCGGGCCGCTCGCGGGAGTGACGGTGGTACCGTTGCGAGTGCGGGACGGCGATGAAGCGAGCTGTTTGAACCTGAACCGAGCGCAGCGACCGCGTCTGCTCGGGATTAAGCCCGGTGAGATGTCCGCCCGAGGCGCCTTCGTGTTTGCTGGTTTGGCAGCGGGCATCACCGTGACAAACGGCTGGCAGGCGATGGGGACCTCAGGTTTCCCCGGGCCCTCGGCGCGTGGCGAATCGGATGTCGTGCCGGTGATCGGCGATGCAGCATCGATCCAATGGGCGCTCGGGAAGAAGTTGGGCGACACGCTCGAGTATGTGGATGAGCGGGGAAAACCGTTCCGAGTGCGTTTGGTGGGTGCGGTGGGCAATTCGATTTTGCAGGGGAGTCTGTTAATGGATGCGGCGGAGTTCACTCACCGGTTTCCGGGTGAAAGCGGACATCGGGCATTCCTGATCGATGCGCCCGTGGGAAGCGAAGCGGTTGTTGGTGCGGAACTGAGTCGAGCCCTCGGAGACCTGGGGTTTGAAGTGACACGGGCGACGGATCGGCTCGATCGATTCAATGCCGTGCAAAACACGTATCTGAAA
This sequence comes from Pedosphaera sp., assembly GCA_009695205.1. Classification (GTDB taxonomy): domain Bacteria; phylum Verrucomicrobiota; class Verrucomicrobiia; order Limisphaerales; family UBA9464; genus SIBK01. The sequence continues at coordinate 19,465 of SIBK01000050.1, read as the reverse complement.
ACATTCCAAGTGTTGGGCGGGCTGGGGCTGCTATTGGGGAGCATTGGGCTCGGAATCGTAGTTCTGAGGAACGTGTACGAGCGGCGAGGCGAATTGGGCGTGCTGGCGGCGCTTGGATTTTCTCCATTCGCGGTGAGATCAATGGTACTGCGCGAGCATGCATGGTTGCTCGTCCTGGGGCTCATTGTTGGAACCGGGGCGGCCTTGCCGGCGGTACTTCCGGTGGTGGAACTCTCGGCGGCAGGTTTTCCCTGGGGTTCGATGGCGCTGACACTTCTTGCCGTATTGTTGAACGGACTATTTTGGACATGGCTGGCGACGCGACGCGCGTGTTCCGGCTCGCCGCTGGCTGCGCTAAGGGGAGAGTAGCGATCGGAGCGTGGACTTCAGTCTGCCGGACGGTCCGCCGATAGGACGCGCCCCGGAAAATTCCATGACCCGTTGCAATCCCAACGGTCCTGCGGGATGAGTTCTGCCCTCGGGGCGAGCCGATTCACGGCAAGGGAAGTTCTCCAATGATTGGACATGAATGAGGACCCTGAACCGTTGCAGGGATGAGGTTTGCGCGGACTCCTGTCCGCAACTACGACGGCGCGGTCCATCGAAAGGGAGTACCTCCAAATAATTGGCTGGGATCCCTTGCGGCTTCCCGGTGGGCAGGGTTAGGCTGAAGGGCGTCCGCAGGTTCGCTCCATTGCTATCATGGCCTCTCAAGGTTCGTCATCCTCCAGTCGTCGCCCCGAGCCGCCCCCCGAGGAAGATCTGGTCTACGAGGACCGCGCAAAGCCGTTCCTCATCAAGGTGGGATTGGTGTTTTTTCTGCTGATTGTAATTGGATTCAGTGTTCGGCCGCTGATGCGGCTCTGGGATCATCAGCGTGGGCGCGATACGGTGGAGCAAGTGGAGGCGATGATTCGAGCTGGGAGGCCACCCGTGGAAGTCGACCCGGTGCTCGCGGAGGCGATGCGGGCGTCGCCGAGAAACCCGGGCCTCCTGCGGGCTGCCGGCCAGTATGCGGCGGCCAATGGAATTGACGAGGGTTTGAACTGGTGGCGCCAGCTTTTGGCAACACCCGAGGCGGGACGGGAGGATCGTTATCAGTTTGTGGAGCAGGCGCTGTCGGCCGGCCGCCTCGAGCTGAGCGGTCCCGAGTTGACGTCCATGTTTCGATTCGATCCGGCGGACCAGGCCACGCTCCGGCTTTACATCCGGCATAATGAACTGAACGACGACCTGCTCGCGGCAACGGCCGTAGCCCGACATTGGGTCGCCGTGCATGTCGATGTTGAAGAGGCGCGTTTCGAGCTGGGCCGGTTGCTGATCCGTCATCCCTCTGTGGCGGCCCGGACTGAGGGTCAATCGGTGCTGCAAACCCTGGCGATCGGGGATGGGAAGCTTCGCCATCCCGCCTTGAATTTGCTCGCGGCCGAACCAGATCTTTCGCCGGCCCAACGCGGCGCGGTGATCCGGGCTATCGAGAGCCGGTCTGGCGTAGGTCTGCCAGATCGGCTGCGGGTGGCTTCCCTTCGCCTGCGGGCGGAGCCGGAAAAGCGGGCTGAAATTTTGGCGGCCGCGGAACGATCGGCGACGATGCTTCCTGGCTCCACGAACCAAGCGGTCCTGGCGACATGGTTGTCCCAAATGGGCGAGTATAGCCGGCTGCTGGAGCTTTTCCCTTTCGAGAAGGCGCGGATGGATCCCGGACTGCTTAGCTATCACCTCGGAGCTCTCGCGGCGTTGGATCGTTGGTCTGAGATTGAACCGCACTTGAACGATAAGAATTCGAGCCTCGATTCCGCCCAGAGCCACCTCCTGCTCGCGGCTGCAGCCTTTCGACAGGGTAAGCTAGCGGATGCAGAGCAGGCATTCGCGCTAGCAACACGGGCGGCAACGGAGGATGTGGCAAAGCTCATGTTGGTCGCCACCCAGGCCGAAAGACTCGGACTCGCTCGTGCGGCCGTCGGCGCATACGAGGTGCTCGCCAAAATTCCGGGTCAGGCCAATGTGGCCTCCGCGCAGATTATCCAGCTGATCAGTAAAATGCCGGATGCCCGCGCAGCGCTCGATGCCATCCGCCGGGTCACAACACAGCTCCCGAATTCGAATGCACTGGCGGTGGAGCAGGCATATCTGCGGATTCTCACAAATGACGGCTTGCCGGCGACGCGCAATCAGCTTGCCGAACTGGCGGTGCGCAATCCGGCGAGCCGAGAGATCCGCCTGACCCACGCCCTGGCGGAACTCCAAAGTCTAAATTCTCTCGCTGCCCGCGCCCTGGTCGAAGCGGAACCGATCGCCTGGCTCACGGCACCGGTCCGATGGCAGGTGATCCATGCGGCGGTTCTCGGTGGGACGGGTGATACGGACGGCGCGCGGGAATGGGCCCGTCGGATCGATGTTTCTCGCCTCAAACCCCAGGAAAAGGAGCTGATCAAGAATTGGCTCCGATGAGCTTCAGCAACGGCCCGGGCGGACGCCCTGGCACTACTCCCCTCCCCCATGCCTCTCCAGGTTAATCTCCGACTGCTCGAACGGACTCCTCAGCGACTTGTAGGCGAACTCCCCGTGGTGGAGTTCGCGGCAGACTTTCACGATGAGGTCGTCCGGTTCGCAGAGCCCCTCAAGTACGACCTCGAAGTGGAGCGGCAAGGCCCGGACATCCTGGTCCAGGGAACCTTGTCGGCGACCCTGGAGTGTGACTGCGCACGGTGCCTCTCGTCGTTCCGAACGGTGCTCGAAATCAATAAGTTTTCGGCCTTTGCACCCCTGGAGGGAGAGGAAGCCATTCCGAAGGATGGTGATTTTGCTGACTTGACGCCCCTCGTGCGCGAGGACACTTTCCTCGCCCTGCCGACGAAACCGTTGTGCAGACCTGAGTGTCGCGGTCTCCCGGTCCAAGCGCCGGCCCACGATTCGCGTCTTGGGGCTACGTCGTCGGAAGTCGCTTCCACGTCGCCTTGGGCTGCTCTGGAAAAACTGAAACTGTAATCTAACAAGCACTATGGGCGTTCCGAAACGCAAACCTTCCCGCAGCCGCCAACGCATGCGCCGGGCCTACAATTCTGTCCTGAAGCTGCCGCAGCTGTCGACCTGTCCGCAATGCGCCGGACCCTTCATACCACACCGGGTCTGCCCCGCTTGCGGTTATTACAACGGCCGACAGGTCATCATTGCTACTGGCGCCGTCTAGAGCACTTTATCATGCGCCGTTCCGCCGATTTTGTCGGACGGCGCCTTGTTTTTGTTGGGTGGAGGAGATCTCTCGGGAAGTGTACGCCCGGCAGGTCTTCACGCTGATTCGCGCCCGGATCTTGGCTTGGCCTTCAAGGGATTTTTGCAATGCGGCTCGCAGTGGATGTTATGGGCGGCGATCACGGTCCGGAGGAACTCCTCCAGGGCGTGAAACTAGGTTTGGCTGACCAAGCTGACATCTCTCGACTCTACGTTGTAGGCTCCGAACCTGTCCTTCGGTCATCCCTCAATCGCATCGGCCTGACCGACCCCCGGGTTCGAATCCACCCCGCCAGTGAGGTCCTGACGATGGAGGACAAGCCCGTTCTCGGGCTGCGCCGAAAAAAGGATTGCTCGATCCTCCGCGCTGTCGAACTCGTGAAAGCGGGCGAGGCGGACGCCGTGATTTCGTCGGGCAACACCGGCGGCATCATGGCGGCCGCCACCATCCGGCTCCGTACCCTGGAGGGGATCGAACGGCCGGCAATCGCCTGCATCCTCCCCTCGCTGAATGGAGCCTTCGTTCTCATTGACGGCGGGGCGAATCCCGACTGCACGGTGGAGAATCTGCTCCAGTTTGCCGCCATGGGCAGTGTTTATTCCGAGGCCATGCTCCGAGTGAAGCAGCCACGCGTCGGCGTCTTGAGCAATGGCTCGGAGGATGCCAAGGGTACCGAGCTCACTCGGGCCACGGTCGCCCGACTCCGCCAAACCCGCCTCCATGTGAAGGGGTATTGCGAAGGATACGATCTCTTCCTGGACGGCGTGGATGTCGCCGTTTGTGACGGATTTGTGGGCAATATCGTCCTGAAAGCCTCCGAAAGCCTTGGCAAATGTGTCGGAGCAATGCTGCGATCGGAACTCACCGCAACCCCCATCCGCAAGGTGGGAGCACTCTTGGCAAAACGGGGTCTGGATGCCATTAAACGCCGCATGAACCCAGAACTCTACGGAGGAGCGCCGCTGCTCGGAATTAACGGTTGCGTTATCAAGATCCACGGCTCGGCCAAACGCACCACTCTCCAGTATGCGATGCGGCAGTCAGTGGAGTTCATCCGTCTCCAATTAAATGCAACCATGGTCGCCGAAGTTTCCGCTGCCATGAGGGCTGCGTCGGATCCAGTCCGGATTTCCCCCGCCACTCCGGCTTCGCGGGCGTCCGCATGATTTCCGCGGTCCACCGCCCACCCGTCTTCTCAAAAAAATCAGATGCTGTCGCTTTTCCACCCGAAGTGCTAGCCTCCGGACAGAAGTCTCTTCCATGCCAATGCTGAAACATCCCCGGACCGGCCGGCCGCATCTGCGCACGGTGTCCATCACAGGAGTCGGCTCTTATTTGCCGTCTCGAATTCTCACCAATCAGGACCTGGAAAAATTGATCGATACCACCGACGAATGGATCACCAGCCGGACCGGAATTAAGGAACGACGGATAGCCGCCCCGCACGAGGCCACATCGGACCTCGCCTTCGCGGCCGCAAAGCAGGCCTTGCACGACGCGAAAATCTCGGCGGATCAAATCGACCTCATCATCGTCGCCACCATCACGCCGGACATGCTCTTCCCGAGCACCGCCTGCCTCGTTCAACAGAAACTCGGAGCCTGCCGGGCCGCTGCGTTTGACATCGAAGCCGCCTGCTCTGGTTTCGTCTACGCCCTCGATATCGCGGCGCACTTCGTGCAATCGCACACCTACGACACCGTCCTCGTCATCGGCGCTGAGAAAATGTCGAGCGTTGTCGACTGGAAGGATCGCAACACCTGCGTGCTATTCGGCGATGGCGCTGGCGCTGCCGTACTGCAAAACCGTCCCACCGCCCACGGGCTGTTGACCACCTGTCTCGGAGCCGATGGCACCAAGGCGACCCTCCTGGACATGCCGGGTGGCGGGAGTGCCTGTCCAGCTTCGACAGAGAGTCTGGGCAAAGGCATGCATTTCTTGCGGATGGACGGGAAGGAAACCTTCAAGAACGCCGTAAATGCCATGGTGTCCGCTGCCACGGAGGCCCTCAACCGATGCGGACTCACCGTCGGTCAAATCCACTGCATCATCCCTCACCAGGCGAACCAGCGGATCATCTCCGCCGTCGGGGAACGCCTCGGCGCCACCGAGGATCAGGTGTTTGTCAACGTGGCAAAATACGGGAACACAAGCGCCGCCAGCGTCGCCATCGCCCTCGATGAAGCCGTTCGTACCGGACGTGTCCGTCGCGGTGACCTGGTGCTGTTGGTCGTGTTTGGAGCCGGTCTCACATGGGGTGCCGCCATCATCGAGTGGTAAGAACGGGACTCGCGGTTCCTCAATCCTTCCTCACCACTGCTCCAAGGCCTTTCGGACTGCCTCCATCGGGAGTCCCACGACGTTGCTTTCCGATCCTTCCACCCGTTCGATGATCCGGCCGCCGTGCTCTTGCAAGGCGTAGGATCCAGCTTTGTCGAGAACGTGAACCCGGGAGAGATACTCGGTGATGTCCAGGGTGGATAACTCACGGAACTTGACCCGAGTGGATTCCGCAAATAACCGCATCCGCTTCGCCTGCTGGCAAACGAGGCAGACACCGGTTATCACCTCGTGGACGCGCCCAGACAACTGGCTCAGCATGTCCCGCGCTTCCATCATGTCCGCCGGCTTTCCGAGCGGCCGACCCTCGAGAAACACCAGCGTGTCCGCTCCAAGCACCAAATGCGAGGGGTACCGTTCTGCAATCGCAAGAGCCTTCCGTTCCGCGTTAAGTTCGCAAAGTCGACGGGGCGGGACGCCGGCGGAGTGAGTTTCAGAAACATCGCTGGTGACGACGAGGAATTCCTTCACGAAACGAGACAGCAGTTCGCGTCGGCGGGGCGAACCGGAGGCGAGGATCAACGGCGGCCGGGTCGCGGTCTTAAGAGGGTGGGCTATCGTGTTCATTGAGGCAATGAGCCCGTCCTTGGGTCCCACGGCCCGACTAAGATGCGCAGCCTGTCTTCGACTTGCAACAAGGTGACTGCGGTTGCTGATCTTGAATCCCATCTCTATTCGCCCAATCAGCACTCATCGGATCGCGACAAAAAACTGATGTCGGCAACCCATTACCCCAGACTCCTTGAATGACGTCCCGAGCAACGCTTCCCACAGCCAACAAGCAGAATACTGAAAACCCGCATATTCTGGCCTGGGTCGAAGAACAGGCCGGGCTTTGCCAGCCCGATCGCATCCATTGGTGTGATGGGTCCGAGGCCGAAAAACTGGCGCTACAAGAGGAAGCGGTCGCGAAGGGAATACTCATCCGTCTGAACCAGGAAAAGCTTCCCGGCTGCTTTTATCATCGATCGAACCCGAACAACGTCGCCCGGGTTGAGCCATTGACCTTTCTCTGTACGCGGCACGCGGAGGACGCCGGACCGACCAACAACTGGGTCGATCCGAAGGTGATGTATGCGAAGCTCCGGGCATTGGCCTCGGGCGCGATGCGGGGCCGAACTTTGTATGTGGTGCCGTACCTGATGGGACCGGCGGGTTCACCGATGACGAAGGTGGGGGTCGAGCTTACCGACTCGATTTACGTCGTATTGAACATGCGGATAATGACCTGCATGGGAAAAGTTGCTTGGGAACACCTGGGGACTTCCGATGATTTCAGCCGCGGCCTGCACTGCCTGTTGGATGTGCATCCCGATCGGCGTTTCATCTGTCAATTCCCTCAGGATAACAGTGTCATCTCGGTTGGGTCTGGCTACGGCGGTAATGCATTACTCGGCAAGAAATGCCTCGCGCTGCGGTTGGGTTCCTGGCTGGGTCGGGATGAGGGTTGGATGGCAGAGCACATGCTTTTGCTGGGGGTGGAGGCGCCGGACAGCCGGAAATCATTCATTGCGGCTGCGTTCCCCAGCCAATGCGGAAAGACCAATTTCGCCATGATGGTCCCTCCGGCGCGGTATGTGGGCTGGCGAATTTGGACGGTCGGTGACGACATCGCATGGATGCGGCCGGATCCCGATGGACGCCTGTGGGCCATCAATCCGGAGGCCGGCTATTTTGGGGTCGCTCCGGGGACGAACGGGCGGACCAATCCAAACGCGATGCGGCTGACGCAACGGGATACAATTTTCACGAACGTCGCACTCAAGTTGGATAGCACGGTTTAGTGGGAAGGGCATGACGACCCAGCCCCGTCTGAGTGCCTCGATTGGCAGGGTCGGCCGTGGACACCGTATTCGGGAGAAAAGGCGGCGCATCCGAACTCGCGTTTTACAGCCCCAATGGAGAATAATCCCATGCTTGCGCCCGAAGCATCGGATCCCCAAGGCGTGCCGTTGGACGCTATTATATTCGGCGGCCGGCGCGCGACCACTGTGCCGCTGGTGTTTGAGGCGTTAAATTGGAGTCATGGCGTCTTCCTGGGGGCAACAATGGGCAGTGAAACCACCGCCGCGGCGACGGGCCAAGTGGGTCAGGTGCGCCGCGACCCGATGGCGATGCTGCCATTCTGTGGATATAACATGGGCCGTTACTTTCGGCATTGGTTTGACATGCGGAAAGACATTCAGTTTCCACCACGGATCTTTAATGTGAACTGGTTTCGCCGGGGTCTGGACGGGAAATTTCTGTGGCCAGGATTTGGCGACAACATGAGGGTTCTTCAATGGATTCTCGACTGCTGTCAAGGACGCGTCGCCGCGAACGAGGCGGCCTTGGGTTGGGTTCCCCGGTGGGAGGATTTTGACATCACGGATCTCCCGGAGATCGATCGCGCCCGCTTTGATGAATTGCAGGCCATGAACCCGGATGAATGGCGGCGGGAAATTCTGTTGCATGATGAGCTGTTCATGCGCCTATACCAACATCTTCCGAAGGAACTCATCTTTCAGCGCGAGCTGCTCGTAGCCCGTTTGTGATCAGAATCTGAAGCGACTTCCATCATCTTTCTTGTTCCGCCCAACGCGAGACCACTGCATCGTCCCCGTCATGTCCCCGGTTCAAAAGACAACCGTCGCGCCGTTCATTCCTGCTGAGTCGAATCTTCGCGAGTTTACGCCCCGAGCAATCGTGGTCGGAACACTGCTCGGGATGATCTTCGGAGCCTCGTCGGTATTCTTGACTCTTAAAGTCGGGCTGACAGTCAGCGCAAGCATACCGGTCGCCGTCATTTCGATGACATTGTTCCGGCTGTGGGCGAAGATCGGAGGAGGGTTCGGTGCCCGGGATGCCACGATCCTCGAACATAACATCGCTCAGACGGCTGGGTCGGCCGGGGAATCACTGGCCTTCGGTATCGGTGTGACGATGCCAGCGATCCTGATTCTTGGATTCGATCTGGAATGGTCGCGGACGTTGCTGGTTGCGGTGCTGGGCGGGTTGCTCGGGATTCTTCTTATGATTCCGTTGCGGCGGGCTCTGATCGTTCAACAACATGGAGTGCTGAAATATCCCGAAGGCACGGCATGTGCCGCAGTGCTCAAAGCGGGTGCGAACGCAGAATCTCTCGCTGCTGCGCACGCCACGTTTGGTTCGAATAGCACCGCCGCCGGGGTGAGTGCCGGAGCTGTCTTTGCCGGGTTTGGGATTGGTCTCGTCTACAACACTCTGTGCCGGGCTTTGAAATTGTGGAAAGACACCGTGGCCCACGTCTTTGGTGCGCCCCTGGCCACCGGATCGCTCGCAGCCGAAATTTCGCCCGAGATGCTTGGAGTGGGCTATATCATCGGTCCCAAGATTGGGGGGGTGATGGCGGCAGGCGGCGTCCTGAGCTATCTGGTATTGGTGCCGATGATCAAATTCTTCGGAACGGGACTCGCCGAACCCTTGTCCCCGGGAACCAAGTTGATCCGTGACATGGGAGTCAAGGAAATCCGCGATAGTTACATTCTCTATATCGGAGCCGGTGCCGTGGCGGCCGGTGGTTTGGTTAGCCTCGCGCGCTCCCTGCCAACAATCTGGCGCGCAATTCGCGGCGGCCTGGCGGATCTCACCGAAACCAGGGCCGGGCCTGCCAGTACTCTGCGCACGGAACGAGATCTCTCTCTAAAGTTTGTGGGAATTGGAATTCTCGGCCTTCTGGTCGCGATTCTTTCCGCAACCCCACTCCAGATGACTCTTCCCGGCGCGTTCCTGATTCTGCTCTTCGGAGGACTCTTTGTGACGGTGTCCTCACGACTCACCGGTGAGATCGGATCGTCCTCAAATCCTGTATCGGGAATGACAATCGCGACGCTGCTATTCACCTGCCTGATTTTCCGCCTCGTCGGTTGGTCGGGCAGCGGCTATTTCGTCACCGCTCTGTCGGTCGGAGCGATTGTCTGCATTGCGTCGTCAAATGGCGGTACCACATCACAGGATTTGAAAACAGGATTCCTGCTGGGAGGCACTCCACGGGCCCAGCAGCTGGCGATTCTCATCGGCGCCGCCGCATCCGCTTTGGTCCTTGGGCCGGTGTTGCTGACATTGAACCGGGACGCGACGACGTATGTTCGGGCATCCGACGTGGCACCCACTCTTCGGGTGGCCGCTGAATCCCTCTCGGGCGCACCTCGCGAGAGACTGTCCGGTCCGCAGGTTAAATCCGATCCCGGCGACTATCGTGTATGGCACGAGCCGGATCCGGCTGGGGGAGCCGCCAAGAAATTTCTGATGGATGAAGCGGGGCGTGCGGTCTGGCTCGTCGATCCTGGCATCAATGGCCAGTATTCCATGGTGCAGGATGGTCACCCGGTAAAGAAGCTGGATCCCAACGTGGCGGGTGGTCATGAAGTAAAGAAGCTGGATGCACCCAAAGCCATCCTGGTGAGCTATATCATCAAGGGAATCCTCGGTGGAAAACTCCCGTGGGCTCTGGTGTTATTCGGAGGCATGGTGACATTGATGCTTGAACTATGCGGCATCGGCTCGCTGGCCTTCGCCGTGGGTGTCTACCTGCCGTTTGCGGTGTCGCTCCCGATCTTTATCGGTGGATTGGTACGACTGCTGGTTGACCGCCGGGAACGCCCGGCCCTCGTCCGGGCTGGCTGGTCGGAAGAGGAAATCACAGCGGAAAGTGACCGTAGCCCCGGCGTGCTGATGGCTTCCGGATATATCGCCGGAGGGAGTATCGCCGGCATTGTCGTCGCCTTTATTTCAGCGAGGATGAGTACTCTAGATGATACGCTTACCCAGTGGGCAATGCGGGCAAACCCGTTCTTCGAAGGATCCAGATCGGATGCCCTCAGTCTGATTCCGTACGCCGCGCTGATCCTGCTGTTATGGCTGGCCGCCCGGGGAAGGATTTTCCCGGCCAGCAAGGGTAGAGCGATTCGTTAAGGATACCGGGTGCCGCAATCTCGGGTAAGGATCGTTCAATGCGGTCTAATTTGGCTTCTCAATTCCAAGCAATTCCACATCAAAGAGCAAGGTGCTGTTAGGGCCGATTTTTCCGCCAGGCCCCTGTTCGCCGTAGGCAAGAGCAGGGGGAATCGCCAACTGCCACTTGTCACCGATCTTCATCAACTGAAGCGCTTCAGTCCACCCCGGGATCACCCCCGTAACCGGAAAGGTGACGGGTTCCCCTCGATCCACGGAACTATCGAACAGAGTGCCGTCGATCAAGGTTCCGTGGTAATGAACCTTCACGGTGTCGGTGGAGATGGGGGATTTTCCGGTACCGGACTTGATCACCTTGTACTGCAAACCACTGGCGGTTGTTTTCACGCCCTCTTTCTTTCCATTCGCACCGAGATACTCGGCACCCTTTTTCAGGTTTTCGGTGCCGGCCAGTTTGGCCTTGGCTTCCATTTTCGAGGAGAGCGAGTTCTTGAATTCGGTCAGCGTATCCCGGATTTCGGCGTCAGTCAGAACCAGTTTGCCGGCAAAAGCATCCGCCAGCCCGGCACTCAACGCAGCCGAATCAAGGTCCAGATCCTGGCGCTTGAGGCTCGATCCAATGTCGCTGCCGATGCAATAGCTGGCCCGCTGTTTGGGATCCTTCAAGTCAGGCTTGTCCGCGGCGGACACGGTGGCGGTGAAGGTGGCGGCCATGAGAATCGAAGTAATCAGCGATTTAGACATGAATTCAGGGACAGGACGGAACAATTCCGCCATGACGGCGGGCACGCTCGGATATGGGATCTCCGAGGTCAAGCGAACCCTCTTGGAAAACTTGCTTAGGTTGCGAGCCCTCCCCAGATTCGGTATCGTCGCCCCACGAACTACCGAATGCATTCTTTCGAAAGCGCCGCGGCATGGCTGCTTGTCTTTTCTCTCTACTCAGCGCTCTTCCAGTCCGCGTTTGCGGTCGTACCGGACGGTCCCGCACTCGACATCCGCTTTTTACGTCCTCCGCCGGAACCTCCCGGGCCGTCTTCCCGCCGGTCCGGTGTCGTGATATCGGAGATCCTATACCACCCATTGGATCGGGACGGAAAGGCCGGGGTCCAATTCGTCGAGATCCACAACTCACTGCCGTGGTTTGAGGACTTGAGCGGCTGGCGCCTGGACGGGGCCGTTCAGTTCAGCTTTCCGTCGAATTATTTTCTAGCAGAGGGAGCTTATGTCATCGTGTCGACGAATCCGGGGGAGCTCCGGGCCTCGGGGATTACTAATGTTTTCGGGCCGTTTTCGGGCGAGGGGAGACTTCCGAAAAACGGCGGTCGGCTTCGGCTCTTAAATTCGCTGGGGGCAGTCAATTTCGATGTCGAATATAGGGATATGGACCCGTGGCCGATTGCCGCAGATGGCGGGGGCCATTCGTTGGTTCTCGCCCGCCCTAGTTATGGAGAGCGAGATATTCGGGCCTGGGGAGCAAGCAGTCGAATTGGAGGTTCGCCGGGTACGCGGGATCCCGAGCCTGAGGTGGCCGGGGCGACCCTCTTCATCAACGAGGTTCTGGCGCGCCCGGCCGAGGGACAGGTGGCATTCATCGAGCTTTTCAATTACTCGGATCAGGCAGTGGACATCACGGGGTTCATCCTCACCGATGACGGCGATCGGAACCGGTTTCGAATTCCAAACAACACCGTCGTTGGACCACTCGGATTCATTCGATTCAGAGAGATCGATTTGGATTTCACGTTGGCGCCCGCAGGGGGGAAGCTGTTCCTAAAAAACTCCTCCGACACCCGAGTTCTCGATTCACTTCGGACGCAGCCGCAATCCGAGGGCCGGTCATGGGGCCGTAATCCCGATGGCGCCTCCGATTGGATCGGATTCTCGAGTCCGACGCCCGGTGAACGAAATGCGGATCCGTTGGCGCCTGCCGTTGTGATCAATGAAATCCTGTATCATCCGCTCGCGCTCGACGAGTGGGAGGAGTTCGTCGAGTTGCACAACCCGGGCGATACCGCGATCGGGTTGCGCGGTTGGAAGCTGGATGGCGGGATTCACTTTGAATTTGAGGCCGGTATGGCGATTTCCCCCGGCGGATGGATCGTGGTTGCCAAGGATGCCGCGCGACTTCGATCGGCTCATCCGAACGTGGCGGCCTCGGACATTGTCGGCAACTTTGAGGGTGCCCTCGCCAATCGGGGGGAACGTATCCAATTAGTTCGGCCCGACGTGTTTATCGAACAGGGAAGCAACGGGAAGCGCGTGACGAATACGGTGGTCATCCTGGTTGATGAAGTCTCGTACGCCATCGGCGGACGTTGGGGGAACTGGGCAGATGGCGGGGGGAGCAGCTTGGAACGTCGGGCGACTCGGAGTTCCAGCCGGCGTGCGGGCACTTGGGCTGACAGTGACGAGTCGAAGAAATCCGAATGGGTGACGGTACAATCGACCGGCCGTCTCGAGCTTGGCAATTCATCGGCGCCCGCCGACGCGCTGGAGATCGTTCTCTTGGGCAAAGGGGAATGCCTGATCGACGCTGTGGAAGTGGTCGGGCCGGGCGCGACCAATCGTCTTGTGAATGGATCCTTCGAGAATGGAACCAATGGCTGGAACTTTCAGGGAACCCACGGTTACGCGACCCTCGCGACGAATCTCGGAGTGGATGGATCGGTCGGATTGAGACTCCGGACAACGGGGCCGGGCCACACCGGACCCAACCGAATACGCGCCGCCATCCGACCCGTGTTGTCGAGCGGCCAGACAGCCACAATTCGCGCGCGGGCGCGTTGGCTGGCGGGCACGGGACAGATCCTCCTGCGACTACACGGCAACTGGCTCGAGGCCACCGGGGACTTGCACACCGTTTCAGCGCATGGGACACCGGGTGCGCAGAACTCTCGATCGGTGTCGAACGGTCCACCCACCCTCTCCGACGTCCAACACTACCCGGTCTTCCCAACCGCATCGCAGAGTGCCCTGATTGTCGCACGGGTGGATGACCCAGACGGCCTGGACAGCGTCACACTCCGTTGGCGCCGGGATTCGACCAATCGTTTCAACAGCGTGCCGATGACGAATCGTGGCGCAGGATGGTTTGCTGCAAAAATTCCCCAACAGCCCAGTGGCGCCGTGATCGCGTTTTACATCGAAGCAGTCGATGCCGCGGGCATTCCAGAAGCGTCGACATTCCCATCACCCGTTGCCAATCGGGAGTGTCTGATCCGGTGGGGCGAATCTGCAATCAAGACCGGGCTGGGAGTTTACCGGCTGTGGGTGGCCAAAGCGAACAACGACCGGTGGACCCGACGCGAGAAACTCAGCAACGACCCTGTGGACGCTACGTTTGTGTACGGGGACTTTCGTGTGATCTATAATTCCGGGGGTATGTACAGCGGCAGCCCGTATCACCAGAGCGGCTGGAGTTCACCGACGTCCGGAAACTGTGACTACGTTTTCACCATGCCCTCGGATGACCCTTTTCTCGGCGAGCAGGAAATCACCGTTCTACAGCCTGGCAATGGCGGCGGCGACACATCCAATCAACGCGAAGCTCAGTCCTATTGGATTGTGCGCGAGCTTGGCCTGCCCTTTTGCCATAGGCGCCCTGTGCTCATCGCCGTCAATGGGGTTCGACGCGGGTCCTACGACGACTCGCAACAACCAAGCCAGGCGATGATCGACCAGTGGTTTCCGGAAGATGCGGACGGAGATCTGCACAAAATCCAGCTTTGGTTCGAGTTTAATGTCTCCGGTTCGGATTTTCAGCCGATTGGCGCGGATCTGAACAACTATGTCACCGCAGGCGGCGTCAAGAAGTTGTCGCGTTATCGATGGAACTGGGCCAAGCGGGCGTTCGGTCTTCAGCCGCACAATTATACCAACCTCTTTCGCCTCGTAAACGCCGCCAACGTGGCGGGCACGGGCGACACCTATATCCAGGCGGTTCAACGCGAAGTCGATGTCGATCAATGGTTCCGCACCCATGTCGTCGAGCACATCGTCAACAACGGTGACAGTTTTTCCTACGGTGGCGGCCAGAACATGTATGCCTATCGTCCCCTGAACGGTCGATGGAATCTGATGATCTGGGACATTGATTTTGCATTCAACAACAACCCCGATCCGAAGGGGGACCTCTTCAGCACCGGCGGCAAGGATCATGGTCCAATCAATTCTATTCCCATTTTCCGACGCATGTACTGGCAGGCACTCCTCGAAGCAGCCCAGGGACCGCTCCTCGCCGACCGTGCAAATCCCATCCTCGATGCCCGGTATAAGGCGTTTCTAGCCAACGGCGTCACGGCTACAAGTCCCAGCGCAACCAAGACTTTCATCCGCAGCCGCCGGCAATACATCCTCGATCAGGCAGCCCGGGTCGACAAACCCTTCCGGATTCTCACCAACGATGGAGAGGATATTGCCACCGTCGATGGCACGTTTTCAATCGCCGGGACAGCCCCGCTCGATGCGCGTACGATAACCATCGATGGCAGGCCAATCGAGGTGAGCTGGACGAATTCCTCCAATTGGACCGCCAAGCTCACAGTGGCTCCGGGCAGTTCCCGTCTCCAATTCGGCGCCACGACGTCGCGCGGTCGGGCGGTTGACGGTGTGTCGACAGTCCTGAATGTCCGTTATGATCCAGGAGCAGAAGTCGCTTCGCCGGACATCCTCAGTCACCGGATTTCGGGCGATCGACTGACCCTGGTGTGGCGGTCGCAGCCAGGGCGGCGATATCGCACGGAACAATCGGACCGCATAGCGGGAACCTGGATTCCGATCGGAACCGCTTCCATCGCCGCGGATTTCAAAATGAATGCGACCGTTTCCACCACCGCCTCTGCGCGGTTCTACCGCATCCAGCGGATTCTGTGACACGGGTCCATTCAGATCTGACCCCATTGTATTCCTAGCTAAAACTTGTTTCGGCGGTAAGCGCCCATCGACGGAGCGTCTGGATTCACCTCGGGGCCGAAGTAACGGAGACAAACCAAGGGTTCGGTCTCGCTGGTATTCTCAAAGGTGACTCCGCCCTTTGCTCCGCCTTCGGTGCAGAAATACTCATCCTCAGTGAGTTCATGGAAGCGGATGAGCTTCGGGCAATTCAAGGGTTGTCCGTTGATCTTGCCCGTCCCCTGTACGCAAATAAGCCCGTAAGCGCCGTTATCCTTGACGGTGCACTTTGTTCCCGGATCAACGGTTAATTCCTTCGCAGTGAAGAGCTGTTGGTCATCAATTTTGCCATAGACAATCCAGCGGTCGACGAACCCTTCCTTGCGGGTATCCGCGACCGGCACGGGCTCCAGATAGTGATTGTCTTTGAAATTCTCGTCGGTGTTTCCGTCCCAATCGAGTTGAGCCACGATAAAATCTAGGTCGCGATGCTTGGCCTTGGGCATGTCCTTTACCAGGAGGTCCCACGGCACCATGCGACCTTCAACCAAACTCTGGTACATGCCAAAAACATCGGAGCCCCACTGCGGCTCGTAGGTGCACAGCGATCCGGGTGCATGCAGAATGCACGGCGGAATCAGCCAGCCCGTGCCCGGTTTGAGACGATAGGCCCGGCTGAGATCCAGGATGCCATTGTCGCCTTTGTTCCAGTTTTCGAGACATTTCCGCACCTGGGACACCGTGGTGCCTGGTTCGAGACCCATGAACGTGTAGGGGAAATTGTTTCCCACGTTATTGTGCTGGGGCGGGAAATAATAGGACTCCGGCTTGCCTTCCTGGCCCACCAACTTCGCCTGTTTCGCATTCTGGTGCATGTGGTGCGGAATGGGGCCCATGTTGTCGAAGAACTTCGAATACACGGGCCATTTGCCATACTTCTTCCAAATCTTCGAACCGATCAAGAGGGCTCCGCAATCGGCGACAGCCTGCTGCAGAGTAAAGCGTGCGAGCCCGACCACACAGTAGCTCAGACCCTCGTCCGGGGTCCGGTTGTCGTTGGCCGCCGGTGTGGTCGAGGCAAACCAACGCTCGTCGATCCCGCCTCGGTGCAGCCCGTATGCGTACAAGTCGTCTGGATGCAATTTCAGACGCTTGCCAGGTTGGAGGAAGGATCTGGGCACCCAGCACGGGGAAAGACGGAGAAGTCCGCCCGTTTCGGCCAGCGCGGCCTCGACGTGTCCTTGGGTGGAGCCTTTTACGGTTTTGAGAGCGGTGACTGTGTTCATAATTCCAGAAGAGTGTCGGCGGAGGTTGTAGCGCGTGGCGGCAGGCCAGGGAAGCCTGGAGTCGAGGGATCGTCGCGGAGGTCGTCTCCCAACTTGCCGCACGGCGGAGATACGGTCATTTTTCGACGGGAAACTGCTGATGTCCCGCGCTTCAAAAAATCGATCCCCTGCTCGCCGCCGTCAGTCTCGCGGCAAAGGTTGGCTTCTAGTCGTTCTCTTCGGACTGCTGGGGCTGGTTTGGTTGGCGTGGGATCATGGCTGGATCAGTCGTTCGCAGCCCCTCGCAATCCCGGCGCCCCCCTCAATGCGACCTACCGTTGCGTTCACCTCAGCACCCCCGATCGTAGTCCGGTCCAATATCGACAGTCGCCCAATCCGCCTGGCGCCCAATCTCGTCCGCGAAGTGGTGCCCACGAATCTTGTCATCCCGGGGCTCTCAACCAACCGGATCCAGCCACTGACGTCTGCGTCGCCATTGGCGACGAACACGGCCGTCCTTGCCCATGCCGCGGGCTCGCGGAGCTCCGGACGCCCGGTTCGGTCCACAGTGGAAGCACAGATCGCCCTCGGCCGCCTGGGCATTTCCTGTGGCTCGATTGACGGCTCACTGGGCTCGCAGACTCGGGCAGCCCTGCGGGCATTTCAAGCCCGTCAGGGGCTCGAGATGACCGGCGAGTTGGACGATGCCACGCGGTCGCAACTTACATTGGATGGCGAAGCATCCAACGTACTCATTCTTACCGGTTCGGATCTTGCCGGGCTGAGGCCGGTCCCCGCGACGTGGCTTGGGAAATCCGAGGTCAGCGAACTCGGCTACGCGACGGCTCTGGAATTGGTCGCTGAAAAGAGCCACTCCCATCCGTCCCTGATCCGACAGATGAATCCGGAGATCGACTGGGCGGCCGTTCCCGCGGAGCAGATTGTTCGTGTGCCGGACGTGGAATACGTGGGGCCGCGGGCAAAAGCGGCGAGACTTCGAATAAGTCTGTCGCAAAAAACGCTCCGGGCGTTCGATGGCCATGGGAACTTATTGGCGCACTTTCCGTGCAGCATTGCGTCCCGGGTTGAGAAACGGCCTGTCGGCGAACTTCATGTTGAAGTGGTGATCAAGGACCCAAACTACACATTTAATCCGGAAATATTTCCCGAGTCCGCTGAAGCGCGGGCGCTCGACCACAAATTGGTGATACCCCCGGGGCCGAATAATCCGGTGGGCGTGGCCTGGATTGGCCTTGACCGCCCCGGCTATGGCATTCACGGCACGCCGCGACCTGAGGATGTGGGGCGGACGGAAAGTCACGGATGCTTCCGGCTGGCAAACTGGAACGCCGATTATTTGCGGCAAATCGTGACGGTTGGGACACCGGTGATGGTGGAAGAGTAACAGTTGCATTCGATCTTGGTTGAACTCCAATTCGCCCAATCGAAAGGCCCATTTGGCTTTTCCACGGAAGGCTCAGGAACCAATTCCGGCCTGGCTCTACGATTGCTCACGGTCGGTTTGTGCGCCAGCTTCAATGAAGTCGCCAGATATTCCATGACTCAACCTACCCTAAAGCAAGCCCGCGTGATGTGGTGGGCTCTCACTGCGCTTTCCGGCGCAGCGCTGGTCGCAACCGGCGCGGGAATAGTCTGGGGCCTTGGGCAGATCGTCGCGCTCTTGTCCCCGGTCTTGTGGCCGCTCGCGATTGCGGGAGTGATCGCCTACCTCCTCGATCCCGTCGTCGATGTTCTTGAGCGGCGCAAAATTCCACGGCAACGGGCCATCCTGCTCGTCTTCGTAGTCGCCGCCGTCATTCTTTTCGCTGGCTTGGGGAGTGTTGTCCCTCGTCTCGTGCGGGAGACGAGCGATTTCGTCCAAAAAGTTCCGGTGCGACTCCAGCAAACGGTGGACCTCTGGATAGCTCATCCGCCGAATTTTCTCCAACGCTGGCTTCCGCAGGCGCCCCCTGCTGGCGGTGCCGTCCCTGAGCTCAGGGAGGTCACTACCAATGCGGCTCCCTCGTCATCCCCTCTCGCGACGGATTCGTGGTGGGTCCAGGCTTTTGACCGGGCGACATTGCAATCGGCTTCGAGCTGGATGTTGAAGTTTCTTCCGACGATTGGCGAATGGTTGGGCGGCAAGTTGACACGCGTCAGCTCCATGTTCGGAGTGCTCGCGGGACTGGCGTTGGTCCCCGTCTATGCCTTCTATTTCCTCGTAGAAAAGCGGGGGATCTCCTCCCGCTGGACCGACTATCTCCCGGTTCACAACTCCCGGTTCAAGGACGAACTCGTGTTCATACTCCGCTCCGTCAATAATTACCTGATCGTTTTCTTTCGCAGCCAGGTGCTCGTCGCATTTTGTGACGGTGTACTCTATACAGTGGGATTCCTGGCAATAAGCCTGCAGTACGCGTTGTTGCTGGGGGTCATGGCTGTCTTTCTCACCATGATTCCATTTCTTGGGGCCATTGCCACGTGTGTCACTGCCCTGGTGATTGCTGTTGTCCAGTTTGGAGACTGGCTGCACCCCATGTTGGTACTGGTGGTCTTTGGCATCGTGCAGGCGATCGAGGGTCTGGTCATTTCGCCCAAGATTATGGGGGACCGTGTTGGGTTGCATCCCTTGGCGATCATTATCGCCGTGATGGTTGGCACCACCCTTCTCGGCGGGATTCTCGGGGGCATCCTCGCCATTCCCCTGGCCGCCGCCTTGCGAGTATTGATGTTTCGCTATGTCTGGCGAAAACGCGATTCGTGACACGATTCGATCACGGACGTACGACTGGACGCGAGGACT
>SIBK01000049.1 GCA_009695205.1 Pedosphaera sp. | reverse complement strand
TTTCATATATCTACCTTCACTCTCCGTCTTGCAGGGGTCGAGGCCAAGCATTTTCGGCCCACGCGCAGCCAGTACTGGAGCAGCAAGTGTTCGATTTCCAAGTCAGATTCTGGAAGGAAGGCAGCCAATTCGTCGCTCACGCCATGCCACGGGATGTCACCCGTTCGGGCTCCATGCCTAAGAGCGATTTCCCACAAATATCAAGATCCCGACGACTCCGAGAACGAGCAGGATAGCGATCAAGATCTTCACCCAGCTCTTTGGATATTCGCCTTTGATGGTTCCGGTATAGGCGTTGATAACGACCTGGAATTTTCGCGTTCCATAGTCGTAGTTCAGTAGCCATACCGGCACGAGAATGTGTTTAAACGTCTGACCGGAGTAGTCTATGTCCACTCGCAAGTTCCGGTGCGTGTCTCCGGGCACCTTGGCCCCGCAGAGTTGCTGCACCTTTGCGTTCATCACCTCCCGGGCGCGCTGGGCGGCCGCGATTAAATCAATCTGGTAACGCTCCACCACCCAGCCACTGAGGAAGCCGGGATTGTAGGGTACGAGTTCCTTGGTCGGGAACGGCTCGACGCCGCGCAACAACTCCGAACGTACGCCGCGCGAGGCCGCAACGAGTTCGTCGTCGAAAAAATGGTCCAGCGAACCGGAGCTCGGATACCAGCGGATCTTCTGCACTTGACGGGTCTGGGTGTTGCCATTGGTGTCCCGGTAACTTTCGGTTTCGTAATAATAGTCACCACTCTCGGCGCGCCAGTCAGCGTGGACCTGGGCATCAAAAGTCCAGTAAGGGATGTACAACCCCTTGACCTGATCGGTCATGGCCTTGTTCTTTAACTTGCCCGGCGCCCAAAAATGGCCGCCGTACCACAGCCGAATACTCTCTCGCACCTGCGTCTCGGCCAGCTTCATCGGCAGCACGCTCTCGGGACGAAAGGCTTCCTTCAACTCCTCGTAAGGCAGGAGTGCCGAGGAGCCGCAGAAGTCGCAGCGCTGCCCGACTCTCGCCGGGTCGAACACGGAAATAGCCTGGCAGCTCTGGCATTTGACCGACGTCTTCTCCGCTTGCCAACCTCGCTGGTCATCGGGAATCGAGCGGAGCGCGCTGGCCAGGTCATTTTCCTTGATAACCTGATCGCCCGCCGCGGTGAGTTCGACACGCGCAGGCGAGGTGGCCCCACAATAAGGACAGATGAGCGCCTGCTTGCCAGGATTCCATTGTGCCTCGCCACCGCAGGCCGGGCAGGAGAACTTATTGCGAGCCGTTGCTTCGGACATGGCGTTGGTTTCGAAGGTACGCGGAGTTTGGGTTTGGAGCGCAGTTCACCCGACAGCAGCCGGCCTCCCCAAAGGGTCTTCTCTCGGCAGGATCCCCGGGAGCGGTTCAGGATGTTCAGCCTTTCAGAAACTCCTCCAGCGCCCCTTTGCTGATCCGCCATGTCGAACCGATTTTCTTGCCCTTAAGCGAACCATCGGCAAGCGCGGCCATCACGTCGCCTTCACTCACGCCGAGAGAGTTGGCGACATCCCCGGGGCTGAGCATCTGCGGAATCCCGCCGGCCGCAGCAGCCACACCAACTGCGGGGGCCGCAGTGGGCAGCAGCGGTGGCGCGCCGGCGGTGGGCGTGGCTTGAGGCTGATTCATCGCGGCGGCGATTTGCTGGCCCATCGCCAGCCCGGCGCCGAGTTGCGCGGCCGTGCCAGCCATGCCGCCACCCGCGCCCTCTTTGCCCATCGATTCGGCCATCTGGAACTTCACGTAATCGTTGAGATTTCCGATCGCCGCCATGCTGGAACGTTTGTCGATGGCCGCCTCGACTTCGGGCGGCACGGACACGTTCTCGAGGATAAAGCTGGCCATTTCGATGCCGTACTTGCTGGTCAGCGCCGGATTGATCAATGGAAGCAAAGCATCCCCTAGTTCCGAATAGCGTGACGCGAGATCGAGCACCGGCACCTTGGCTGTGGACAGTGCGTCCGTGAAGACGCTGACAATTCGTGAGCGCATCGTGTCGGCGAATTCATCGAGACGGAAATGGTTGTCTGTGCCCGCGACTTCCTTCAGAAACACTTTAACATCCACGACTTTGAAATCGAACGTGCCAAATGCTCGCGCGCGCACGATGCCAAAATCCTGATCGCGCAGCATGATGGGGTTGCTCGTGCCCCATTTGTTGCCGGTGAAAAGCCGGGTGTTGACGTAGTAAATGTCGGCCTTAAACGGGGATTCGAAGCCATACTTCCAGCCCTTGAGCGTGGAGAGAATTGGGATGTTGTCCGTGACCATCGAATGTTTGCCCGGCCCAAAGGTGTCGCCGAACTGGCCCAGATAAACAAACTGGACGGTTTGAGATTCGCGGACGATGAGCTGCGCGCCGCGTTTGATTTCCTTGTCCTGATCGGGGAAGCGCCAGGAAATAGTGTCACGCGAATCATCCTCCCACTGGATGATTTCGAGGAACTGCGTTTTGAGGTAATCCATCAGGCCCATAAATTTTTCTCTTGGTTAAGCAATTGTTGGTGTCATTCCGGCATGCAGGCGCAACATACCCAACGACCTACGGCGAGCAATGGTCCATTCGTTCGAAAACTTTCCTACCTATGAACCGTCCGGTCGTAGTCGCGGACGGCAGTCGGCGGAATCCACGTCCGCCAGGGTTCATGGCTTCACGGCGCGAACTTTGAGTTCGGTGGGTTTTCTCCCGCAATTCCTCAATCGTGCTTGAAAGCCGCGTGGTCGACAGCGCCTTCGGCCAGAAGATAGGCCAGCAGGTCCAGGATCTGCTCCTTGTTAATCAGACTGAGCAGGCCGGCCGGCATGAGAGAGCCTTGCTGAATCGCTCTGGATCTGACTGAGGTTTTTTTGATTTTCTGAATTAGCGCCACGGAAGGACCGGTCTGGAGAGTCACGCTCTCCGCATCCTCGGCGAGCACGATCCCGACGGCGGTGTTTTCATCCCCGAGCTCGAACGAGTGGGTGCGGAATTTTTCATCCACCACCTTCGAAGGTTCCAGAATCTGTTCCAGGACCGCACCGCGATCGTCTTTCCAGCGTGCGAACACCCCGGTTAAACTGGGTCCGAAGGCTGCGCCTTCTGTGCCGAGTTGATGGCATTGTACGCAACCCAGCGAGCTGAACAGGGCCTTGCCGGAGGAATAGGCGCGGTGATGATCCAGCCGCTTCAGATCGTCGGCGAAGTCGGCCACCTTCCACTCAGTGAGTTTCGGCGCGTCCGGTTCGGGGTTTTTTGCGAGGTAATCCTCCACATCGACGACGACGACCAATGTTCCAAACATTCGCAACCAATGGCCGGGGAATGTGCAAACGTAGCTATACTCACCGGGCTCGTCCGGTGCGTTAAAGTTTAGTTTCAACCTCGCGCCAGGGTCCACGAGCTTCGAGGCAAAGAGCACTTTCGGCGATTTTGGAATGAACAGTCTCCCCTGCTCGTCCGCCTCGGGTATCAGGGTGTCGGCCAGCCTGCCAATCTCTTCGCGAGCGCCCGGAGCCGTAATCACGAAGTTATGCGGCATCGAATCGGGATTCTCGAAAATGATTTCCACCGGTTTCTTCGCCTCCACCACGAGTCGAGTCTTGTCGTAGAACATCTGCTCGGGAAGTGTCTTCAGAACCAACACCCGGACTCCAAGTTCCGACAGCGCCTTGCGGATTTGTCTGCCGTCATCGGCTGGCATTAGCAAGGAAAGATCATTGCCGAGCTGTACTGCATCGAGAAAATCCGCCTCGGTTCGCTGGTCTGCGGGGACCTTGGCCGCAGAGTCGACGAGACTTTGCGCGACCGGTCCCACGTGTTCTTTTTGCCAAACGGAACGTGGGAGTTGCAACAGCGCTCGCACTGCGGCAGGTCGTTCCGTCCCGGCGCGAATCAATCCGGACAGAGCCGTAAAGTTCACGCCCTCGTGCCCTTTCATTGCGGGCAACGCCAGAATGGCTAGTTGCTGCAGCTCCGGCGTGGCCGCCTTTTGAGCGAGTGGCGCTATCAACGGCTGAAAGGATGCCCGCAGCACCCCATCGACGATCAGTGGGACGGCGCCTACTAGGTCGGCCAGCCTCGTATTCTCCCGGGCCGCCTGATCCCACAGCGGGTTGGGTTTGCCATCGGCCGTGACAAGTCCGGCGAATGCCGCGCGACGCACCAGCGGGTTTTCCGCCCGGCCGATGAGAGCTTCCAAGGCAGGTTTCTTTGCGGCGAGATCCGCACTCTTGGATTTTGCCAGAAGCACGGCAAGATCGTTGATTGCGGCGGTGGCATTGGTGCCCTGCCCATCGAGGCGATCCAGGGCTGCAAGCAACTCGCTTAAACGGTCGGTCTTGCGCAATGTCGCCAGACCCGCAAGCGCTTCTTCCCGGTATTTCGGGTCGAGCCCTGTCCGTTCGAGGAAGGCAATGAATACGGGTTCGACGCGCGGAGCCTGAAGCAGTTCCTTGTTAGACAGCCGCCCGAGCATGTAGGCGGCGGCTCTTGGGTTAGCGGGCAGATAAAACTTTCGCGCGCCTTCTTCCGGCTTGGTCTCCCCGCCCGCCGCGTCTTGTGCAGGCACGGGCGATGAGGGGCAGAGGACTGCAAAAAGGCACAGCAAGACCTGAAAGATTCTCATGTTTATTATTCGAACCAAATTAACGACAAATCGGCACGGCCCCATGACAGGCTCATGCCGATTTGTTGAGACTGATGTGGCGGGCAGCGTCTAGTTTTTCGTCATGTACTTGTCAAGTTGCTTCAAGGTCTCGTCCAGACAGTACTTGATGTAATAGTCGGGCTTATTGGGATCCGCCTCCTTCTCGAGCGCCATCAGGGCGATATCCCCTGCCTCGCGTGTGGTGAAGAAGCTGCAAGCCCGGACCGCTTCAAGACGGACGCGTGGGTGGGAATCCGCCACCTGCACTTTGAGAAGGGCAAGGGGATCCTTGACCCGATCGCGCCAGTAACAAAGCACGCGGGTGGAGGCCGCTCGAGCGCGGTGATCCGGCGATCGGAGCATCTCCTTGAGCAGGGATTCGTCCACAACGTTCTGCCACTGATGAACCCAAAGGCCTTCCAACTTGTGGTGCTCGTAGGCCGGATCCTTGCTGTTGAGCGATGCCACCCATTTCTTTGTGGCTGCGATCACCTTCGCGCTGTCGTGCTTGCTAAGCTCAATTTTCGCCCGGGTCCGCACATCGTCTTCGGGTGTCTTGAGCGCCTCGAGGAGTGCGCTGATGGATTGGCCGTCGATCTTTACAGGGGCGAGCAACGGGCGGCCTTCGTAAGTCATGCGGTAGATGCGGCCGTGCTGCTTGTCCCGATTTGGGTCGCGGATGTGATGCTGCATATGACCGATGAGCGGCTTGGCCCAGTCGCAGAAGTAAATGGAACCGTCCGGTGCCACCCCAAGGGCAATCGGGCGGAAGTTTGGATCGTCGGACTTCACTAAGTCATCGGGAATTGACTCGCCGGCCAGGCCGGAGCCGCTCTCACTCACCTTCACACGGAAGATGCCCTGGAAGCCAATGACATTGACGTTGAGGAAATTGTCCTGGAATTCCTCGGGGAAATGACGGCTGGAAAGAATCGCCGTGGCCGGGCAGGGGCGGGACGGGCGCTTCCAAAACTGCTGCATCCCCTTGTGTTTACCGGAATCCAAAAAGCCACTGAACGCCGGGGCGAAAAAATTCTCATTACCCGTCGCATCCGTGATGATGTCATTGCCCCAGTGATCGAAAACACGGCCGTGGGGATTGGCGAATCCGTAGGGAACATAGCGTTCAAATTTTCCCGTGACGGGTTCGAAGCGATAGATGCAGCCGTCGGAATTGCGGATGGGACCGATGGCGGTTTCGACCTGGGTGCGATGAAACACGCCATCACTCAGGTAGGTGGCACCCCCCGGATCGAGCACCATGGCGTTAGCGGTATGATGAGAATCGGCTGAATCCATTCCCATCACAACACGCTCCTTCCAATCCGCCTTGCCGTCCCCGTTCGTGTCGCGAGCAAACCATAGATCCGGGGCCTGCATGACGAGCACACCGTCCTTGTAAAACTGGAAGCCGGTTGGGCAGTTCAGCCCGTCCATAAAAACGGTCATTTTATCGGCCTTTCCCGTGCCTTTCCGGTCCTCAAAGATGAGCAATTTGTCCTTCACCGTGTCGGTCGGTCTGAGCTCGGGATAGCTCGGCCATGCGGCGACCCAGAGCCGGCCCTTGGTATCGAAAGCCATCTGTACGGGGCTCACGAGTTCGGGATACTGCTCTTCGCTTGCGAACAGGGTAACCTTGCACCCCTTCGGCACGGTCATGTGTTTGATCGCCTCCTCCCCGCTCAGGAACGGTTTGATGTCGGGCTTGTTCGATTCAAATTTTTCGACGGGTGGCAGATTCGAATCGTCCACCTTCAGATCGCCGCCCTTGGCCACCGCCCAAACACGCTGATCCCGGTTTGCGGTTTTTACGTCGCGCTGAGACATCTCCTGCTGCATTACGTCGAAATTGGAGATCTTTTCCGAATCCTTGCCAGCCTTCGGAAACGTCAGCTTGGATCGGCCTCCGTATACATTGAATCCATCGACGGTTCGGTAACGCGCATGCCATTCGGCGCTCTTTTCATTCACCGCCAAGCGGAGCTTTTCGAGTTTACCCGACGCACCGGCTGTACCGAAGAGATCGCGGACGATTTCAGGAGCCAATGCCTTGTTACCCGCCTCCGTCAGCATAAAGGTGTTGAAGGTCAGGGATTGCCCCGGCCGTGCCATGGGCGAGTAGAGGCGCTGAGAAATGGCGAACAAATCAACCAGTGGCACCCCATTCGCCCCGGCGATTTCGGCCATCGCGGTGCTGTATTTCCGAAGGTTGGCGTTGTTCGCCGCAGGATCCGGCTGGTTCGGGTCGTTGATTTTTTCGTTGGTAATTGGCGTAAACAGGACCAAGCGCGGCGAACCTTTGCCGCTGTAGTCAGCGGCCCGCGTGGCCTTGATGAATTTGTCCAGGTCTGTCGTGAATTTTGCCAAACCGGCGTCACCTTTGAACGATTCGTTGAAACCGTAAAATGCGAAAATTACGTCGGCCTGCACCTTTTTTAACCATTCGTCGCGCGTACCAAAGTTCTCGGAGCGGTGCCACGTGGTGACTTCATCCGCGGAGGTGGCAAGATTGCGAAAGACGAGGTCAAGTTCCGGAAAGCTTGAGACGATGTGGGTCTCGAGCCAGCCGTCGTGCTGCATGCGGTCGGCGGTTGAATTGCCGATCAAAGCAATATGATCGCCCTTCTTAAGTACAAGTTTCGGTGTGGCGGCAGCGGCAGAAAAGGGCGAACAGAGGATACAAAAGGCGATACTGAGAAGCAGGCCAATGATTCGGTGATGCATGAGTATATTGTGGATTTAGTTTTTCGACGCGGCGCAACAAATGGAAATTCGAGTATTCCGTTGAGTCATAGTTGTACGCTTAAGGTCTTCCAGTTTAACCCCGGCAGTCAAGTGCTGCCTGACGGGCGGCGGATTCCGTCTTGTGGGCGCTCCCAAAGGCAGGAACGGCTGGACCCCGGTCGGCGACTCCCGGCTAGTCGGCTGGCACAACACCCATCTGACGAAGCGAGACCCAGCCATCCGGATACGATTCACTCCGACGGCCGATGATGACGTGATCGACCACCGGTATTCGCAGGAGCTGGCCCGCCCGCACCAAATCCCGGGTGGCTCGCGTATCGGCCTCACTGGGCACCGGATCTCCGCTCGGATGATTGTGAACCAAAACGATGGAGTGGGCGCTCGCTGCAATGGCCGGCCTAAAGACCTCCCGGGCGTGTACCAGAATTTGATCCAAAAGCCCCTCCGCCACCGTCTCCACTCGGATCAGCTTTCGGCGCGAATTCAACAACAGGACCTTCAGATGTTCGGTTTCGTAAGTGATCATCTCATCGCGCATCACAGCGACGATGGCTTCGGGTCGTTCCATGAGCGGCAGGTCCCGCCGAAGATCGTCTGCTATCCGGCGAGCCAGGGTGAACGCTGCCTTCAACGCAATGGCTTTGTCTCGCCCCACGCCGCGAACTCTCAGTTGTTCCAGTGGGGCCCTGGCCAGCCCATCGAGAGTTCCAAAGTGTCGAAGTAATTGCTCCCCGACTTGCACCGCCGATGCGCCTTGGACGCCGGTCCGCAAAAGAATCGCTAGTAATTCCGCATTCCGCAGGGATTCAGGGCCGTGTTCGGCGAGGCGTTCCCGGGGGCGCTCACTTATTGCCAGGTCCTGAATCCGCATCGGGTCGGTCATAATTCACTGGGTAAAGACCCATCGGCGGCGGATGATTTCATTTCCCCGTTACTTTCCGATGCGCAAGCTTGCAACCCACTGCGGGTAAAGAATCCTCGGGCGATGACCATCGGTGTCCCCCGCGAGATCAAGGAACAGGAATATCGGGTGGCCTTGCTCCCGTCTGCCGCGTACCAACTCACCAAGCACGGACACCGTGTCGTCGTCGAAAAGGGAGCGGGCGCCGGCTCTGGATTCCGGGACAGCGACTATGCCGATGCCGGGGCGCTTCTCCTGGAGTCGCACTCGGGCGTTTTTGAGCAGGCGGAGTTAATCGTGAAGGTCAAGGAGCCTCTTCCCTCAGAGTTCCCACTGCTCCGCCCTGAACACCTGCTCTTCACCTACTTGCACCTGGCAGCAAGCAAGAATCTCACGGAGACGCTGATGAGATCCGGGTTGACGGCGCTCGCATACGAGACGGTGGAGCACAATCGCCGCCTTCCGTTGCTAGAACCGATGAGTGAGATCGCCGGGCGCATGAGCGTTATTGTAGGCGGCTATTATCTTGCCAAGCATACTGGGGGGAGTGGCACGTTGCTGGGAGGGGTACCGGGAGTCCTGCCAGGCAAGGTTGTCGTGCTGGGGGGAGGTGTCTCGGGCGTCAACGCCGCGCGCATGGCGACCGGAGTTGGCGCCGACGTCACGATTCTGGAGGTTGACATTGAGCGAATGCGGTTCCTCGACATCACGCTGCACACCGCTCACACGCTTTACTCCAATGAATCGCATCTGCAGGAAGTCTTGCCCGAAGTCGATCTACTGATCGGTGCGGTACTGGTGCCGGGTGCCCGGGCTCCCAAACTTGTGACGCGCCAGATGCTCCGAAAAATGCGCCCGGGCAGTGTGCTCGTGGACATCGCCATCGATCAGGGCGGTTGCGCCGAAACTTCGCGGGCAACCACGCATCATGACCCGGTTTTTGTCGAGGAGGGTGTGATCCATTACTGCGTTGCCAATATGCCGGGAGCCTATGCGCGCACCGCCACCCAAGCACTCACGAATGCCACCTTTCCTTACATCGAAGCGCTCGCGGATCACGGCCTCGGTGGAGCGATCCAACGCCGCCCGGCCCTGCTCGGAGGCATCAATATCGCTCATGGCAAACTGACCTCGAAGCCGGTTGCCGAAGCCCACGGCCTACCCTGCACGTCCGCCCGGGAACTCCTTGGAGAACCCTTCGAAATTTAGATTCTACTCACCCCGTTTCAATACCCCACGCGCCCACTCGGCGAATCCAGACCCTCTGCTTCTTCCCGTTGAAAGACCTGTACGGGCGAATTCCTTGTTTCGAAGTTGCCAGACTGCCGAACTCCCGCTTTCTTCTTCGAATCCTTCCATGAAGAAACTAATTGCCCTCTGCCTCACGGCCGCTGTTCTGATCTCCCGGGTTTCTGCCGCAGGACTCATCGATCAGCTGGCCATCCAGACGTGGACCCTGCGCAACATGAAGTTCGACGAGGTGATCGCTTTCGCAAAAAAGCATGGAATTCGGGAGCTCCAGTTGATTCCCAACCACATCGATTATAAGAAGGAGTCCACGGAGGAAATGGTCGTGAAGAAGGAGAAACTCGCCGCCAATGGCCTGCATGCCTACACCTACGGAGTCGCCGGGACATCGATCGAGAAGGCTGAAAACCGCCGTCTCTTTGAGTTCTGCAAGTTCATGGGATTCGGCCTGATTGTTGTGGAACCCGGCGATTTCCGGATCTGGGATGACCTGGAGGCCCTGGCAATAGAGTTCGATATTAAGGTCGCCGTGCACAATCACGGCATTAAGTCTCTCTATGGAAATCCTGCCATCGTGAAACAAATCATCCAACATCGAGATCGTCGGATCGGTGTTTGCATGGACATCGGGTGGGTGACTAGCGCCGGTTTCGACGCTGCCAAGATCTTCAAAGAATACGATGGGCGCGTTTTTGATCTGCACCTCAAGGACAAGCGCATCGAGAAAACCGAGGGAGACGACGTGTACTTCGACACCCACATCGGTGAGGGCAAGAGCAATCTCAAGGGGTTATTTGCCGAGCTGAAAAAGAGCAACTACGCTGGAAAACTCGCGATTGAAACCGATAGCCAGGATTTTGCGAAGAGCCCGGACGCATTTGTCACCAAGGCAAAAGAATATGTGACCGCTCAGGGAAAATGACCGCGCGGATAACCGGACCAGGCTCTTAAACCCTCCTCGACCAACCCCATGCCCGCCATCTACCGCCCGGGTTTGACTTGTCAGACATCCGAAAAACTCTACCCTCCCGCTCCATGAATTTGATCAAGCCGATTGTGATCTACCTGGTTTTCGCAGTGTTGCTCGGGATTGGCACGGCAAAGGCCATGATGGGCGCCCCGCTGATTCTTCTGGTTTGCTTCGCCGTTTACGCCGGCCTCTTCATTAAGTACGGATGCCTTGGGCACTGAGAGATTGCTCAAGCAAATCTCCGGAGGTCTGCGGATATCTGGCGTTCTTGCCGGACAGTTGAGGCGGCTTCCTCCCGATCGTTGGAGTTTGGCCTTTCTCCGGCTGTTCGCTCAATTTCTCCCACCGCCGGTTGCCAGAACGTACCTCTGCCTCTACCGTCCAATTACTGCATGGAAAGTGTGTTCAGTTGGATTTTCACCGTCGCCAAAGTGTTGCTGCTCTTCGGAGCGGCAATTTTCGTCCATGAGTTCGGGCATTACTGGATGGCCCGCCGTCGCGGAATGCGGGTTGACGGATTCTCCATAGGTTTTGGCCCGAAAATCTTCGCCTGGATGATGGACGGTGTGGAATGGTCGGTCCGGTGGATTCCCGCCGGCGGCTTCGTAAAGCTGCCGCAGATGGTCACTTCGGAGGCGATTGAAGGAAAGGCCGACCAAGCCGTGCCGCCGGCGTCGCCTTTTTCCCGTATCCTGGTGGCAGCCGCCGGACCGTTCATGAACGTACTGTTCGCGTTTCTGATCGCCACCTTCATTTGGGTGATCGGTCTGCCCGTACTCGTCAATCCGCCGATCATCGGCCGCGTGGAATCTGGCTCCAGTGAGTATGCCGCTGGCATTCGCGAGCGCGATCGGATCATTGCCGTCGACGGAGCTGCAGTCCGCTCCTGGCAGGATATCAATCTGGAGGTGCTGACGTCTCGGACCAACCGCCTCGTGTTGACCCTGGAGCGAGCGAACAAGCAGTTCACCGCGCTGGTCGGAACACGCACCAACCATCAATTGCTTCTCCGATGGCTCGATCTCGAACCGTTTGAACGGCCGGTGGTGGGACTCGTCGAGGCGGATAAGCCCGCAGGAAAGATAGGGTTGAAGCCGGGCGACAAACTCTTGTCGTTTGATGGCGTATTTGTGCTCAACCAGGAGCATCTCGTCGAATTGGTTTCCAAAGGGCAGGGGCGTCCTTGCGAATTGATTAGCGAACGTAATTCCGTGCGGATCACCAATACTGTGACGCCAATCTACGACCCTGCGCTGAAGCGCGGGCGGATAGGCATCGCCTTCGCGGGCGGTCACTACGAAATTCAACGGCCTGGGCCGACGCCGTTCGAACAGATTGATGAGGTCCTGCACATGATGAGCAAGACATTTTCTGCACTGTGGCACCACAAGGAAACGGGCATCGGAGCAAAGGACATGAGCGGCCCGGTGGGAATCCTCGGAAAGCTCGCGGCCGATGTGCGGACCGATTTCCGTCTCGCCTTGAAGTTCATGGTCATGCTCAACATCAATCTGGCGATCCTCAACCTCCTGCCTCTCCCGGTCCTGGATGGCGGTCATATCATGATGTCCATTTACGAACTCGTGGCTCGCCGTCGAGTCAGCCTCCGGTTCCAGGAATACGCAACCACCGGGTTTGCCATTCTTCTCATTTCATTTATGGCATACGTCACCTTTTTCGACATCAATCGATTCTGGCTCTTCAAGATGATGTGGAAGCAACAGAGCGTCATTGATCCCGCTTCCCAGTCCGTCGCACCTAACGGGTCTACAAACGCGGCGCCGGCTCAGTGAGCTGGATTTTTTGATTTGTTCACCACAGGGTGTATTCCTCAAGCGAGATACCCATCGGAACGACTCTCTATATTTCAGTCATCATTTCTTTCTTCAGCGCCGCGAACTAATCGTCGAGCTCCGTAAGTCGGGCTGAAAGCATCGCTAGGTCCCCGTTCTTGCCGGCTTGCTCCATCGCTTCAGCGAGGGCGCACAAAACTCCCGCCCCCACTGTGCCGCAAGCGCCGTTGATTTTGTGAGCTTGCTGTTCGACGACGGGCAGGTTGGAATTCGTGCGTAAGGATTCGAGCGCGCGCCGCTCAAATTCACCCTGAGGGCCGCCGTTCGTACGCCACGGAAAGGGATAATCACTGTACAACCGTGCGCTAAGGCCCGAGCCCAGTGCGCCTATCCTCTCGCAGAGCTCGATGGTGAGGGTGGCGGGCAACGGAATGGCGCCAGACCTGGCCTTGTAGTCGTGGGTCACTTCGATTCCCGCGGCATGAACCCGTTCGACGATCTCGGCGGTGTAGTAGTAGCGCAATTCCTGCAGCATCTGCGACTGCAAGGCGGTGCCTTGGGTTGCCAGGGCTACGACGAGTCGGTTCTGGAGCCAGCTAAGATACCCCCATCTGCGCGGCAATCCCCAGCGCCAGAAGGCAGGCGAGGATCAGCACCGTGTGCTCAACCATGAAACGGCGCAGGCGGCCGGCATGCGACGGAACGGGAGGAGTCGAGCCGGTGTCGGTGTCGCTTTTCTCCGTGCTCATTGCTTGCTCCTCTTGATTGAAAGCGGATAGATCACTGGTTTCACACCCAAAGGGCCTCTAAATCGAGTTTCGCGAGGTTGGGCTCGATGTGCTTGATCGTCAGCTACAAGTATTCTGCCATCCCGTCATATCCGTGAGAGACGGGCATCGGGTGGCCGATCTCCTCAAGAATCTAACGCGTGAGATTGAGTTTCTTCTCGAGAAAGTCAGCGTCATGGTTTGGATCGTGGTGCGTGACGATCCAACGGCGGACGCCGGCGAGCTTCATGAGAAGGCAGGCGTTGGGAACGGAGCAGTGGCCCCAGCCGATCTTCTTCGGGTATTCTTCGGGCGTGTATTGCGCCTCGTGAATAAGCACATCCACACCGGACAGGAATAGAATCATTTTCTCAAAAAGTGCAACGATCAAATCCAGGATCAAATCCTGGCACGTGAGCCCATGGGGCGATCCTGTGTAGCCTTGAAGAAACTCATTGTCCGGCATCCACACTAGCGTGTGGCCGGCGGTTTCGATTTTGTAACCGACGGTCGCAAGAATATGTTGGGAGAGCTCCCAGGTGATCTTCGCCCCGCCGATTTCGATGGGCGCGTTCGGCAGATTGTGAAAATGCAGGTTCGAGTGCATATCCTCGATTTGCACGGGGAAATAATCGCGGTCAAGCTGGCCCGAAAGACTGCCTCAAGGTTCTTGCCGAAGCCGATGGAGCCGTAGACGAAGATCTCAAAGCCGGGAACATAGGCGGGGATGAAGAACGGGAAGCCCTGAATGTGGTCCCAGTGCGTGTAAGTGATGAAGAGGTGCAATTTGCGGATCTTGTCAGCCATGATCTCCACGCCCAGGTCGCGGATACCGCTGCCGGCGTCGAAGATAAGAAGCTCGTCCCCGCAGGTGAAAGACATGCATGAGGTGTTTCCGCCGTGCCTCTGAAAGCGCCCCCAGGCGTAGGCGTGGAGCC
Organism: Pedosphaera sp.; assembly: GCA_009695205.1. Classification (GTDB taxonomy): domain Bacteria; phylum Verrucomicrobiota; class Verrucomicrobiia; order Limisphaerales; family UBA9464; genus SIBK01. Next base: position 22,446 of record SIBK01000049.1, on the reverse strand, counting down.
GCGCGTGCCCCAGAGGGTGAAGTGGGCGCGGGTCGTGTCCAGCACGGGCTGATACGCTTCGACAGCCGCGGTGCGTGCGGTCGTGCTGGACTTCGCGACGTCGCGGTTGCTCCTCGCCAGAACGGCTCCGACTTTCTCCACAAGCATTTCCGGGACGGACGGCTTGATGAAGTAGTCCAGCGCCCCCAATTCCGCGGTGGCATCGCGCTCGGTCTTGAAATCCTTTGCCGTGCACATAACGACCGCAACGTTGCGCGTGCGCGGGTCGGCGCGGAGAGCCTTGAGGACTTCAATGCCGCTCATCTTCGGCATCATGATGTCGAGCAAGATGAGGTCGGGGACGGCCTCCAGCGCTTTGCGCAGGCATTCTTCGCCATCGTGGGCGAGGTCCACTTTGTAGCCGGCCTTCTCCAGTGCCCGGGCCATAATGAGGGCGATAATGTTGACGTCCTCTGCGATAAGGATCCTGGCCTTTGGAATTGCAGGTGCGTTCATTGATATGGCTGCCTAGGCAAGTTACATCGAAGAAATCGATTCTTGGCCCTCTACGGCTGGGGAGATAGGATTCCGCCAATATATTCAAGCCTCCACAGCCTTCCCGTGGCTGTCGGGCAGTCAAGGTCGAATTCACAGGCACGGGTGGTTGGGTTGCTACGGGGAGAGTTGCGCGATCAAGGGGAAGGACCGCCAGCTGGGGCCGTTCAACAAGAACGGTATGGAGAAGTCGCGCGACTGGGGCCGATGGCTGGGTCGCCGCTATGGCCCGTTCGGCAACGGGATGTGGATCCTCCACGTCTCGCAGTGAGCCACCTAGAGGTTGCTTAGATTCCAATGTGCAATCGGCGTACCCCATCTGGCTTCGCATCGTTTGTCTCTCGCCGTCCGCACGGGAGGAAAATTAGCGACATTTGAGAACGGAATGCCCACGCTGACGAGGCTGGGCGGCATCGAGCCGCGATCGATCCTCCTGGCGCGAGTCTCATAGGTTCCATAAAAGCCTGTCGATCTCCCGGTGGTCGACGTGCTTGCTCTTGAATTCTGAAGGTTATGAAAATTGATTCGGTGGACTTTTTCTACCTCTCGCTTCCCGAGGTCCGTGACATCGGCGATGGCAGCCAGGACGCGTTGTTGGTGCGCGTCGTGGCTGGCGGTCAGATTGGCTGGGGTGAATGTGAAGCCGCGCCGCTGGTAACCATCGCGAGCTGGAATTGTCCCATGTCCCACAGTGCCTGCAAACCCGTCCGTGCATCGGTGCTCGGTCAACGACTGGAAAGCGTCGTGGACATCCGCCGTATCAATGCCCTCGTCCGTGAACAGAGTTTTGATTTATTGCAGGCGGATCACGCCCTGTCGGGGATTGATATCGCCTTATGGGATTTGCTAGGCAAAAAACTCGGAGAACCCGTCTGGCGATTGCTCGGTTACAAACGCGCTTACCCGAAGACGGCGTATGCTTCACAGCTCTTTGGTGACGATCCGCAGAAGACGCTTCGCGCGGCGAGGCGTGTGGCTCGGTCGGGATTTTTAGCCGCCAAGTTCGGCTGGGGGCCGTATGGCCGCGGCACCGCCAAGCAGGACGCAGATCACGTTCGCGCAGCGCGCGAGGGCTTGGGGCAAGACACCGCGCTACTGGTTGATGCCGGCACCGTCTGGGGGGACAATGTTGCGCCCGCACAAGCGCGGATAAAGGCGCTGGAGTCGTGTCGCGCGGTGTGGCTGGAAGAGCCGTTCGTCTCCGGTGCGCTGGACGCCTATCACCGGCTTGCCGGGCGCTGCGCCACCGTAAAGCTGGCGGGCGGCGAAGGGTGTCATAACTTTCATCAGGCCCGGAGTATGATTGATTATGCCGGGCTCGGGTACGTGCAAATCGACGCCGGGCGCATCGGCGGCATCACGACCGCCAAGCAAGTGGCCGATTATGCCCGCGTCAAAGGTGTCCGGTTTGTTAACCACACGTTCACAACGCACCTGGCGCTGAGCGCCTCACTTCAACCCTACGCGGGACTGGAACGCGACGACCTGTGCGAGTATCCGTTTGAGCCGTCAGCGCTCGCACGCGAATTCACCACCGCAAAAATCCTTCCGGACGCTAATGGTCAGGTTCGCATACCCGACAAACCCGGCCTCGGCATCGAACCGGATTGGCCGGCCTTGAAGAAGTATTGGGTCGCCGTTGAAATCAAGGTTGCGGGGCGGACATTATTTTCCAGTTCGCGCGCGCCCGTTTGATGCAATAGGATCAATCCGAAATCCGACCGCAATGATCCAAGGCATTTATACTCCGAACCTGGTGCCGTTCGTCGACGATGGCTCCATCAATGAAGGCGAATTGCGGCGAATGATCAACTGGCTGATCGAGAAGGGGGTCAGCGGCCTCTATCCCAACGGCAGCACGGGAGAATTCATCCGGCTGAGCTTTGAAGAACGCAGGCGCGTCATTCAAATCGTCGCGGAAGAAGCCCGCGGACGCGTGCCGATCCTCGCCGGCGCGGCAGAGGCCAATCTGACGATGGTTTTGCAGGCCTGCCGCGCGTACGCGGACCTTGGCTGCACCGCCGTATCCATCACCGGCCCGTATTACCACAAGGTCAGCCAGGAGAGCATCGAACATTACTTCCGCGAACTCGCCCGGCGCTCGCCGATAGACATTGTGCTGTACAACATCCCGCAATTCGCCAACGAGATCACTCTCCCGGTGGTCGCCCGCTTGGCGCTGGATTGTCCGCGCATCGTCGGTATCAAGGACAGCAGCCGGGATTTTTCACGGTTCCTCTGCACGGTGCAGGCGATCAAACCGCAGCGGCCTGATTTCGCGATACTGACCGGCACCGAGGAAACTCTCTTCCCGGCGCTGCTCATGGGCGCCGACGGCGGCACGATTGCCACCAGTGGCGTCGTTCCGGAAGTGATTATGAAGCTCTACAGCGAATCCATCGCTGGAAACTGGGAAGAGGCCAGACGCATCCAGTTCAAACTTCTCGACCTCATCAATGCGATGCTCTATGGCATAAATTTCCCCGAAGGTTTTCGCGCCGGGATGTCGTTGCGAGGATTTAATCTCGGCACGAGCCGGCAATTGCTTTCGCCCAGGGAGCGAGATGATTACCAGGAAATTCGATCCCGTATCGCCTGCATCCTGAAGGACTGTGGATTCCTCGACGCGCACTGCAGCTAGATTCCCCCCATGATTATTACCTCCCTCGATTTCGACAAACCGGGCAAGCAGCAGGGCTTCCTGCAGGTGCCCTACTCCCACAACCTCGGCGGTTGGGCGAATGTGATGGTGCCGATCACGGTGATCGCCCACGGAAAAGGTCCGACCGTGCTCGTGCTCGGTGGCAATCACGGTGACGAATATCAAGGGCAGATCGCTGCGATGAAGCTCGCGCGCGAACTGACACCGGAAATCGTGAGTGGCCGCATCCTTCTCATCCCGTCGTTAAATTTCCCTGCAGCACGGACCGCCACGCGTTTGTCGCCGCTCGATGGCATGAACATGAACCGTGCGTTTCCCGGAGAAGCGGAAGGCCCGGTCACCCGCCAGATCGCGCACTATCTCACGCATGTTTTATTTCCACTGAGTGATGTGGTGATCGATATCCATTCTGGCGGCCGGAGCATGGAGTTTGTGCCGTGCGCAACCATGCATCTCGTGGCGGATCGCGCGCAGCGTGCGCGCATGTTTGCCGCGATGCTCGCCTGGGGCGCCGACTTTGCCTTTCTCTATGCGGACATCGCCGGGACCGGACTCCTACCGGTGGAAGCGGAAAATCAGGGCAAACTCGTCGTCACCACCGAACTGGGCGGTGGCGAAGCGATTCCCGCCGACGTGCATCGCATCGCACAGAAGGGTCTGCGCAATGTGCTCATTCACGTCGGCGCCTTAAAGGGGCGCGAGCAGACGCGCGAGCATCTCGGCAAGACTCCGACCGTACTCACCCAGGCGCTCAACCGTGAAGATTACCTCCTTGCTCCGGAATCGGGGGTGTTTGAAATCTGTATTGATCTCGGTGCCAAAGTGAAGCGCGGGCAGACCGTCGGCCTCATTCATCATCTCGAGCGGCCTGACCGCGTGCCGGAACCGATTCTCGCTCAGAGCGCCGGCTATCTCATTACGATGCGTGCGCCCTGCCTCACGCAGCAGGGCGATTGTGTGGCGGTCATCGCAGAGCGGGTGAGCTCCCGCGACGTGCTGCGCGCATGATGAAGTCCTCGCAACGTTCGCCGCTTTCTGAACCTTGCGCCAGAGAACATCCGGTCTCGGATCGGTGCACCATGAGGGGACTGAATTCTCCACCATGAAAACGACCCTGCTCGTCGCTTTCATGTGGTTCGCTTATTTTCTGAATTACTGTGACCGACAGGCCGTGTTCTCGATGTTCCCGGCATTGAAAGCGGACCTCGGCATGACCGACAAGCAGTTAGGTCTCACGGGTGCGATATTTCTGTGGGTCTATGCCTTCGGATGTCCCATCGCCGGGCAAATCGCCGATCGATTCTCGAAGCGCCTGCTCGTCGTGCTCAGCCTCATCATTTGGAGCTTCGTCACCGTCGCCACCGGTTTTGCGGGGACTGCCGTAATCATGCTGGCCTTGCGAGCCGGGATGGGGATCTCGGAATCGCTGTTCATGCCCACGGCCATCGCACTCACCGCGAATGCTCACCCGCCGACGCTCCGTTCGCGAGCCATTGCCACGCTCACGACAGCGCAGATCGCTGGCACCGTCGTAGGCAGTTGGTTCGGCGGCTGGATGGCGGATCGCGGTCAATGGCGCGGCGCCTTCTTCATGCTGGGGGCGGTCGGGTTGCTCTACGCGCTACCGTACTTCTGGTTCCTTCGCGGCGTGACGGAAGAGAGCGCCGCCGAAACCCATACGACCCGCAAACCGCTGGCGTTTCACGCTTTGTTTAAAGTGCGAACCTTCCTGCTGCTATGCGTGGTGTTTCCCGTCTTCGTGTTCGGTCTCTGGCTCCTCTATGGCTGGCTGCCGACCTTCCTCCACGATAAATTCACCCTGAATCAATCGGACGCCGCCTTCAATGCCACGCTCTTTCTCCAGGGCACAACCGCTATTGGCCTGCTCAGTGGCGGCGTGCTCGCGGACTCACTCTATCGCCGCACCAAGGCCTCGCGGCTTTGGCTCATGACGGCCAGTCTTATTCTCTGCGCACCCTGCCTGCATGCACTCGGCAATAGCGACACGCTCAACGTCACTCGCATCGCTGCCGCTGGGTTTGGGTTGTTCAGCGGCCTGCTGATGGGGAATATCTTCCCCGCCGCCTTCGAAGTAGTGCCCGCCGTCACACGAGCCTCCGCCGTTGGCGTCCTGAACTTCTTCGGTGCCATGGTGTCCGGCTTCGCGACTTTGTTTGGCGGTCTGTGGAAACAATCTCTCGGCATCGACCGCCTCCTCTCGCTGACCGCGCTGGCCTATATTGTGGCCGGACTCGCACTGATCGTTGGTATCAAAAAGCTGTTTCCACGCGATTACGAAGCCACACGCTGAATGAAAACCGCCCTCGCCTTCACCTTTCTCATCCTTGCAACGCCCTGTGCATTCGGCGCGGATTCCCTGGACATCCCCTCGAAATCAATCCTCGATGCCTCTCGTCAACTGAAGGCGACGCTGGCAAATCTCCATCCAGCAAATGTCGATCAGTTAGCCGATGTGGAGCTGTTTCTCAAGGGCGTTACCTGGGCTCTCCGCTATGAAACAAATCTTACACCGAACGATGTCAGTCTGCTGAAGCATGCGCTGGCCCGTGGTTCGCAGCGTGCCGAAGCGCTTGCCGCAAACAACACTCCGTGGACCACGAAGAAGGGCAAGGTTCTGCGAGGCTTCGCCTCTGCTATCGATGGTTCCACACAACCCTACGGCGCGATCGTGCCGCAGAGCTATGACGGCAGCAGGCCGGTTCGACTGGATGTCGTGCTCCACGGTAGTTCCAAACCCGTGGGCATGAGTGAGCTTCGTTTTGGCGCGCGCTTTGACGAAGGCGCCGGCCACTCCGCTCCGGACGTCGATTATATTGAGCTGCATCCGCTGGGTCGCGTGGAGAATTGCTATCGCTGGGCGGGTGAGACGGATGTGTTTGAAGCCATCGAAGCCGCTTGTCGAAATTATCGCATCGATCGCGACCGCATTGTGCTTCGCGGCATGTCGATGGGCGCCTCCGGCACGTGGCATCTCGGCTTGAAGCACCCGGATCGCTTTGTCGCCATCGGTCCCTACTGCGGCTACGTCGACACACATCGCTTTTCGGAGACACCCATACCCGGCTTTATCAAAGTCGGTCCGCTGCCGTTTCATCAGGAGATCGCTCTCCACATGCTCGACTCCGTGGATTACGTCGCGAATGCCCGTGCCGTGCCCGTCATCGCGGCCATCGGCGAGAAGGATCCCTTCTTCCAATCGCACGTCCACATGGGTGAAGCCTTCGCCAGGGAAGGTCTTCAAATGGTGAATCTTATCTCACCAGGAACCGCTCATGTAATCGATCCTGTCACGCATGCTGATCAGATGCGCCGCATCGGTGAATACGCCGCAAAGGGACTGAACCACGATCCGAAGCAGCTCCAATTCGTCACCTGGACGCTGAAATACAACCGCTGTCGCTGGCTCGAACTCCTCGCTCTTGGCAGGCATTATGAACGCGCTGAGTTTAGCGCGACCGTTGCCAACGACGAAGGCATCGAGATCGCCGAAGTGAAAAACATTACACGATTCGCCATTCTGCGCCCCGTGACCCAAGTGAAACTGAACGGCGTCCCGATCGCGCTACCGCGCCATACGCCCGACGATGTCTTGGTCTTCGGGCAAACAAAGGGCGTCTGGCAATGCGAGGGGTTGCGAAGCGAGATTCCACTCACAGGCAAACGCCCGGGCCTGCAGGGCCCCATTGACGACGCGTTCGCCACACCGTTCCTCTGCGTGCGTGGCACGGGGAAGCCATGGAACGTGGAGATCCACGCCTGGGCCGCCGCCAGCCTGCGGCGCTTCGAGTATGAATGGGCGCGCTATATGCGTGGCGATCTGCCGTTGAAGAACGACACCGACGTCACCGAGGCGGACGTGCGCGACAGGCATCTCATTCTATTCGGCGATCCCGGCAGTAATTTATGGATCGCCAAAGCCTTGCCTAAACTGCCTGTCACGTGGACTCGCGATCAAGTGCGCCTTGGTGGCAGCACGCAGACTTCAAAGGATAACGCCCCGGTCTTCATCTGTGCCAGTCCACTCGCCTCCAATCGCTATGTCGTCATCAATAGCGGCCATACGTTCCACGAGAAAGAGTTTGCCGCGTTCAACTATCTCCTATTCCCTCGTCTGGGCGATTGGGCCGTGATGAAAATTAAATCCGACGAAATTCCATGGCAGCCGTTATCGACAACCTTCCCCGAGGAGGTCGTTCGTGCCGGGTATTTTGACGAGACGTGGAGCAACGCCAACGTCGTTGAACCGTAGAGTATCCCACCCATGCCCAAAATTCTCATCGCCGAATGCAAACAGGAAGTGTCCACGTTTAACCCGCACCTCAGCGGCTACGAGGACTTTGGGATTCGTCGCGGAGCCGAGCTATTGAAGTATCATCGCACGGTGCGCAATGAAATCGGCGGGGCGTTGAGTGTGTTCGACGCGACGCCGGGTGTGGATCTCGTACCGACCTATAGCGCGTTCTTCATTAGCTCGGGCGGCACTTTGGAAAACGGGGCATGGGAGCGGATCTCGACGGAGTTCCTGGATGGCATTGAATCGGCGCCGCCGGTGGACGGCGTGTATTTTTGCATGCACGGCGCGATGGCCAGCGAGCTGGAATTCGATCCCGAAGGCTGGCTGCTGGCCCAAACACGCAAGATTCTTGGTGAAGACATTCCCATCGTCGTGTCCCTCGATCTCCACGGCATCCTCACAGATCGCATGCTCGAGCACAGCGATGCGATCGTGGCCTATCATACGTATCCCCATGTCGATTTCTTCCAAACCGGTCAGCGTGCCGCACGACTCCTGCTGCGAATCATGGCAGGCGCGGTGAAGCCGGTGACGGCGAAAGTGGCGATCCCGGCCCTGGTGCGCGGGGATGAACTGATCACCGCGACGGGCTTGTTCGGTCACAGCATTCGCATCGCGCAGGAAGTCGAGAACGGTCCGCTGGGACTCTCCGCGGGCATGTTCATCGGCAATCCATTCACCGATGTGCCCGCACTACAGACTTATAGCTTTGTCGTGACGAACAACGATCCGGCTTTAGCGGAGCGTGAGGCAATCCGTATTGCTGATGGCTTCTGGGCAAACCGTGAGAAAATGCGGGTTCAACTCGTTATCCTCGCGGAAATGGCACGTATCGCCAAAGCCAGCACACAAGGAACCCTCGCACTCGTGGATGCGGCGGACGCAACCAGTTCGGGAGCCTCCGGCGACAGCAACGCGATTCTGCGCACGCTCATCGAAGTCGGCTACACGGGACGCACGTTGGTGCCCATCGTCGATGAACCTGCCGTGAAGCAGGCGTTTGCCGCAGGTATCGGTGGCACGATCCAGACGACGCTCGGCGGCACGCTTGATCCGCGACGTTTTCAGCCGCTGCCGATCACCGCCAGGGTGCGATTGCTTGCGGACGGACGTTTCCGTAGCGAGTCCTTCGGTGAGGAATGGGTTGCCGGACCGACGGCGGTGCTGGATGCGGGCAACGTCACGCTCGTGGTCAGCAGCCGGGCTGTGAATCTATACGACCGCTCGTTCTTCTTTGCGCACGGCCAGAATCCGCGGCATTTCGACGCTGTGGTGGTCAAATCGCCTCACTGCCAGCATCACATGTTCGCCGACTGGTGCGCTCGCATGGTGAATGTAGATGCGCCCGGGTCCTCCAGCGCCAACCTGCCTTACCTCGGCCACACCCGCTGCCGGCGTCCCTTATTTCCGCTCGATGCCAACGTGACGTTTGCTCCCGAGGCCCGACTTTTCCAACGACATTAGACATCCCCATGAAGATTCGAGAAATCCGCTGCGCAGGGTTGCGCGGAGCCACTCCGGAAGGCGGCTGGAGCAATGAACTCCGGCCCGAAGACTGCGTTCACACGCTCATCGCTGTTCACACCGACGAGGGAGTCGTCGGCCTCGGCAGCGTGTTCACTCATGACGCGCTCGTGCGCGCCTCGCTCGCCGTATTGGAGCCGCTCTATCGCGGCGAGAATGCGCTGGAGCCTGAGCGCGTCAGCGAAAAGCTGCATCAGAACATGTTCTGGCTCGGTCGTGGCGGTTCGATCACCCACGCGATCAGCGGCATCGACATCGCGTTGTGGGATCTCCTTGGCAAGGCGACGGGACAGCCGGTCGGACGTCTGCTCGGTGGACGTTATCGCGAGCGCGTGCAGCCGTATGCGTCACTGCTTATGGATGAACCTGCGAAACTGCGCGATCATCTGCTGGCGGTAAAGGCGCAGGGTTTTCGTGCCTTCAAGATCGGCTGGGGACCGTTTGGTCGCCGCAATGCCGCCACCGATGAAGCCATCGTGAAAGCGGCACGGGAAGCAATCGGATCAGACGCGCGTTTGATGGTCGATGCCGGGGGTAGCGATGCCTTTTGGATGAACGGCTACAAGTGGGCGATCAACACAGCGACGATGCTTGCCAACTACGATGTGCATTGGTTTGAGGAAGCGTTACTTCCCGACGCGCTCGAAGACTACGTGAAGTTGCGCGAACATTCACCGGTGCCAATCTCGGGCGGCGAAGTGCTCACCCGTCGTCAGTCCTTCCAGCCGTGGCTCGAGGCCCGCGCCTTCGACATCGTGCAGCCGGATGTTACGAAAGTGGGGGGCATTAGTGAAGAGCGCCGGATTGCGTGGATGGCCCAGGAGCACGGCGTGCGCTTCATCCCGCATGGATGGAACACCGCCGTCGGGCTTGCGGCCGATTTGCAGCTCGCGTCCGCCTTTCCCGCTACCGATCTCGTCGAATATCTCACGGGCTCGCCCTTTATCGATGAAATTACAGTGGGCGGCTGGCCGCTGGATGCGGACGGCATGCTGGCGATTTCGATGAAGCCCGGCCTTGGCCTGGAGCTCGATACCGAGGCCTTGAAGAAATACACAAGCGGGGAGAAGTTGCTCTAGCGTACCCCCTATAGCTCGTCGTTTTAGACCGCAGAAGCACGGTCCCACCCTCCCGCGAATCCACGCTGTCCGTCTTGTCCATTTTTGAGGCGGGCGACAATCTTATCCCGCTAGAATATTTGTCACCACTTGGCCGTGGACATCGGTTAGACGGCGTTCGAGACCATTGTGGTAGTAGGTTAAACGTTCGTGGTCGAGACCCAGGAGATGGAGAATCGTGGCGTGAAAATCGTGGACGGTGACCACATCTTGGACCGCATGATGTCCAAAATCGTCGGTGGCGCCGTGACTAAACCCAGGCTTGACGCCGGCTCCGGCCATCCAGCAGGTGAATCCACTGGGGTTGTGGTCACGCCCTTGGGCTCCCTTTTGGTACGTGGGCATGCGACCAAACTCAGTGCACCACACGACGAGTGTGTCTTTCAGCAGACCGCGCTGCTTCAGATCCAAGAGGAGGCCCGCCGTGGGCTTGTCGAGGACGGGCCCATGAACACTGTACTGGTTAAGAATGTCCTTGTGGCCGTCCCAATTGCTGAAGCCTTCACCGCCGGTTTGGTAGGCTCCATTGAATAGTTGGACAAAACGAACACCCCGCTCGATGAGGCGTCGGGCGAGAATGCAATTGCGGGCGTAAGCGGCTCGCGTTTCATATATCTTCGACCCGCCTTCATCGGCCCCGTAGAGTTTGAGAATGTGAGCGGGCTCGTCCGAGAGGTTGGCGACTTCCGGAATTGTGAGCTGCATACGCGCGGCGAGTTCATAGCTCGCAATCCGAGCGGCCAACTCCGTGTCGCCGGGGAAGTGCGCGGCGTGGCGCCCGTTCAACTGCTGCAAGAACTCGCGAGTGGCGGCATCGGCGGTTGGCGAAAGTGAAGCAGGGCGAGTAAGGTTACGGACCGGTTGGGATGCGTTAAAATCGGTTCCTTGGAATGCAGCCGGGAGAAATCCGGGCGCCCAGTTATTGACGCTGTTTTGGGGTTTGCCCCGCGGATCGGGGATGGCGACATAGGCGGGAAGGCTTTGATCGGCGCTCCCGAGCGCATAGGTGACCCAGGCTCCCAGGCTCGGATAACCGTCGAGCGCGGAGCCGGTGGACATGAAATTCTCTCCGGGACCATGGGTATTCGTCTTGCCCTTCATGGAGTGGATGAAGCAGAGGTCATCGGCAAGCGCCCCAAGATTCGGGAGGAGGTCGGAGACCATCTTGCCACTCTGGCCGCGGGGTCTGAACTTCCACGGGCTCTGGGTCAGTGCGCCCTGTTCACCCTGGAAGGTAATCAATTTTTCACTTCCGGGAAGCGGTTCTCCATGACGTCGAATGAGCTCGGGTTTGTAGTCAAACGTGTCCAGGTGGCTGCAGGCGCCGCTACAAAAAATGACCAGAACATTTTTCGCCAGCGCGTTCAAATGCGGCGTTCGAGGCGCATAGGGATGTCCCGCTTCGATCAGCGGTCGGAGTGATTCCTTGCCGGAGACTGTCGCTGCGAGAAGTCCCTGGCGCGCGAGCAGGTGCGTAAGAGCGATGGCCCCGAGGCCTGAGCCGGCGTGTCCGAGGAATTGGCGTCGATCCAGCAACGGATGGGAAACTGTCGAATTCGGCCGGTTCATGGGATAAACAAGAATTCGTTGGAATTAAGCAACGCGCGACATAGCGCCGTCAGTCCTTCACGGGCGACAAAAGCCCCGGAATCCAGAGCTTCCTGAGGACTTGGTTCGCGACTGAAAGTAATCTGCCACGCTCGCCGAATTTGAGCGCCGCTCACCGTGCCCGCTTCATAACGGAGCCGATTCGCGAAACGTTCGGCTTGATCGAGTGTGAACCGGCTATTGAAAAGATTTAGCGCTTGCAGAGGCGTGGTCGATACCGTCCGACGCGGAGCCACAAGACTTCCATCCGGACAGTCGAACGCGCCAAAGATTCCGTCCTGTTCCATTCTGACTTTGAACGCATAGACCATGCGGCGAAATTCGGCCGGCGCAAAATCTTCCTTCGGATGATAATGATAAACGTTTTCGCGATCGACATTATGAAGGAAGAAACTCGGCCCACCGCGGCTTGAGTCCAGACTGCCCGATGCAAAAAGGATGCTGTCACGGATTCCTTCGGCTTCGATTCGGCGAGGTGGAAAGCGCCAAAGAAGGCGGCACGTTCCATCGATCTTCAAAGCGTCGGGTCTGGGTAGACTGGATTGACGCCAGGTGGCCGAGAGCAGGATCTGACGTTGGAGTTTTTTGATGCTCCATCCCTGGGTGACAAACTCACTCGCCAGCCAGTCGAGCAATTCGGGGTTTGTGGGTCTCGCCCCATTTCGACCAAAATCGTTTGGCGTCGCAACCAAGCCAACTCCAAAGTGGTGTTGCCAGATTCTATTGACGAGGACGCGGGCGGTCAAAGGGTTCGCCGGGTTCGTGATCCAGTCAGCGAGTTGTTGGCGCCGACGTTGTTCGGGTTCATCGGACGAAAGTTCGACGGCTCTAAAGAGGGCGAGCGTGCCGGGAGAAACTGTTTCCCGTTTCTGCATAGGATCACCGCGATGAAGACGATAGGTCGCGCCGGGCTGTTTGAAAGTGCCCGAATAGGTGGTGGGGGTTTTCGCAGCGACTTCGCGCTCTTTCTCGACGCGCCCGAGTTCCGCGAACCACATCCGGCCCTGTTCTGCCTCTGCGTTGGAAAAGAGTTCGAACCGATAGGGGTGGGGCTTGGCGGGTTTTTTGAGGAAAGGTTCACGATCCTCGGAACTTGCAATCACCGTCCACTGGCCAGGTTGCTCGGCCGCCTCGAAACGATATTGGGTGACGAGCCGGTCACTGAATCGGCCCAAGCGGTCACGTCCCCAAACAATTCGATCGATTCTCTCCGACCGGGGCAATTCGAATTGGATCCAACCACGTCCTGCTTCGTTGGAGATCCAAGACCGGTCGTTGCCCGGTTTTCCGTCGTTGATATGCTCGATCTTATGGATCTCGTATCCGGGAAGTGTGCCGGAGACCGTCACCCGGGTGCCATTTGTTGCCAGGGCGACGTTTCGTTCACCGACCCAAACTTCGAGTTCATCGATACACGGTTCGCTTTGATTCGCCCCGAGTATCGTGAATCGGATGTATCGAGCGTTGATTGGGCTTAGGATTTCCTCGTTCTTGATCGGGTTTACAGCCGGACGCAGCGAAGGGCGCCCCGTGGCAACCCGAGACGCGGGATCCGCCGGCAGCTTGAATTTGGCCAGTTGCTTCTCAAGATGGGCCAGGGTGTCGTCGAGTCGGGCGACCTGCATCGCTTGATCGGGGGGAAGGGGAAGGGGATGTTCTCCATGCTTCACCCCGGAGAATACCGCAGTCATCGCGTAATACTCTTTCTGGGAAATCGGATCGAATTTATGCGTGTGACACCGGGCGCATCCGAGGGTAAGTCCAAGGAACGCCGTGCCGGTGGTGCTGACTATGTCATCGAGTTCGTCAGCCCGTTGTTGAGCCGTAAGCACGGGATCGGGGCTTCCCACGATGTCGACCGGGCCGCTGACTAAGAAGCCGGTTGCGACGTCGACTCCTAAAGCGTCTCCAACAATCTGTTCCCGGACGAATCGATCGTACGGTTTGTCCGCATTGAGCGCCGCGATAATATAGTCACGGAATCGCCAGGCGCTGGTTCGTTCTCGGTTGGTTTCAAATCCATTGCTCTCGGCGAAACGAACCACATCCAGCCAATGCCGCCCCCAACGCTCGCCGTAGGATGGGTCGCTGAGTACCTTGTCCACCAACCGGGCATAGGCGTCGGGTCGCGGATCGGTGACGAAATCCCTCACTTCTTCGGCGGTCGGAGGGATCCCCAACATGATCAGCCAAAGGCGTCGCGCCAACGTCACTCGATCCGCTTCTCCCGAAGGAGTAAGTCCGGCAGCTTGAAGTTTTTGATGGATGAATTTGTCGATCGCATTAACAGGTTGGACCACAAAAGGCGTCGTCCCGGGAATTGGCGGTTGATTCACAGGTGTGAATGCCCAGTGCGATTCCGACCTGGAGCTGGCATCCTCCTTCGACCCGATGGCACCTTGATCAATCCAGGCACGAAGAAGCGCGATCTGGTCGCTGGTAAGACGTTCTCCCTTATTCGAGGGTGGCATCACGAGGTCCGGGTCGAGCCCGGCGACAATTCTGAGAAGCGGGCTCTCAGATCCCTTCCCAGGAACGATTGCCGGGGAGTGGTTGTCGCCGCCTCGGAGTGCCGAGGCGTGGTCGTCGAGACGTAGCCCTGCCTTCTGTTTTTCCGGCCCGTGACACTTGAAGCAGGAATGCGCGAAGATGGGTTGAATATCGCGTGTAAAATCAACGGTAATGGAAGCGGGCGGAGGGAGGGCAGCACTGGGATTTTCCGCCGCGCGAAGAGGCAGCGAGACCGCAGTGAGGAGCGATTGGGCCACATGCTTGAGCTTCGCGATACGAATCAGAACGCGTTTGAAATCGATGGACCGGTGGAAGGCCGCGGAACTCGAGTTTCTCGAAACCGTTGTCGACATCGACGTTGAAATGCTGCGTGGCACTGGCAACGAAGGGTTCGGTATTATTCCTGGATTGAAATCTCGCCGCAGCATCTCTGCCAGACTCACACCCTCACCGGTGGATTGTCAATCGGATGGAGCATCCCGATGTTGTGGGCGCTCTCAACTCGCATTGCCCGCGATTTGCCGATTTTTCAAGTTTGCCAGCAGGTGAATGATGCTCGGAGCAAAGCTGCAGAGCAGCGCCCCGTAGTCGCGGACGGGAGTCCGCGCCTGAAGTTTGGACATTATCCGTAAGTACTTAATATTCAGTGGAAATATTTTAAATCACCGCTCGAATTTTACAGCAGAAAACAGCCCATTCCCGGTGAAATTCCTGGGAATCGGAAAAATGACCAATCTCCAGTCGCGGACGGGAGTCCGCGCAAATATGAACCATCGTCCTAAGCCCATGGCTCTCGCCATGGGCTATTCTCTGGCGTTGCTCCGCAGTTTTGCTCCGAGCATCATTCACGTGCTGGCAAACAGAATGAATGCCAATCCAAAGCCAAATCACTCATCCGAAATCTCACGCGGCTGCTAATAAACGAGTGGGTTCATGGTCAAGGTTGAGAGGCATGGGGGATTAAGAGTGGGAAGGAGGGGAGAAAAGTTAGAAGCGGTAGGTTAGTTTTACGCGGAAGGTTCGGCCGTTCTGCGCGATGAGGTCCTGTTGATGGAACGGAGTCGCGGGGTCACTGTACTTCTTGTCTAGCAGATTATAGACGCCGGCGGAGAGGTCGAGGCCCTTCACGAGGTTGTGACTGAAGAGGGTGAAGTTGAGGACGCCGAATGCTCCGGCGTGCGGGTCCACAATGGGCCGCGCCAGCGGTGTCAACATTAGGCGCTCGCTGGTATACTGGGATTCCAGATTGGCGAAGAGTTTATCTGGCATGACCGGCACGGTGAGGTTCAATTTCACCAAGTGCGCCGGTGAATCGCTCAAGGTCTTGTGCGTGGTGCGATCTTCGACTTCCTGCCGGGCATAACTCAGTCGCGCATTAAGGTGATTGGTCCAAAAAGTTTCCATCTCGATTTCCAATCCTTTCGCGGTGGCGCCGTGAATGTTTTGCTAACTGTAGCCGGCCGGATCGGGCTGCAGGCTGATCAAATCGTCGGTCTCGTTGTAATAACCGTCGAGGGTTGCGCGAAAGTGGCGGCGGATGTCCTGTTGGTAGAGCAATTCGTAGGTGGTGATGGTTTGCAGGACGAGAGCTCTTGCATGGCTTTCGAGGTTGCGCTCGAAGAAGTTCGGAGCGCGGAACGCAGTGCCGTAAATCGCCTTGAGGGTCCCGGCCGGAACGGGGTTGTAGATCAGGGCCACGCGCGGATTGGCAGTGGGATCGACGTCCTGGTACTGATCGTAGCGCGCTCCGGCATTCAGATGGAGGTTGGTCCGAATCGTGTATTCCCCGTTGAGGAACACCCCGTGGTTCTGGGCCGTGCGATGATTTTCACCTATAATGATGTCGGGTTTGTCTTCGCTGAAGGCTTTGCGTTCCTGCCGGAAGTCGTCGCGGTATTCAGCGCCGAGCGTCAGACGCAGTTTTTCCACAACGTCTTGTTCAGCTGCAATTCCGCCCCCCACCATTCGCCGGCCTGCTTATCCGTGGTCAGTGGCAGCGTGGGATCGATAGGTTGGTCTCGAGTCAGTTCGTAGCGGTCGTAGGAAAGCTTGGCGTCGACGTCGATGATGTCGGGAGCCTCGTGCTTGTAGGTGAGGTTGACGTAACTGCGGTCGTCCACGGTGCGGAAGCGAGGATTCTTGAAGGCCGTGCCATACAGAGCGGTGGGATTGTGCTTCTCGCGAGTGATGAAAGCCCCTTGAAGGGAAAAGTCCTTGTAGGATACCGTGCTGAAGAGGCTTTTGAAGTTGTCCCGGTCTGCGTCTTGAGCGATGCCGTTGTTAGATGTGGGTGAATTGAATTCTTTGTAGAAGAGATGGTCATGCCCCTCGCTGTCGTAGAGGGAGCCGGAGAGCATTATCTCCAGACCGTTCGTGAATTGCTTGCCGTAGGTGACGCGGCCTTTGTAGGTGTCGAATGTCGCTACTTCACCGGAGACTTCCGTGCCGTGCCCCTCCATCAAGTGGCCTTTGCGCGTTACAACGTTGATGACGCCGAAGAAGGCGTTGTTGCCGTAGAGCACAGCGCTCGGTCCGCGAATGATCTCGACCTGCTCGACAAGGTCGATGCCGAGGGGGAAATCGGTCCCGATGGGTGCGCCATCAGTCAGGTTGTTGTTGATGCGATGACCATCGATCAATACTAGAACGCGGCTGTTGTAGTCTCCTCGGTTAAACCCGCGCACGCCGAGAAGACTGTAGTTGCGATCATAACTCACGTGTAATCCGCGGACGCTCATCAACAGGTCGGCCCAAGTGCGATATCCAAATTTATTGATTTCGTCGGCCTTGACGACCGTGACCGCAGCCGGGGCTCGCGTGGACTCCTCCTCCCGCCTGGAGGCGCCGAAAACCTTGGGTACCTCGGCTTTGAACAGATCCTGCAGACTCTCAAATGTCTCGAAGTCGGGTGGCTGACTGGCGTCCACTTCCGCCGCCTGGGCTGAAGCAACCAACCAACCAAACACTATGAAAAACGAAATCCCGGCGCGCACCCGCAGGTCGGCGTGGGCGACCCTACAGCCATGAAAAAATGAACAGCCAGAAATGAGGCGCCGCCAATTCAGTGATTTCATTTTGGTTGAGACGAAGTTCTACTATCGCCGGCAGCGAATGACAGAGAATTAGAGAGCGCCCCGGAGCGCCCTCGAGATTGGCCATTCCTGGCAACATTCACGGAGCAACGGGCCGCGAGAATCCAGACCTGGGCTAAACTATTGCGGCCCGTTGGGCCGCCCGGTTCCGGAATGGCCACCTCTGATTTTTCTTCGTCGGGAACTTTGTCGATCCGGAATTTAGCGACTGGACCTTCAGACCCTTCAGAATCTGTGGAGCATTCCAATGATTTGGTTCAAGAGCTTTCTACCTCGCGTGATTTGGACGTGGGCCGGAAGTGCCTTCCGGTGGTAAACATGAAAAATTGGAAAATCGCGAGCCGTGCGAGCTGGGAGCACCCACAGCATCGGGATGCGCCCGCTCGCAAAGGGTGCGCGAGTTTCCGATTGCTGTTGGCCTCGTCCGTTTGTAACTTCCCGCCTTGGTGTTGTTACCGACCGTTGCAGAAATCCGGCTTTCCTCGTTGGGCGCGTTTCGTGCCACCATTCTTCGGCAATTTGTCGGCAAATGTTAACGCGAGGTATTTTCGGGGACGCCAAGGGTGCGTAAAGTCCCTGATTTTGTTGGTTACTGGAGAGATGGCCGAGTGGCTGAAGGCGCCGGTTTGCTAAACCGGTATACGGCTTAACACCGTATCGGGGGTTCGAATCCCCCTCTCTCCGCCATTCTGATCTGCAAGCACTTGCAGAGAGGATGCGCCATCCGCTGGACCCACGACAGAATCTGTGGGGTGGACACCGGCACGTGCCTGGGCAATCCCGTCGGGTCTCCGGCGGGAACCAACGCCCCCAGGCGACGGAATTCCGCTGCCGAGGGGGACGGTTTCGAGCTCAACCAGCGTGCCACCCTTAAGCAAGCGGCAGAATTCCTTCTTGGTGGACCGATGATGCGTGCCATCGCCGCCAGCCAGGGTTGGCATCGCCTTGTATTCCACGGCGAGTCGCTCGACACGAATGATGCGGATGACGCCGTCCCCCACTTTCCAGACTTGTGCTTGCTTCAGCTTCACTTCGATAACATACGAAACCATAGGGCCCGTTGGCCAATATTCCGTCGGGGAGCAAAATCTTTCTTCTCCAGCGTCCCCCGAGGAGAGAATTCCGCCGAGACACGTTGATAGGTCATTGGGACGTGGGTGATGTCGTTGCTCCGGGTTTCAGGTCGAACGGCGGAACCGCGTCCCGAACCGTCACCGAGCTTGCTTGAACCGGTAGAACTTCTTGGTGAACGGCTGCACGTTGGTGTCGGTCACGCGCAGGAAGGGCGAGGGAATCGAGTTCGTTGAAATCGGCGTCCATTGGACGGGTTCCCGGAGGTCGAGAGCGACCTCAAGGACTTGTCGGGTACCAAACTCGGTAAAGTAACAGAGGCGGCAACCCTCCGTGTCGCTGTAGTTCTCGACCACGGCAGTCCCGTTCGGCCACGGAAGCACCTCGATTGTCACCGGATCCGACACAGTGCGGGCGCCGAGGTTGTCGGTCGCCACGGCACACAGTTCATAGGAGCCGAGCGTATCCGTGTCGAAGGTGGTGTGGAACGGGCGATTGCGGGGGGGGTGGCGTGGTGAACTCGGCGAGTTTGAACTGACCGCGGAAGAACTCCACCTTGGCCACCGTGCCATCGGGATCGGTGGCGGCGGCGTTGACGGGAATACGAAGGCAGGCGAAAAACGACGACTTGTTGGTGGGGTAGAGGATGGCGATGAGAGGGGGTTCGTTCAGCACGATGTCTGGCGTTGGGAACCGAAAGCCGGCACCGCCGCCTCCAAACATGTACACGCAGCCGCCACTATAGGCGAGGGCTCCGAGGTCGGTGGCGGAATCGGGTCCGAGTCCCAACGGCTCCCAGGTGGTGCCGCCATTGCTCGTGACGCAAAAGAGCCCATTATCGCCGACGGCATAGGCGGTGTTCGCATCGACGATGATGACGCTGCGGAAGGTGCCGCTTGCGCCGCTCGTTATGGCCGACCACGCGGTCCCAGTGAAGCGCCAGATCGCCCCTCCCGAGCCGACGCGAGGCCATAATTCGGTTTCAGGAACGACACGGAATGGAACGATCCGTTGTAGCCTGTCGGGAACGGGATCCAGCGGAGGCCGTTGAAGCGATAGAGGATCCCACCTGAGCCCACCGCCCAATAGCCGCCGGCATAGTCTGAGACGACGCTGTAAAGGTCTCCCACAATCCCGGAGTCGAACGCCACCCAACTGACGCCGTTGTAGCGGTAGGTGGCGCCGGCCAGTCCGAACGCCCAACCGCTCGTCGGACTGTCAAAGGCCAGGCAGTTGAAGGTTGTGGTGGTGTCGGTGAGAAACCTCATCCAACTTCCGCCCCCGTTGGTTGATATTCCGAGGAGCTCCCCCGAGCCCGCGAGGTAGGCGACGCTGTCGACCAGCTGGATGCTGTTGACATCATTCGGCACACCGACGTTGGAGACGGTTCAAGTTTGGCCGCCATCGCGGGTATAAGACACGCCGCCGGGTCCGCCGTCGAAAGCGCGGTAGCTGACGAAGCCATACGCCGAGTTTAGGAAGGAGGCGCCGGAGATATAATTCGGGATGCCAAGACTGATGCTGGCGAGGCCGGCGGGCGGCGGGAAGACGACCGTAAGGGCCACCGGGGCGCTGGTGACCGCTCCGAAACTGTTGCTAACGATCACGGAGTAGAAGCCGGCATCGGGTGATTGGATATTGTTCAGGGGCAGCGTCGTTCCGTTGGCTGTCGTCAGTGCCGTCCCGTCCTTCACCCACTGATAACCGAGCGGTTGGCCGCCGATTGCGGCAACGGCAAAAGTGACTGAGGCGCCCGGGTTCACCGTAAAGCCCGTTGGTGGCTGGAGGATTTCAGGCGGGCACGTTGGCGGGTTGGCGGGTTGGCGGACAACGTCGTCCCACCCTGGGGTCGGAGAGCCCTACCATAGGCGCGTATCTCATCCAGATCGCCGGTGACGTAGCCGTTGCTTCCGTTGACGTTACGGCCGAATTCGTTCCGGCCTGGGATGGCGGCACTGTTCACGGACGTGTTCAGGACGAGCGGTTGGCCGTTGATATAGGCGGCAAAGTTGCCGCTGTCATCCTTGGAACCACCCCGGTAAACGACCGTCACCTGAGTTCAACAGCCGACAAAAGTCCTGGTATAGGTCCGGGTGTCGGTGGTTGCGGGGAGGACGTGGCCGCGAAATCCGAACTGGGTCGGGAAGTCGCCATTGAGCCCGGAACTCACGTAGAGCGCAAATTCACCATCCGCAGTGACCAGGTGGAACGGCACCATGCCGGTCACGGCGCGCGGACGGAACCAGAAGGAGACGGAGAACCCATTGGCCGAGTCGATGATGGCCTCGCTCGGGTCGGTCCCGAGCGTTATCCAACTGACCCCGTCGAACTGGACCGCCCGGTCACGAGCTCCGTTGGTGACATAGGTCGGAATCCCGTTGGTCGTGCCATTCCGGCCGCCCGTGACATCCGTCAGATTTCCCTCGAACGGGTAACGGGCGACGAGGGCGGAATCGATGCTGGCGGGGTTCAGGGTGAGCGTTGCGTTGTCGCTGGTCGCCGAACCGCCGGCGTTCGCGACGACCACCGAATACGTGGCCACGTCGGAGAATCTCGCCGGGGAAAACGTCAAGCTGGGACCGGTGGCGCCACCGATGGCCGAGCCGTTCTTGCGCCAATGGTACGTGAGATCGGTGCCGGTGGCGACCACGCTGAACGTGGCATTCTGGGATTCGTTTACGGTGAGGTTGGCGGGTTGAGTGGTGATCGTCGGGGCGGCGACGCCGGTCTTGATCAGGCGCAAGGTGACGTTGGTCGTCGTATAAGTGACTTCCGGGGAAAAGCCGGAGGGAGCGTTGGTCGCGTTGAAGGTCCCTGTCCGTACCAAGCCGCGCATGAGTTCGAAAACGTCGCTCCCGAGGGGTTCGAATGCATTCGCGAATTCGATATCGAGTTCACCTCCCACATTGAGGGTACCCCCCACCAGGACATGGTCGTAGTTGACGCCCTTCTGCGTCCCGCCGATCTGGAACACCGACTTGCTTGCCGGGGTGTTCGTGTGGTTCCAATTCTGACTGATCTCGAGCGTGCCGAGTGGATTTCCGGGCCGCAGTTCTCCCGCTACAGAGGTGCCGGTCGCGATTTTGCCCGCGCCCTCGAGGCTGCCACCGCGGATATCGAGCAACAGGGGTCCGCCGCTGTAATGCCCCCCACCAGCTCGGTCTTCCCGGCAGTTTGGACGAAGCCTTGGGCGAAGGAGAGATCCCCCTTCTGGAGACAGACCGTGCCCGAGTTGAGGACGTTCCAGTTGAAGACGTCGGTCGTGGCTCCGCCCGATTTCTTGACGGTGCCGGTGTTCAGGAAGCTGCCTGAGAGGCCACCCCAGAAGTAGATTTGCACATCCGCCTTGAGATCGAGGACCGAGCCGACCTCGTTCTGCCATACGGTGCCAAAGCCGACATAGGTTGCCGTCTCGCTCGGCCAATTGACCGTGCCGGCGTTAACGATCGTGCGGTCGCGCAGGTTGTGCTGGCCGCCGTTGACCACGTCCACTGCGGCACCGGCCGGAAAGACGAGCTTGCCCGCGCCCTCGATCTGGCCGCCCGACCAGACGAAACGGCTGACGGTGAGATCCGAGGTGCCTTGGAGGATACCGGCGGAGAGTTCGAGCAGGACAGGGGTGGTCTGGGGGACAGCGACGTTATAGGTGCCACCGTTGATGAGAAAACGTCCGGCACCCGCGAAGGTGGTGGAGGCGTGGGTGGAGAAGGTGCCGACAGTAAAGCCGAGGGTGGCGCCCGTGTCGGCCGTCCAACCGCCGCCGAGGGTGCCGCCCTGTTGGAGTTGGAGCGTCCCGATGTTGACTTGGAAGCTACCCGAGTTGACGACGTTCCAGTTGAAGACACCGGTTGTGGCTCCACCCGACTCATCTTCCCCCATTGCAGGACAGGAAATTCCCAGCAGATTATTTTGTGTAACTATTTATCAGTCAATATCTTGGAGTGGGTTCTTTAGTCGGTTTCGGTTAGCTTTTCCTAGAGACAACATGGGTGCGGGTAACTTGGGCAATTT
>SIBK01000048.1 GCA_009695205.1 Pedosphaera sp. | reverse complement strand
TCAACTCCGAGTAGATTGGACACATTTATCCAACTGCCCATCGCCAGACGTTTCGCAATCCATTCCAAGGGCACGGTTGTTCCACGCTGCAGTCGCGCCGCAATCCACTCCTCCAGATTGTCAAAGGTGAGAACTGACACTTGACTTGACACTTGACTGACACTTGACCTGTGAAATCTATACCGAGTCGTGCCAGCAATGTCGCTGACATGGATGGAATCAAACGGGTGTTTGATGGCGGGTGGGGTTGTTGACCCTCGTATTGTGATGACTGCGGTTTTCGATTGATCTTGCTTGGGTGCGACTTGCCAGTTTCGGAAGTTGTCCTAGTCTCCCACCATGTCAACAGTCACCGCTCCACCGCCAACACTCGCCATCTGGGAAAGAGCCAGATGGACAGCGCGCAAATCGTTGGATGCTGGCGCAGCCCGGGCGCTGCTGGGGGTCAAGCTGATCAAACGTGATCTGGATCGTGCGGATGAACCTGCCGCCTGCTCGGCCATGGGTGGGCTAACAAAGGCGAAGTCAGAAGAGTTGGAAAGTTATCGAACCGTGGGAACGGCCTTGGAATTCTTGAAATCCGAAGCTCGATGCAGTTTGTCTGCGGCGGTCTGATCTGCCGCTATGAGCCCACGTATCCGCGAACTCACGGTCCGGAGCGTCATTCTCGGCGGAATCATCACGCTGCTGTTCACCGCCGCCAATGTGTATCTGGGGCTGAAGGTCGGCCTGACCTTCGCCACCTCGATTCCGGCGGCGGTCATCTCGATGGCGGTCATGCGGTTTGTCGGGAATTCCAACATACTCGAAAACAACATCGTCCAGACGATCGCCTCCGCCGCCGGCACACTGGCCGCGATCATTTTCGTGCTGCCCGGCCTCATCATGGTGGGATGGTGGCAGGGGTTTCCGTACTGGATCACTGTCGCGGTCTGCGCGATCGGCGGCACGCTGGGGGTCATGTTCTCCGTGCCCTTGCGCCGGGCGCTGGTTACTGGTTCCGACCTGCCCTATCCGGAGGGCGTCGCCGCCGCGGAGGTGCTGAAAGTCGGCTTCGGTTCCGCCGAGGGCAAGGTGGAGAACACCAAGGGTCTGCGGATGATCATTGTCGGTTCGCTGACTTCGGCGGGTTATTCGCTGCTTGGCGCGATGCGGCTCGCGGCGAGCGAGATCGCGACCACTTTCCGGATGGGCGCGGGCGCCTCGGGCGCCTCGACCAGCCTTTCGATGGCGCTCATCGGCGTCGGGCATCTGGTCGGATTGTCGGTCGGCGTGGCGATGCTGGTTGGCATGCTCATTGCCTGGGCCGGACTGGTGCCGTTCCTCACTGCCATGCACGGGGTCACGGGTGATGTCGGCCGCCTCGTTAACACTACTTTCCGCGGCGAGGTGCGGTTCATCGGCGCCGGCACGATCGGGGTGGCGGCGCTTTGGAGCCTGTTCCGCATCATCGGCCCGATCATCAAGGGCATCCGCGCGGCCATGGTGGCCTCCAAGGCGCGCCAGGCCGGGACCGAGCTTGCGCTCACCGAGCGCGACCTGCCCATCGGCATCGTGGGTGGCACCATCCTCGGATTGCTGGTGCCGATCGCCGGCCTGCTCTGGATTTTCAGCTCCGGTACCGCCATCGCCACCGGCATCGGCCCGGTGATCCTCGGCACTTTGGTCTATGTCGTCGTGATCGGCGCCATCATGGCCTCGGTCTGCGGTTACATGGCCGGCCTGATCGGAGCCTCCAACAGCCCGGTCTCAGGGGTGGGCATCCTCGCCGTGCTCGGCGCCTCGCTGCTACTCGTGCTGGCCTACGGGCACAGCGCCAGCCCGGAGCAGACCAAGGCCCTTGTGGCCTACGCGCTCTTCACCACCGGCATTGTGTTTTCCATCGCGACGATCGCGAACGACAATCTTCAGGACCTGAAGACCGGGCAATTGGTGGGAGCGACCCCGTGGCGACAGCAGCTGGCACTGGTTTATGGCGTGATCTTCGGCTCGCTGGTGATACCGCCCGTCCTCGACTTGCTCAACAAGGCCTTTGGCTTCGCCGGTGTGCCCGGGGCAGGTGAACATGCGCTGGCGGCGCCACAGGCGGCGCTTATTTCCGCCCTGGCCAAGGGCGTGCTCGGCGGCGACATCGCCTGGAATCTCATCGGCTGGGGCGCGCTGCTCGGTGTCGGCACGATCATTTTGGACGAAGTGATGCGCAAGACCGGCAAGATGCGGCTGCCGCCTCTGTGTGTCGGCATGGGCATCTACCTGCCGA
This sequence comes from Pedosphaera sp., assembly GCA_009695205.1. GTDB lineage: Bacteria > Verrucomicrobiota > Verrucomicrobiia > Limisphaerales > UBA9464 > SIBK01. The sequence goes on along the minus strand of SIBK01000048.1, from coordinate 34,241 downwards.
TGGCGCTGACCTTCCTTATTCCCGTCGGCGCCGTGATTGGTCACTACTACGACAAGTGGGCCGACCGTCATGCGAACCCGGATTTCGCCAAACGTATGGGCGTGCTGGCGGCCACCGGTCTCATCGTGGGCGAGAGCCTCTTCGGCGTCGCGTTTGCCGGCGTGGTCGCCGCAGCGGGCACCGACACCCCCCTGGCGGTCGTCGGGGACAGTTTCGGGAAACCGGGCATCGTGATCGGGCTGCTGCTGTTCGTCGGAGCCATTTACGCCCTCTACCGTTCCGCCTGCCGGCTCTGCCGGGCCAGCTGAGCTCAAAGCTGCAATCAAACCACTGCAAGATGGAACCCGGTCTCCGGTAAAGGCCGGGTCAACGCGGTGGCGCTCCAACCAGAGAGGAACGGGGTCGTTGGTGGGCGCAATCTCCCGGCACCTATACTGCTATCGTCACGGACAACATCGGTCCGGTTAGCACCGCTCCAGCTCAGCTCGTCATCCTCTTCGATCCCGTCATCACGCAAAGCCCCCTCAGCCAGTCAGTAGTCTCTTGGGGCACGGTGACGTTGAGTGTCGGTGTAACCAATACCCCGACACTAGCGATTGGTTATCGTTGGCGGCGAGGCGGGCAAAACTTAGCGGGCGCAACGTTTGTGGTTAACGAGCGGACTTGTTTCCTGACGATCACCAATGCCCAACCGCCTTTCGATATCTACAGCGTCACAATAACCAACGCTGCCAAGCCTTCGAGCCTGACTAGCGCCACGGCCACGCTAACCTTTGTGCTGGACACAGACGCGGATGGCTTGCCCGACGAATGGGAAGCGGCCTTCTTTGGCACGTCAACGAACGCGGACCCGACTGCCGACAGTGATGGCGATGGGATGCTGAATTGGGAGAAATATATAGCGGGTACCGACCTGACCAACACGTTGAGTTACCTGAAGGTCGATTGGATCACGGAAGGAGAGGAGGCAATAGTGGCGTTTAAGACGATTTCGAACAAGACCTACTCGGTTTTGTACTCGGACGGGATTGATCTCGGAGGTTGGTCCAAACTTGTAGACATCGTGGCTCAACCGCTCAACCACTTGGAGATCGTCTCCGATCCCGCCAAATCCCGTGCTCGATTCTATAGACTCATCACTCCGCAACGGAGATAGGGGCGGGTCGGAAATTGACACACACCTCGAGGCGACCGGATTCATCCGAATTATAAGTCAGCCACTTTCCATCCGGTGAAACCGATTCCGCGCCTTTGCCCCCTTCACCAAATGTCAACTGCTCCGCCATCGCTTCCATGCCAACGAAAAGGCCCAAAAAATGTCGCAAACCTTCTTCCTTCTGGATTGCGATACCCGCTCATCCATGGCAAGAAATGATTTCCGTTGAATGGTCCAGGTGGCTAGAAAAGAATGCGCGTGAAGCGCGGCGGGAGGTGGAGGGTTTCGGCAGTCCGCACGGGCATACCGGGCTACTGATCCGGAAACTGGGCATACACATTTGCGAGCGCCGCCCCCCCCCCGGGCGTCCCGGCTCATTTTTGACGCCCGTAAGGTTGGCCTAATTTTGATATCGCAGGCGATCACGACGAAGTGCAAAATTCCTTCCGGGGCAAAGGCTGATCTGCGTCAGGCCTACACAGCTTTTGTACTTCACCAAGTCTGCAAACGTTATGGCAAGAAATTACTGGTTCGTGAAATCGGAGCCTGAGGCTTACTCGTGGACGGCGTTTGTCCTGGACGGCAGAACCGCGTGGACGGGAGTCCGAAATTACGCGGCACGACTGAATCTGCGCGCGATGAAAAAGGGCGATGCCGTTTTCTTTTATCACAGCGTGACGGACAAGGCGGTGGTCGGCCTCGCGCGCGTCGAACGCGAGGCGTACCCCGATTCCACCGCGGCGGAAGGCGATTGGTCTTGCGTCGATATTGTTGCGGTGAAGACGTTGAAAAATCCGGTGACCCTGGATCACATCAAGACGGATAGCATTCTTAAAGACATGCCCCTCGTGAAGTGTTCGCGCCTGTCCGTTTCGCCCCTCACGGAAACACAATTCAAACATTTGTTGATGCTCGCTGAGACGTGAGGCTAGGTCGGTGCCGACGCTACACCACACTGTTTAGCGGTCAGAACAAGCGATTGATCGATATCAGTTAATGACACTCCAGGGTTACGCTCAGGGAAGCGGAAAGTTCAACCCCGACAAGCCCTCCAGAATAGTCTCCTGCACTGCGGGATTAAAAAGATTGCCGAGGTGCCCGTCCTGCTCGAAAACAGTCAATTGTTGCGGTCCAAACGTGGCGCGCAGTCAGACCAGGTCTTCGCTCGATAAAAGGAAATCGTTTTGATTGACGATGAGTCGAATATTGGGGTTGGCGCGCAGACCGGCATCATAGGTCCGCAAATCATCGGCCCGCTCCAGAGCATCGGCCGTCACCGCTGTCAGACCCATTGTTGCGTAATACGAAATGACAAAATGTTTAATATAGTCCTGGTGGGAAGTCTGAAGGATCTCCTTGTAGACGGATGTCCGACTCAAGTTCTTGATTAGGTGCTTTAGGACTCCCTGATTGATCCGTCGCTGGCTGCTGAAATTATATCGCGGAGCATCAATCGGAACGTGAATCCGATGAGAAATGTCGACTCAATCGTGTTAAAGGGCAGGGAAGTTTGCAGCGTGAGAGCGCCCTTGCTCAACGCGGCGACTTTCATGAAAGTGTTCTGGATGTTGTCGATTCGCTCCGAGCTCAGCCAGTCGAGGGCCGCGCGGTAAAACTCGTCCAGCTTGGAAACTCCGTGAAGCAATCGAACCGGGGTGTTGATTGCGACGGTGCGGTCAAATGTTATCAAGGGCGCCAAATGGGTCGGCGGAGTGACCGCGATAAACAAGAAATGCAATCCGCCCATGGAATAACCCATGAGCGCCCTGCGGCCCAACCGGTTCGGATAGAGGGTATTCAGGCGGCCATCAATCTCCGTCAAAGCGACGTGCATATCATGCCCGTCCACGGGCAAATAGACCGGCAGGGTGGCGGTTGAGGCGTGTTCCATGAACTCGGAGTTAAAGGTGCTGCTCACGCAAACGGCGGGGAAGCCGTTCTTATAGACCAGTTCGGCCATCGCAACCGACGGTTGAGCGAGTCGATGCAAGCCCAAGCCCGGAACAATATAGACCACGGGTGCGTTGCTCGACTGCAACCAAAAAATAAATCGCAATTTCCGACCCGTCGCAGGAATTAGAACCGAGCGGGTCTTGCCACGGTCTGGAAAGTGTAGGTCCTTATAGGTGGAAAAGACGGATTGGAGAGTTTCCAACAGCGCATTGTCCTGGTTACCCTTAAGTTCGAAATCCGCCACGCGGGTTTTCCGCAGGACTGTCTAGGCATGCTGAATCTCCGAATACGGATCCATTTCGGCCTGACTAAATCGGACATATTCGTCAATGTTGTCGACGAGAGTGTTATAGATGCCCGCGTAGCTTAAATAGGAGTAGGGCCCGATGTAGGTCAGGGATTGACCACATGGAACTTGTAGGGAGCAAAATAAATCAGAGGTTGTGCCACTGTGTCCAATGCGAGGCCGAGTGAATCACGTTCATTGCTTGGACCAAGGAGCGACAACATGAGGAAGCAGCCGGGCTTCCAACCTCACTTGCCGAAGGTCTCTCCAAAGTCGGCGTCTGATTTCGGAATCCTCCAGTGGGTTGCCACGTCTCTTAACCCCGCCACTCCAACAGTCGTGTTACAACAAAACCGGTAGGTTTCATCGCGCGCCCCAGTCCACTTTCCCTGAAGCAGGTTATTGGCGAGCCGACCCGAAAACGTAAGGTTCCTGCCGAAATTGTTGATCCCCGTCCTGACTGGCTTGAAGACGATGAACCGGTAGACTTTTGCGCTCGGCTGCATCACCCCCGTCATGATCCCCTTGTTGAAGCCATAAACAATGCGATTGAAGGGTTCGATAGGGTCCGAAATGGACGCGGGCAGTACAACGGCTTCCGTGCCGGTTTCGTTTTGCTTTGTTTCGCGACGTAGCGGAGAGGAAACCGATGCGGGCTGCTGAGCCACGGAACTCGTAACAAGGCTAAACCCGAAAACGGCAATGGCCGCGAGGCGGTGCAAATCGATAGTGATAGGAGTTTTGTTTGTCAATGCTTGCGATCGAAAAGACGGCAGTTTGCGCTACGCCAAAATTCCCCGAATCGGTTCGGACCCTTCCTCCACCAACCTTACGGGGCGGCCGCTAATCTCGATCTCCATCTGCTTCGGATCGAGTCCGAGTTGGCAAATGATCGTTGCCTGCAAATCATTGATATAAACTTTGTCCTGCACGGCGCGGTATCCGACGTCGTCCGTACGCCCCCAAATGGTTCCGCCCCGAACGCCGCCACCCGCCAGCCAAGAGGTGAATCCCTTGGGGTTATGATCTCGGCCGGTGGTATTCTGCGACCACGGCGTGCGTCCGAATTCGCTGGTCCAGACGACCAAGGTCGTATCCAAAAGGCCCCGTTGTTTTAGGTCGCTGATGAGCCCAGCGATGGGTCGATCAGTCTGGCGACACAAGGGCGCGTGGCTGCCCATGTCGTCATGAGCATCCCACGCCCCGTTGCCTCCGTTTCCGGCATGACACACCTGAATGAACCGGACGCCCCGTTCAACCAGTCGCCGCGCCAGCAAGAGCCGCTTGCCGAAATCGTCGGTATCGGCGCCGCCCACTCCGTACTGTTGGCGGATCGATTCGGGTTCATTCGAAAAATCCACGGCTTCGGGTGCGCAGGCCTGCATCCGTGCCGCCAGTTCGTAGGAGCGAGTGCGGGCCGCAATTGCACTGTGAATTGCATAGTCACGACGAAACTCTTCGTTCATTGCCGACAGCAGCTGCATCTGCCGTTCGCGATCAGCCGCCGAGGTATTCTTGGGCGGTTTAAGATTTGGGATTGGCACCTCGCCGGGTTGGAAAGGGGTCGCAGAGACTGTTGCACCGAGGTAGCCGCCGCTGAGTTGCACCGCTGAGGATGGGCGACCGAGATTTACGAAGGTGGGCAGATTCTGATTCTCATTGCCCAGGGCGAACGAAACCCAACTGCCGAGTGTGGGATGTTCTAAAAGCCGGTCGCGGTGGCCGGTCGCCATTTCCACGACCGCCGGGAAATGGTTCGTTTCGTGACAGTACATCGACCGCACGACCGCGATTTCATCCATGACCGAACCGACGTGCGGAAACCAGTCGGAAACCGGGATGCCAGATTTTCCGCACGGCGTGAACGTTCGATGGCAGGGAATTACGGGGCGCATCATTTCAGCCATGTTGTCACCAAAACCCACGGCATTGATGAGTTTACCGGCCATTCCATTTCCCTTCGGATCAAAGGTGTCGAGATGGCTGACGCCCCCGCACATGAACAAGAAAATGACCGACCGCGCCCTTGGGGTGATCCGGGGGACCGAGTTCCCGCCGTCCGCAGCGAGCACGGCACCGATCGCGGTGCCGAAGAATCCCGCGCCCACTTGGTGTAGGAATCGCCTCCGGGCAAAGCGGCCGCAAGGATAGATAGAAGACGATGTCATGCGACGAGTAGGCCGGATTCCATTTCAACGCAGATACAGGAATTCGTCGAGATTTAGCACTGCCCAAGAGAATCCCTTCAATCGGGACGGATCCCCCGCGAGATAGGTCGATGCCCGAACCTCTTCCGTGCTGGTTGGGTGCCTGCCGAGGGCCTGGCGGTAGCCCGCCCGAACCGCGCTTGTTAGGTCCCCGGGAAATTCCCCGGCCAAGCGTGCCGCAAACAGTTTGCTCACGTCCTCCGTCAACGAATCGTTCATCAGAAAAAGCGCCTGAGGTGCGGTAACGGTCTGGTTACGACGGGGACAGACGATCCGGCCATCCTCGGCATCAAATGTTTGCAAGTAGGCAGGCATCACCTCCTGATACGAACGATAGCCGCGTTGAACGTAGGCTGTGCGGCGGTTGGAACTTACATTGGTGCCTCCCATATCAAACGACTTGCCGCCCAAATGTAATTCGAGTGTACCCGCCGCTTGTAAGAGCGCATCGCGAATGGATTCGGCTTCCAGTCGATTCAACGGGTACTTCCAATACATCCGGTTGTCCGGATCAATCCGTTGGTTGGCAATCGCCGCATCGGCAGTAACGCGGGATGCGCGTTGATAAGTCTCGGACGTTACAATCAGGGTGTGGAGCCACTTCATTGAATAGCGGTGCGCAATAAATTCCGCCGCCAGGTAGTCGAGCAGTTGGGGATGAATCGGCGCGCCACCCAAGCTCCCAAAGTCGTTCGCACTGCCATGGAGCCCGCTGCCGAAATGCCATTGCCAAATCCGATTCACCGCCACCCGTGGCAGGAGTGGGTTCTCTGCGGCGGTCAGCCAGTCCGCAAGGGTCTCCCGGCGGCCATCGCGAAATTCAGGCGGCCGTGTGACGAGGGGAAAACCAGGCTGCACCTCCTGGCTCAATTTCGGCCGCGCCGGATCGCCCGTGGTTAAAACATAGCGCTTCTCAGACGCTCGCTTCGCGTCGTCCTCCACTGTCCAGAAAACCGGTAGCGGCTCAGGGGCCTTGAGCGCAGCCAACTGCTTCAAATAGCCATCGTACTCCTTGATCACCTCCGGAGTCATAATGGCTTTCATCTTGATCGGATCAATTCGGAGGATGGGGTGGTAGTCCTCCGCGATCTTCTGCTCAGCCGCACTTCGCTGCTTTTCAGGTTTTCGAATTGCCGCCTGGGCTTCCGGGGGTAGCGCCGAAAGTCGCTCCTCATAAAGCTGCGTGTGGTACGGCGCAACAAACCGGCGCATGGCTTCTACAACTCTCTGGAGCCGGCTCTCATGTTCCGCCACCGAACGGCCATGGGCGAACACTTGCTCCGGAGTAGCCAGATCCATCGGCCGGACGACCAGCGGATCGAAGATCGCCTTCATCGAATAATAATCGGCCTGGCGGATGGGATCGAAAAAGTGATCGTGGCACTTCGCACAGCCAATCGTCATCCCCATAAAGGCGGTCGATATGGTCTCCACTGCGGAAAAGCTCAGTTGATAATCCGCATTGCCGGGCGACGTTGCCCCGCGGGCAAGAAATCCAAGGGCAAATCGGTCCTCTGGACGGGGTGGAACTTCGGACAGATGTCCTTCCGGCGAAATCGTCTTTCGCTTCGCGGCGCGGTTCCCGGTGATTTGAGCTCGCACAAAATCATCAAACGGGAGGTCTTGATTGATGGCGTGGATCACCCAATCGCGCCAGTAGTGGATTCCGGGGGTTGCCGGCATGTTTTCGTCGAAATCCGCATAACGCAGCACATCCAGCCAGTGGCGTCCGTATCGAACTCCATGTTGTTCGCTTCCCAGGAGACGTGCGATTGCCTTGTCTCGTCCACCCGCAGACGAATCCTCAAGGTAGCTCTCCTGCTCGGCGGGCGTCGGAGCGAGGCCCGTCAGATCAAAGGTTACCCGACGCAACCAGACGAGGGGATCCGCCGGCCCGGTCGTCGTGAGCCCCCGATCCCGGCACGACTTTGCGATGAAGGCATCAATGGGGTTTTTTGACGCCGTGCCCCCCTCCGGGACGGCGGGGCGTACAATCGGACGCAGGGCCCACAGCTCTTCAGGCGTCTTGGGGATCGTCGGAGCAGAGGTCGCCACTCCCCATCCGAGAACAGCCCACAGGGCAAGAACAACCCGCACTGTTATGGCACGCCACCCCGCATCCACGGTTCTGCGGAACGAAGACGGGGCCACGTTGACGTTTCGCGGAACCTCGAAACAATTTGGGCTGGAAACCATTGAAACTCCGAAGACTTCAACAAAATCTGGATCATGGGGCAAGGGTGAGTTTCGTCCGTGTGGTTTTTATAAAAGCCCGGGCTTAACCCATTGAACCGGCAGCCCTCGATGTCTCGGGAATAACCAGCAATGGACAGGGTGCGTGCCGCAGCACGCGTTCGCTATAGCTGCCACGCAGAGCGTCGAGAAAGCCGTGCCGCCCGTTGGTACACATGACGATGAGGTCTGCATTCATCCGTCGGGCGGTTCCGATAATTTCATCGATCACGGCGCCCGGTCTTGTCTGTTTCCTCCACTGCCAGCCTGGCACCGAAGGGGGTGTCACAGTCGCCATGGCCCCCTCGTCACCTAAGTGCAGGAGCGTGAACGAGCCGGAGTCGCATTTTAATTGTTGCACCAGTCGGGCCGCCGCCGCGATGGTCGGCTGCGGGTGCGGTTGGGCTGCAACGGGGATGAGAACATTCTTGAGCGACACAGAGCCGTCGTCGAACGAGACGAATCCGCTGACACCAGCGGGCACGAAGAGTGTCATCTCGCCGGATTTGCGAGCGACGGGTTCCGAGACGGATTTGTTTAGCCAGCCGACATTTCCGGCGTGGTGATGGGTGGCGAGCACGATGAGGTCTGAGCCGTGATTTTCGAGATAATGTAGCACCGATTTGGCAGGATCGGCGTCGTGTTCCATCAGCTTTCGAACATCAATCCCGAGCTTCGGCACCGCTGATTTTGGGCTTCCACTTGGAAGCAAACCCCAGCGCTCCACGGCCTAGCGCACCCCCGGGAAATTCGACCATTCGCTGTCGTCGTCCTGTGCGACGTGCAGCAGGGTGAGCCTCGCCCGTGTGATCAGGGCTACCTTGAACGCGTGTGCGAATGCGACCTGACTTACCTCGGAAAAATCCGATGGATGCAGGATGTTATCGATGATGGGGGAGCTCAATAGGTGCGACTGGGGCATAAGCGTAAGTGGGTTATGAATTTTTCCAGCGGGCTATTTCCGGTCTTCAACGGCTTTGATTCCCTTGTGGTAGGTGGTATAGAGATATATGGGGATATGGAGGGAACCCAGATGCTGTCGGATCAGCGGCTCGACTTGATCCCACTCCAGCCCCCCCACGCCCGTTACGAGCCGAGGCAGGGCCAAGCTGGCGATTTTCTCCGCCTCGACCAGACTGTGCAGCTCACGCAGGCATAAGTTAAGCGTGTGGTACGACGTCTTGCCTGGGTGAGCGTGTTCGCTCGAAGCGGGTTCCTGGGTGAACAGGTTGATGACCCGCCGTCCGTCCGCTCGAGTCCATACCCACAGGCTGCCGGCCTTGGGGTGGGCTGTGTGCAGGTAGTGCCGAAAGTCTTTGTAAAGTGCCGGCCAGTCCTGCCGAAGAGTCAATGCCAGGCCGGAGTCGAAATGATCGTTAGGCGCGATCCCATGGGCAATGGCCTGCGCGTTGCTGAGAAGAATATCATCGGTGACTTGCTTAATCATGTGGCCAAGACGATGCACGGTACCTCTGGCATCGCCTACCCGTCTATTGGCCGGTGAGAATCAAAAATTGTGCTTCGACACCGCGGGCCCTACTGGAGGAACTCACCATGATCCGCGTGACCTCCATGATGAAAATCGGCTTGCGGCTGCTGCAATTCTCCACGGTCATTGCGGAACGGTCGGCAGTTTTGCCGTCCGGCAATCCTTGGGTCGGGGCTTGGATGATTTTAATATGATCAAATTATTTCCACAAATATTGGCTGTGCGACAGACATTTCCGCAGGCGCCGCCCGTAGACATTCGTGCGACGCTTCAGGACGAATTCGCCAAAATTCTCCCGAAGCTCAAGCCGGGTGCGCGCGTTGCGGTCGCCGTTGGCAGCCGAGGAATCACGAATCTTCAGCGGATAGTCGCGACGGTGCTCGATCTTTTGAAAGCTGCTGGCGCGAGACCCTTCATTGTCCCGGCCATGGGCAGCCACGGTGGCGCGACCTCGGAGGGGCAAAAGGAACTTTTGGCTGAATACGGCATCCGTGAGGACCTGCTTCAAGTGCCGATTTGCGCTGCCATGGATGTCGAGCGGTTGGGTGTGACGGAGGAAGGTTTGGAGGTTGTATGGAGTGGCGAAGCATTGCGAGCGGACGGCGTGGTGATCGTCAACCGGGTCAAACCGCACACGGATTTCAGCGGTGCGCTCGGCAGTGGGATTCTAAAAATGATGGTTGTGGGCTTGGGCAAGCACTCGGGCGCCGCCAAATACCACACCGCAGCCGTTCATTTGGGTTACGAACACGTCCTGCGGACTTCCGCACGGCTCATTCTACGCTCCGCACCTATTCTTTGCGGCGTGGCGATCGTCGAAAACCAGCTCCATGAAACCGCAAAAATGGCCGTCTTGCTGCCCGAAGAAATGGAGCGCAGGGAAGAGGAACTTTTTCAAGAAGCCAAACGGTTAATGCCATCGTTGCCGTTCGATGACATCGATCTGCTGATAGTCGATCGGTTGGGAAAAAACATCAGCGGTTCCGGCATGGACCCGAACATCATTGGACGGGGCGTCCATGGCTATGAGTCGTTCCTAGGGAAAGTGAACGAAAGGACGCCGCTCATTCGCCGCGTTTTTGTGCGCGATCTCACGCCGCAAACCCACGGCAATGCCATCGGTGTCGGCCTGGCGGACGTGACCACGACACGGTTGGTCCGGGCAATGAATCCGCAAGTGACATTCATCAATGCGCTGACGTCACTCGCCCTGCAATGCGCGAAGATCCCCATGCATTTCGATACGGATCGGGAGGCCATCGGTCATGCGCTGAATTCCTTGGCTTTGCCCGAACTGAGACACGCCAAGGTCGTGCGCATCGCCGACACGCTGTCGTTGGAGTGGTTGGAGATCTCCGAAGCCTGTGCCGAAGGAAATCAACCGAAGGCCCGGCTGGAACCCTGCGGCACACTCCATGAAATGAGCTTCGATGCGGACGGCAACTTGTTGCCATTGACCGCTGGAAAGGGGTCCGATCTTTAATCTTTGATTCGGGAACCCGCAAACCGTTTGGACTGGATCACAGCCGCCTCAGGTTCCCAGAGTGTCACTGCCCTCGATGGGGCGGCGCGATCGATTGGAACCGGCGGCGTGAATGTCCCGTTCCCGAATCCGGCCGCTTCGCCCCGAGCCAGTGACTTGGGTCCAGTCCACGCCAAGTTCGGATGCCACCCGCAGTGCCCGCGGGCTAATGGCGGTGGCGCTCCTTGGCGCGGAAATAATTTCCCCTGGATTCCGCCGTATTATGGTGGGTGTCTTGTCAATCGGATTGGATTCGCTCGCGGGAGACGGCGTGCTGGCTTTGGCTGAGATTGTCGGCGCAGATTTAAGTGCTGCTTCGTCCGGGGAGACAAGGTGTCCGAGCAAATCACCGACGTGAATCGACCCGCCGGGCTTCGGGCAAGCCGCTGAAATGCGGAGGATGCCGCTGTCGATCGACTCAATCTCCTGTACAGCTTTGTCGCCCTCAATACTGAAGAGCAGATCACCAGCGCGGACGAATGCTCCATCGTCCTTGAGCCAGGCGATAAATGCGCCTTCTTCCATGGACCAACCCAGCCGTGGAACGATAATTTCGATGGGCATAGTTAAAGGGGATTAGCCAATGAAGACACCAAATCGACGAACCAGGGGCTCGTGATTCCGCATTTTCCGATTCTCATATCGCTGATGCATTCCGTAGTTCTATTCGTCAATCAAGTCGCGAATGGCGCGCTCGATATCGTCCACCTGCGGGATTACCGCTTTTTCCAGCGGTGGACTATACGGTGTGGGGGCAAAGGCTCCGTTCAGCCGGCGGATGGGCGCGTCCAGATCGTCGAAACCAGCGGCGGTGACGCACGCAGCGATTTCCGCGCCGAGACCGCACGGAGCAAACGCTTCATCCACGATGAGCAGCCGGCCCGTCTTCGCCACAGAACGCAGGAGGGTCTCGGTGTCGAGGGGGGAGACGGTTCTCAGGTCAATTACTTCGACGGAGATACCCTCGTTTGCGAGTTGTTCCGCGGCGGCGAGGGATCGCTGCACCATGAGTGCGATGGCGACGACCGTGACATCCCGGCCTTCGCGAGCAATGCGGGCCAGGCCGAATTCGATTTCGTACGGTTCGGCGGGAACTGGCCCTTTGGATGCCATCAATTCACGGGGCTCGAGGAACAGCACCGGGTCGTCGCACCGAAGCGCGCGAGTGAACAGGCCTTTGGCATCATAGGGCGTGGACGGCACCACTACACGCAGTCCGGGGATGTGACTGTAAATGGAATGGTAGCTGCCCGAGTGATGCGTCGCCGCGCTGTGCCCGATCCCAATGCAACCGCGCAGGAGGATGGGCATGCGCAGTCGACCGCTGCTCATATATTGCATCTTGGCGATCTGGTTGATGAGTTCACCGAACGCGTCGTTTAGAAAATCGATAAACATGAAATCGATGACGGGACGTGTGCCGGTCATTGCGGCCCCGCAGCCGAGGCCGACGAATCCACGTTCGCAAATCGGCGTATCGCAAAGTCGGTCGGCGCCGTATTTGGCGTAGAGTCCAGCCGTGGTACCGAAGTTTCCGCCGCGGACGCCGATGCCCTCACCGAAAACGAAAATGCGCGGGTTGTGCGCCATTTCGTGATCCAGCGCCTCGACCGTCGCCGCGACAAAGGAAATTTCCCGGCCCACTTCCGTTCGCTTGTCTGCAGTCCCTTGTCTTCTGACTCCAGCCCCAACTCCATGGACATGGGTTGTTGCGGCGGACACCTCCGGCCACGCCGCATTCTCGGCTGCCTGACTGGCTTCCACCACCTGCGCTTGAATGTCCGCATCGATGGCGGTCAACTCCAACTCGGTCGCCAAGTGGCGGTCGAGCAACTGGGTGCGCAGGCGTTTGATAGGGCACCGATCGCGCCACGCGGTGACCTCCTCGCGGGTGCGATAGGTATAGTCACTCATGCCCTCGGAATGGGGCCGGGTGCGATACGTCTTGCACTCGATGAGCGTCGGGCCGGCGCCGGTGCGAGCGCGTTGCAAGGCTTCGCCGGCGACATGAGCCACTGCGGCGACGTCGTTGCCATCCACTTCGATGCCCGGGATCCCGTAACTCACCCCACGACTGGCAACACTTGGATTGCCTGAGGCGTATTGGAACGGCACCTCGGTGGCAAATTGGTTGTTTTCGCACACAAACAGCACCGGCAGCCGCCAGATGCTTGCCATGTTCAGCGCTTCGTGGAACGCCCCATTATTCACTGCACCATCGCCAAAAAAGGCGACCGCCACACGGTCGGACTTGAGGACTTTAAAGCTATAGCCGGCACCCGTCGCCTGAAGAATGCACGGCCCAACGATTCCGCTCGTTCCCATCAGCCCGATCTCTGGGGCAAAAAGATGCATGCTCCCGCCCCGTCCGCGCGAGCAACCTGTCTTTCGGCCGAACAGCTCCGCGATGAGTTCAACCGGAGGCAAACCCTTTGCCAGTGCGTGACCATGTCCGCGGTGCGTGCTGAACAGGACGTCGTCCTGGCGCAACTCCGAGCAGACTCCGACCGCGACGGCCTCCTGACCCACATACGTGTGACAGGCGCCGTGAATGAGCCCGCGCTGATGACATCGCGCGAGTTGCTCCTCCGTCTGGCGGATGAGCAGCATCGCGCGATACCACGCAACGCCTTGCTCTTTCGATAGTCTTGTCTTTTCGAGTGGTTCGTAGTTCATCGTGTTCTTCCCATTGTTGCGCCCGCGTTCGCCGCCAAATTCCCGCCATCCATTGGAATCAGCGCGCCCGTAATCCATCGGGACGCCTCCGACGCGAGAAAGACTGACAAGCCTTTGATGTCATCGGGTTGGCCAAGCCGTCCAGCCGGGATGCCGCTCAGAAACATGTCTCGCAGGGCGGGGTTCTCGCTCAAGCGCTTCTCCAGACTGGGATTCACTACCTGCGCGGGCAGGATTGCATTCACGCGCACGCCGCGGCCGGCCCATTCGGTGCTCAACTCGCGGGTCATTTGCGCAACGGCGCCCATGGCCATGCTGTAGGCGATATGACCACGCCCGAGGGCCGTGACGCTCGCGAGCGAACCGATATTCACGATGCTGCCCGAACCGGCAGCGAGCATACGGCGCCCCGCTTCCTGGCACATGCAGAACCGGCCGAGCACCAGATTCCGCCAGCAACGCTCCACGTCTTCGAGTGAGATATCTTCGGGTGGCCTGAGAATACCGTCGCCGGCCACGTTGCCGAGGAAGTCGATGCGGCCAAATTCTGCATCGAGATGCCGGAACAGATCGCGAATCCGAGCGGGGTCGGAGACATCGCAGGCCACAACGACCGCGCGCCGTCCCAACCGCTCGATGCTCGCGGCGGTTTCACGCGAGCCGACCTCGTTCCGGTCCACAAGGAGGGCGTCGGCACCCGCTTCGGCCAGGGCCAGGACCATGGCGCGGCCGAGCCCTTGAGCGGAGCCCGTGACCAAAGCGACTTTGCCTCTTAGATCAAACAGGGTTGGAATCATGGGGGGTATCATTTCACACCATTAACGACGGTAAGTAGTGGCTGCCCGAGCACCGCCGCCAATGCCAGGTTTGCGACGGACTCTCTCAGCTTCTTCACCGCCGGCACACTACACGAGGCGATGTGTGGCGACAGGAGGACATTTGACATGGCACGCAGGGGATGATTTTCCGGAATTGGCTCGGGGTCAAACACGTCGAGCGCCGCCGCACCCAGATGCCCGCTCTGCAATGCAGCGGTCAGGGCATCGGGGTCCGCGAGGTCACCGCGGCCCACGTTGATGAAGATCGCTCCCTGTTTCAACGTCGCGAAGGCTTCGCTGTTCATCAGCCTTCGCGTCTGCGGGGTGGAAGGGCAATGCAGGGTGAGAACATCCGCGTTGTTCAGCAGTTCCTCAAAACCGACTGCCCGGGCGCCCAATTTCTCGATCTCCGCTGCCGGAACCACGGGATCAAACACGTGCAGCGCGCATTTGAAGGGCATCAACCGCTTTACCACTTCACGCCCAATCCGTCCGAAGCCAACGATTCCGACGGTCAGATCCCGCAGCGCCTTCATATCGGAAAGTGGAATTGCCAGACCCCATTTTCCCCCGCGAAGGTGATTGGCAAGGGTCAGCACCTGACGAGTCGTCGCGAGAATGAAGGCCAGCGTCTGGTCCGCCACCTCATCAATGCAGTAGTCTGGAACGTTGCAGACCGGTATGCCGCGCGCACGCGCCACATCCACGTCCACATTGTCCACCCCGATGCCGTACCGAACGATGGCTCGTGCCTTTCGCAAGGCCGACACCACGTTTGCATTGACCCTGGCGAATTGTGTAACGACCGCATCCGCGTCCGCGCAGAGATCAATCAGGTCCGCTTCCGTTTTACACTGGCGCGCCTCGAATTCGACTCCGTGCGCTTTTAAGATTCGTTCCTCGACGCTGAGGTCTGGGAACGTCCAATCGGTGACGACGACTTTCGGGTTGGGTGATTTCATACTTTGGATACGGGACGCCGCAGTGCCGGAATGATGAGAGATCTCTTCTCTTTCACGTTCACAAAACTTACGAATACGCCGCCGAGGAGGTAGCACGCAGCGAGGAAAAGCAGGCAGGTGCTTTCGCTCGCGTTGTGGCTGTGTAGCCATCCGTTGAAATGATTGCCGAAGTAGCCCGCGAGATTCCCCAGCATGTTTATGAAGCCAATGGAAACCGCCGCGGCCGAAGACGTGAGGGTGAGGGTAGGCAGCGCCCAAAATGGGGACGGCCAGAAATAGGCAGCCAATCCCGTGAGGCATAACCAACTCATTACGAGCGGGAATGACTGACCATGAATCGCGCTGCCAGCGAGGAGGAGCGCGGTGGCCACCTGACCGCCTACGCAATGCCACTTGCGATCGCCGGTGTGGTCGGAGGATTGGCCGGAGACAAATACGCCGATCAATCCGCAGGCATAAAAGAGGCCGCTGTAGAACAAAGCCGCGTGGTCGGAGCCTCCGGAGAGATTCTTGACTGTCGTCGGGAGCCAGAACGCCAGTGCGTATCCGCCGGTGTTGGTGGCGAAGATGCCCAGAGCCAGCAGCCAAACATTGGGTAGCCGCAGGGCCTGCCAGACCGTTGTTCCGCCCGCTGCTTCCTTCGCGCGGGCTTCGGCAGCGAGCAGGCCTTCGAGATGATCGCGTTCCTGCGGTGTGAGCCACTTCGCATGGCGGGGCCGATCGGTCATGCACACCAGTGTGACGATTCCCAAACCGACCGCCGGCAACCCTTCCAAGAGGAACAACCATTTCCATCCGGAGACCCCGAGCCAATGCACATCGAGTAGCAGCGCCGATACGGGCGCACCGAGCGCCAGGCTGAAAGGCACCGCCATGACCAACCCCGAAAGGGCACGCGCCCGATCCGCACTGACGAACCAATGAGTGAAGTAGACAATAATACCCGGAAAAAAGCCGGCTTCGGCCACGCCCAAGAGGAATCGTGCGACGTAGAACTGCATCGGCGTCCGGACAAAAGCGGTTAGGGCGGAGATAAAGCCCCAGGTGATGAGAATTCGCGCGAACCATTTGCGGGCGCTCCAGCGCTCGACGAGTAGAGCTCCGGGAATTTCGAGTATTAGGTAGCCAATGAAGAAAATCCCGATGCCCAGTCCAAACACCTGTTCCGAAAAATTCAGGTCGCTCGCCATCCGCAACTTGGCAAAGCCGACATTGGCGCGATCCAGGTAAGCGACGATATAGATTACAAAGACCAGCGGTAGCACCCGCCAAGCAACCTTGCGCCGCAACATCGGAAATTCAACCGATTCGACATTCACGAGGACACCTCCAGCCTTCTGCCGGTGACCGGCACAAGGCAGTCCTGCTCCCAAAAGGGCATTTGTGGTTGACGGTTGACCCTCAACTTCTAAGACTCCAGTGACGCCCTTTGCCAGTACAAATTTCGCTTTGGCACCGATTGGGCCAGCAACTTTCCGTTTAAAATGAGAACAACCCCTGTTGCGCTGCTCACGATTGACCCGGACGACGGAGGGCGAAGGCAGCAATGCAATGGGGCAACAATGAGCTGTTGAGTTGGAAAATGCGCTTCGCACTCCAGAAAGTCTATCTTCTGCTTGGCACATGCGGGATGGTTTTGGCTTCGGACGCGACGCCCAACGGGCCCCCTCACTGGGCTTTCCAGCCGGTCCTACCAAGGATTTCCCCGACAGTGAAGAATCCGAAGTGGGCAAGGAATGAAGTCGACCGATTCATCCTCACAAAGCTCGAAGCAACGGAGACGCTACCGGGCCCATGCGCGGACAGGCGGACACTGCTGCGACGCGCCACCTATGACCTCACTGGCCTGCCGCCGACGCCGGAAGAAGTCGAAGCGTTCGTCGCCGATCAATCCGCCGAGCCGTTCAACAACGTGGTCGAGCGGTTGCTCGCTTCCCCGCGATATGGCGAACGTTGGGGACGTCACTGGATGGACGTTGTCCGCTACGCCGACACAGCGGGCGACAACGCCGACTATCCCGTGCCCGAAGCCCGGCTTTATCGCGACTATATCATCGAATCCTTTAACGTCGATAAACCCTATGATCAGTTCGTGCGGGAGCAGCTCGCGGGTGACGTTCTCGCGGCGCAGGGACCCATTGACCGCTACGCTGAGCGAGTCACGGCCACCGGTTTTCTGGCATTGTCCCGTCGCTACGCCACCGCTCCCTTTGAGTTCGCACACCTTATCATCGAGGATGCCATCGAGACGACAGGCCGCGCGTTCATGGGCATGACATTCCGGTGCGCTCGCTGTCATGACCACAAGTACGACCCGATGACGCGGGAGGACTATTACGCCCTCTACGGCTTGTTCGAGAGCACACAGTTTCCATACGCGGGCTCGGAGGAGTTTCAGTCCAAGAAATTTCCCCGGAGCGGATTTCGTCCCCTGGTACCGCCCGAGAAATACCAATCTCTAACAGCGGCCCACGACAAGCGGCTTGCCTCCCTTGAAGCGGGGGTCAAGGAGTGCGAAAAGGAATTGGCTTCAGAGAAAAAGGGAATTGCGAACCGCACGAACGCCGCGACGCAAGTGCTAGAAAATAGACTCAAGACCCTGAACACCGAACTGGCCGGAGTGAAGAGGCCAGGGTCGCCTGCTGGATTGCCGGTCGCCTACGCGGTTGCAGAAGGCAAGCCGGTCGATTCGGGTTTGCAGTTGCGCGGAGAACCCAACGAACCGGGCCAGCCGGTGCGCCGTAGGGCGCCGAAGTTCCTTGCGGGCGAGCAACCGCTGAACATTCCGGACGGCGCCAGCGGCCGCCTGCCGTTCGCCGAATGGCTCACGCGGCCAGACAATCCCTTGACGGCGCGGGTGATGGTCAACCGCATCTGGCAGCATCACTTTGGGCGGGGCTTGGTGGCCACGCCATCGAATTTCGGCCTGCGGGGCGATTTACCGACCCATCCCGAATTGCTAGACCATCTTGCCCGTCGGTTCATCGAGTCGGACTGGTCCGTCAAAGCCGTCCACCGCCTGATCATGCGTTCATCGACGTATCAGCAGGCGTCTGAACGGAGCGGGGAAGGGGGGAAGGGGCAGGGGGCGGTGATCCGTGATCAGGGCTCCGTGGTCCATCAGGACAGTCACGCTGCCTCACGGACTACTGCCCCACTGACAACGGATTACTCTCTTTTCCCCCGCCGCCGTCTCTCCGCGGAGGAGATCCGCGACTCGATGCTCTCCGTGGCCGGCTCTTTGGATTTGCGCAGGCCCGGGTCGCATCCATTTCCGAAGATCTCCGAGTGGCAATGGACGCAGCACAATCCTTTCAAGGAACTTTACGACTCCAATCATCGCAGCGTTTATTTGATGATCCAACGCCTCCAGCGCCAACCGTATCTGTCATTGTTCGACGCCCCGGACGCCAACGTCTCGACGGATGTGCGGACCGACTCCACGGTTCCACTGCAGGCTCTTTACCTGATGAACAACAAGTTTGTGCAGGACCAGGCGTCCGCCTTTGCCCGGCGAGTGATGAATACGGCGAGCAAGGAGGCGGACCGGGTGAAGGTTGCCTGCACGATGGCTTGGTCGCGCGAGCCCAGCCCCAAAGAGGTAGCGCGTGCCGAGCAGTTTCTGTCACAATGCCGCGAAGTGCTGCGCCGTACCGAGGCGACCGAAGAGCAGTTGGAACAGGAAGCCTGGTCCAGCTATACACGAGTCTTATTGACCGCGAACGAATTCTTCTTTTTAGACTGACCCGGCCATGAATGCCCAATTCGCCATCAACCGCCGTCATTTCCTCCGGGGCACCGCTGGATCGCTCTGCACCGGTCTCCTTGGGTTGCATCCCAGACTTTCCCTTGCCGCTGCACTGAACGACGGGCATGTGCTGGCGCCGAAACCTAGCCACCACCCGGCGCGTGCCAAGCAACTTCTGTTCGTCTTTCTAACCGGCGGGTTTTCGCATCTCGACACATTTGACCCCAAGCCAAAGTTGCAGGCGGGCCACGGAAAACCCATAACAGCCTTTGGTTTGCGCCCCGACGAGGCCAAGGCGCTCCCGATGCTCGCGTCGCCGTTCCAGTTCACTGCGCGGGGAAAGTCTGGGCTGCCGGTCAGCGACTTGTTTCCTTTGCTCGGCGACCTGGCGGATGACCTCTGCGTCATTCGCTCGATGCACACCGACATCGTCGAGCACTTCCAAGCAACTCTGGCCATGCACACCGGTTCCTCGACCATTCCCCTGCCCAGTATCGGTGCGTGGCTCAGCTATGGACTGGGCACTCTCAACCCCAACCTTCCGCCCTACGTGGTGCTTGCCGAACACCTGCCTTACGCGGGCGCCCAGGTCTGGGACAGCAATTTTCTCCCGCCCTATCATCAAGGGGTCCGCCTTGTGCCCGGCGATGATCCGATTCCCAATCTCAAGCCGCTTGCCCGATCGGTGCGACTCCAAGAACTCGAGCGAATTTTGTTGCGCGACGCGAACGAAGCGCACGCCACCATCCGAGCTGAGGACCTTAAACTCAGGGCCCGTATGAGCTCCTTCGACACTGCGGAAGGGATGATGCGCGAGGCGCCCGAGGCTCTTGACCTCTCACGTGAGAGCGACGAAACACGGCAGGCTTACGGCGTCCGTCCCGGGGACCAAAAGTCCTTTGGCTGGCAATGCCTCACCGCCCGCCGGCTGCTCGAACGTGGCGTACGTGTGGTCGAGCTCATTGATACTGGTTCACACGACAACTGGGATGCCCACGGCGACATGGCCAGCCATCGGCCCAAAGCCCAACGGGTGGACCGTCCCCTGGCCGCACTGCTACGCGATCTTAAACAACGTGGCCTTCTCGAACAAACCGCTGTCGCTATCTGCACCGAATTCGGTCGCACGCCCTGGACCGATGGTGTCAATGGGAAGGGCCGAAATCATTATGCAAGAGCATTCACTTCACTCCTGGCTGGCGCGGGCGTGAAAGGCGGAATGGCCTACGGTGAAACGGACGACTACGGCGCCGCCATTGTTCGTGACCCTGTCCATGTTCACGATTACCACGCGACCCTCCTGCATCTTCTCGGACTCGACCATCTCAACCTGACTTACCGCTACGCCGGTCGCGATTTTCGCCTCACGGATGTGGCTGGGCGCGTCCTCCACCCGATACTCTCGTGATGTTCAGCGTGCACCGAGTCAAGAATCCCAAACGCCTCTCCCTCCCTTCATTGCTACCTCAAATCACATTAACATGAAATTCTACCGAAGCTTCCTCCTCCTTTTTCTGATGCTTTTGTCGGCGCCGTCTCCTTTCGCGGCGGATTCACCGATCCGGCATGGACTCCTATTTTTCGAGTATGGCAAAGGCCCGAACCGCCTTCTCGAACTCGACGAGAGCGGCGCGGTAATTTGGGAACATAAACCGCCGAGCATTGCCGTTATCTTCGAAGTGCTGCCGACCGGTAATGTGCTGTACGCATACGGTGGCAAGCCGACCGGTGTGCGCGAAATCACACGCAAGGGAGTGGAGGTTTGGAATTATGTGAGCCAGAGCCCGCAGGTTCTTGGCTGCCAACGGTTGCCCAATGGCAACACACTCGTCGCGGAACAGGGGCCGTGTCAGGCGGTGGAAGTAAATCCCAAGGGGGCCATCGTGCGCGTGACACCGCTCAAGACGAGTCAAGAGAGCTATCATCTCCAGGTGCGGAATATTCACAAACTGGCGAACGGAAATATCCTCGCCGCTCACGAAGGCGAAGGAGCGGTGCGGGAGGTGGACGTAGATGGGAAAGTCGTCTGGGAATACACAGGGGTCGAGAATGCGGGCGACGCTCAACGTTTGAAGAATGGAAATACGCTGATCTCGTGCGGCACCCAGAAGCGCGTCATCGAAGTAACGCCGGATAAGAAAATTGCATGGCAGTTCACTGCGGAGGACGCGCCTGAGTTGAACTTCACATGGGCTTCCAGCATTCAGCAATTGCCCGACGGCCACCTGCTTGTCGGAAATTTCCTGCGCGGCCAGGAAGGAAAGGGAGCCCACGCCTTTGAAGTCACACGCGACAAGAAGGTCGTCTGGAAATGGGACGACCACAGTCTCATCAAGTCATTGACCACCGTGCGCGCGGTGAAGTGAGATGTCGCCGTTGCGAACATTGAGTGTTGAGACCTTCGCAGATCAACGGCCGGCCAATCTTCTCAATTTCAAGGACCAAGGGTGGTGAATTCGGAGGGTCGGCGCACGCAAATGGGGCATGGCGCGAGGGGTTGTGGAGAAAAAGTCTTCGCGTTCTGCCCCGGAAGGCGACTAGAGTAACCGCCTTCGATGAGTCCGCGACTTTTCTCTGAACTAGGTCTTTCCCCCGAGGTGCAACGAGCGATCAAGCAGATCGGGTTTGAACAGGCAACCCCCATCCAGGCTGAGGCCATCCCCGTGCTCTTGACGGGTAGGGATGCCGTGGGACAATCCCAGACGGGGTCCGGTAAGACCGCAGCGTTCGCGGTACCGGCGATCGAAAAGGTGGATGCTAAATCGCGGGAAGTGCAGGTCCTGATTCTGTGTCCCACTCGCGAATTGGCGGTTCAGGTGTCGGAGGAGGTCCACAAGCTTTCGGTATTCAAAACCGGCGTTCGCGCACTGCCTATTTATGGTGGACAGAGCTACGAGCGTCAGTTCGCCGGATTGAAGGCGGGATCGCAGATTGTCATCGGTACCCCCGGCCGTGTCATTGATCACATCAAGCGCGGAACCCTGCGGCTCGCCGGTGTTAAAATGGTGATCCTTGACGAAGCGGACAAGATGCTGGACATGGGGTTCCGGGAAGACATCGAGGAAATCCTCAGCCAGGTGCCCAAGGAGCGGCAGACGGTATTGTTTTCGGCGACGGTTCCCAGGGTGATTCAGGACCTGATTCGCAACTACACCCGGGATCCGCAGTGGGTTCGGATTGAGCAGAAGGCGATGACGGTTCCCACCGTAGAGCAGGTGTACTACGAAGTGGATCGTCGATGGAAATTTGAAGCTCTGACGCGCCTTATCGATCTACACAACGCCCGGTTGGGGATCATCTTCTGCAACACCCAGCGAATGGTGGATGAACTCACCGGTCATATGAACGCGGCGGGTTACGAAGCCGACGCGCTTCACGGAGGCATGACCCAAGGGCAACGGGACCGGGTGATGAACAAATTCCGAAAGAGCGGCCTCGAGTTTCTCGTCGCCACAGATATCGCCGCCCGAGGGCTGGATGTGGACGACATCCAGGTGGTGTTTAACTATGACATGCCTTACGACGGCGAAGATTATGTCCATCGGATCGGTCGCACGGGCCGGGCTGGCCGCAGTGGGCTCGCCATTTCTTTTGCGTCGGGTCGTGAGGTGTTTGCTATTCGTCAGATCGAGCGGTTCACACTGCAACGGATCCGCCGTGGACAGGTGCCAACCGACACCGAAATCGAATCCGCTCGCGTGAACCAGGTGGTGCAACGCCTTCGGGATTTGCTGCAACGCAAGGATTTCCCCAAGCGTGAGCACATCATCGAAGCCTTGCTCGAGGAAGGCTTCGATTCGATGGACCTGATTTCGGCTCTCCTCCACCAGGCATTCACCGGAGAGGAAGGCCGCTGGGAGGTGCCTGAAGCTGGAAAAGGTGCGAAACTGCCGGCTTCTCCCCTGACGACTGCTCCCGCAAAACCTTTGCCACGACTGGCTTCTCCAGCTCCAACACCGCCTCTACATTCGTCCGCCACGCCAGCGCCCAAAGCGGCGCCAAAAGCGGCACCAGATGAAGATGCTCCGTTGCCCGTTCGAAGAATCGAAAAACCGGCGAAACATGCCGAGACCTCCCCCAAGTCGGCCTCGGACGAAAATGAAGCTCCGCCTGACCTAGCCCCACCCGAAGAGGTCGCTGCCCCTCGGCCTGTGACACCGCATTCTCGCAAGAGTTTGGTCTCATTGGAGGTCCCTCCTGCCAGGGCGACCCGGACGACGCCTAGTTCCACTCCTGCCCCGATGAAGGCGGAACGGGCGTCCTCTCATTCCTCAGCTCCAGCGGCGCCCGCGTTCCCTGCACGTCCGGTTCGAGATTATAGCCCGCGAGGCGATCTTGGCCGACCGGAGCCGAGACCCCCCTATCGCCGAGATGACGACCCTGCCGACCGTCGTGGACCTGCCTACGCCGATCGCCCGTCTGGGCCGCGGCGTTACGATCGCCCGCCCGTGCCTGCCCGGGCCGCTCAACGCCCCTACCGTGAAACGGCCCCCGCGGTAAACCGTCCCGTCCGCCCTACACAACCAGAGTCGGAGCAGCCTGCGAGCGACGGTCCAATAAAATCCCGACCGACGTTGCGTCCCGACGACGACAAGCGGCGTCCGTGGCAGAAATTTCAACGCCTGCAGGGTGAATCCCGATTTCAGGCGCCCATTGCAACCGTGCAATTGCGGTTGAATGTCGGGTCAAAGGCGGGAATTGAACCCAGCGATATCGTCGGCTCCATTCTCGGGGAGACCGGACTTGACGCAATCAATGTGGGCCAGATTGAAGTGGGTGAGCGGACGAGCACCGTGGAGGTCGCGTCGCAGCATTCGCGGGCGATTGTTGCCAAACTGAATCGGGCGAGAATTAAGGGGCAGGCGGTGAAGGCACGAATCGGGTGAGGCGGGCGAAGGCGCTATTGAATCTTCAACAACTCCGCCTCGGTCCATGCGTCCTCCCGTTTTGCATGGAGGGCTCGGACAACTGCGACAGTTTCGACTGCGACTGGTGGAGCTGTATGTCCCCATTCCCGACGAATGTAGGTTAGGACATCGGCCACCTGCTGATCATCAAAGGCCTCGGCTAGAGTCGGCATGCTGAGTTCCCATTTTTCTCCCTTCACAGTCACTGCATCGCGCATTCCGTGCAGCGCGATTCGAATGAGCCGTTGTTCAGATCCGAGAGACCATTCGGAGTCCCGCAGCGGCGGCGCCAATCCGGGCTGACCATTGCCGTGAGGTTGATGACACGCTCCACAGACCGTGGTGTAGAGCTCCTTCCCTCGAAGCTGGCTGGCCTGTTGAACCGCGGTCAATTCGGGAACGGCAGCAGGAGGGGGATTTGTCGAGGCCGCCTTCCCAGGCCACGAGATAAGTGCCAGTAAACGCCCGGCACGTTCTTGCAAGCGGCGATCTCCCGATCCGGCAATCACGGCAAGGGAACGCGGCTCCGAATTCAGTGCCAGCGGCCTGATCATTGTTCCGCTCTTCGGAGCGATGGGTTGGGTTGCGACGACCCCGTCGAGTATTGCAATCTGCTGCCAGTCGCCAGGCTTCAGGTTGGCAGTCAACTCAAGCAATCGTTCGACACGCTGTGGCATTGCTTCATGCGTGACACATTTTGCCAACCCGAAAAGCAGCGGCGCATGCTCTTGCTTCGTCGTCGAACAAATTGGATCGCCGACCAGACTCTCAAGGAATTCCAGTTCGCGCCCTCTCAATCCGCTGATTGTCGCGTCAAAGCGGAGCTGCGATGGCGGCCCATTCATCAAGAGAATCTTCGATATCGTGTCGGCGGCAGGAGTGGCAATTTCGCCCAAGGTCATCAGCAACTGCAGTTGCTCGTCTTGGGCCACAAAACCCGCACAACACAGCACTCCCTGAATCGCTTCCTCACGCTGGTCGGTTTTGAGAAAAGCTTCGCTCAGTCGGAACACAGCACTGCGTACCTTTGGCACGGGATCCTTTGTGGCGGCCTCAATCGTGGAGAGATCCAGTTGGTTCAATCCTTCCAATGTCCATAGCGCATGGAGGCGTCCCAGGGGCGCTGGATTGTGCTCCAAGACTGTCAGCTTCCGGAGCCGAGGCACCGCATCGGCGTCCCGCCGCTCTATCAACATCTGCTGGGCGATGTCGCGCCAGAACCCGTTAGGATGCGACACCCGGCCCAACAACTGTTCTGTCGTGGGTTTCGCTGGAAGGAAGTCCTTACGCTTTACCGGGCGGCCGTCGTGGACAATTCGGTAGATTCGGCCAAGATTGTCTGGCGCCTGAAGGTTCCGGCTCTCGGTTTGCTTTCGAAGATAACTCGTCAGGTAAATGCGATGCTGGATCAGGCCGCGCGCGATATCGACGACGTACAGCGCGCCGTCGGGTCCGTTGTACAGATTCACCGGCCGAAATCGCTCATCCGTCGAGGCAAGGAACTCGGCTTGATCGTACGCATTGGTGGCTGTCAGAGATCCGTTCTTCTCGAGTATACGATTGCGGCGAATTACGTTGACCGTCGGCTCGCACAAAAAGACATCCCCACGAAACTCGTCCGGAAACTGATCGCCCCGGTAAACCACCGGGCCACACGCGCCAATGAAAGTCGCCAGACGCCCTTCCGGGGTCAGTTGGTTGGGTTGGTACCCGCGGTTCACTCCTGGATTGACGCGTATGGGCCAGACTCGCTGGTCCTTAACCAATTGGACATTGGCGCCAAACGGCTGGCGAAGGTTGGGATTGCGGGCCAAATAATGCGAAGGCACAAGATCACCCCGGAGCTGGTCTGAATTGGAATTGTGATACAACCGGCCGTAGTCGTCCTGGCTGAGCCCCCACTGTCCACGAAACACAGTCTCCTCCTTCTGGATCGCCGTCGCGGAAAATCCTCGGGTCACGCGGTAGCGCGTCGTGTGGTTTGCCGAATAAATCCAGTTATCCAACGCCCACACCAAAGAATTGCTGGAATGTTCCGGATTGGCTCTATCCCCCAGCTTCGGGTCGTCCTCGACCGCGTACCCGCCCGTTAAAAGCTCCTTCTGATCGCAGCGACCATCGCCATTTGTGTCACGACAATACCAAAGGTTCGGCGGTTCCGCGACGATTGCCCCATCGCCGGCGAGCATTAGCGCGCGGGGCATCACGAGGCGGTCGAGAAAGACCGTTTTCCGATCCATTCGACCGTCTCCGTCTGTGTCCTCCAAAATTACCACGTTGCCCGCCGGTTCCAATTCATTCCGGCCGTCCGGAGTCTGTATGTAGCCGTTCATCTCCAACACCCAAAGTCGCCCCCGATGATCAAACTGCAGGGTGACGGGAGTGGTTACCAGCGGCTCGCTGGCGACGATTTCAGCGCGGAATCCGGGTGGAAGGCGAAATGTCTTGAGCTGGTCTTCAGCCGACAACACCGGGGCCGGCGGGATCAATTCGCGGGGTACGATCTCCCTCTGCAGTTCGTTTGCTTTGTCGCCGCTTTGGGCGGATGCGACGACTTCTGAACACAGCAGCGCGCCGGTTGCAATTCTCGCGATCAGATGAAATCGAATCGTCATTGGGCGAGAAGAAAGCCACGGAAAACGCGGGCCGGCAAGCAACGGTCAGCATTTCTCATTTTGCCACCCGGAAGCGGACACCTGCCGAGAACTTGTTCGGCCGGTTACAGGCAAAACGTGGCAAACTCTTCGAGCGTTTTTGGCAATCGCACCCGATCGAAGGCCTTTGCCTGCTGGTCTCGATTGGCCGCGTACTCCCGAAACGTTGGCCAATATCCCTCCTCAGCCCAGCCGTTCAACCTTTGGCAAAAGTCTGGCTGGCAAACGAGGAGCGGAATCAGGCAGAATATTTTGACCGGCGCGGCGTCAATTTAGGCGGCACGCATTTTTGCCGTTCGCTTTCGTGCCTAAACGTGGGTTAGTGTTGGAAGCGCAATGAAACGGTTTTGGATAGTCACATGTTGGATCGTCGGCGCACTGCTCCTCGGCTGTGTGCTGCTCATTCCTGCGCATTTTTGCGCAGTGGATGCTGCTGTCCTCGAACGGGTTGGGCAAGGTCAACCAGGCGCAGTTGCCCCCAGCATCATTGAAGATGGCTTCACTTATTTGAGCGTGGAAAAACTTGGCCCGGCGTGGATGCTTCTGCGCGTCGCCCAGTCCGAAAACGCCTCTCGGAGTGAAGAATTGAGGGCGGCGGTGGCCAGATTTTCCCGCAACAACCCCTCCCTTGTCGCCCTCGGGGGCTCGACACCCCTGCTGGACAAAGTGGATCTTGGTCAGGGCAACGCCACTGAACCCCGCCCCGTTATTGATGTGCTCGCACGTCGCATCGGGCGGGAACAGGCCCTGGGTTTTCTGGAAACCAGCCGCCGCCCGGGCGTGCAGCATATTCTGCAAAACCGCAATCTGACCAACACGGTTCATTTTCCGGTGGCGACCACCTCGGGCGGCCAGGCGCTGGAGGCGGCCATCCTTTCGGCGGGGCTGCTCAATCAGGGGGATTACTTCAGCCCCTCCTTCCGCGATGCTTTTGAGTGGCTCTCGATGCGTGCGAATAAGGGCGACAATTCCGGCTCCCTCGAACTGGTTTACCTCGACCTCCTTTCCTTGGGCCGGCGGCTCGACTGGGTTTCCCTCACGGAACTGATGAAACAGGTCGAGAGCCTCGCCACCTTGCGCGATCTCGCGGAAGCCATCCGGTCGAATGAGAACTCCCCGGCAAACATCTTTTCCGCCGCGCTCCTGCCGGGCCAGGTCGGCGGTGTGGCCAAATACCTGGCGCGTTTTCCGGAGACGGGCGTGAACGACATCAACTTCGCCCTGCGCAACGGCCGTGGCGCCGTCGAACTGCTGGTCAAACAGCAGCAACGCGTTTACTACCCCCGTGTCCGCAACCAGGTGACCGGCTATAATCCTTTTGGCGCGGTCTTTTTTGGATTTTTTCCGACGGTCGTGGCCTCCCATTCCATCGCCCTCCTGCTCAAGTACACCTTTCTCCTTCTCGCCGCCTTCTGCATCGCGCACGGCATCGGCATCATCACCTCCGCCTTTGGCATCCAGCTCGGCGCCCGGCTGGCGGCTGACGGCGTCTTCGCCTTCGTCCTCGCCTTTGTGGTGGCGGTTGCCATCGAGCCCTTTTTGGGACTGCCCAGCCAGGCGCCTGAATTTGCCATCCGGTTTCAGATCCCGAACTTGGCCGCTACGGCCGGACTAAAACTCGAACCCCTCACCACATCTCAAATGAATAAACTCAGCCTCGTCTCCCTGATCGTGTTCTTCGTCATCCAGGTGCTCATTTACGTCTGGTGCCTGACGAAGCTAGCCGAAATCCGCCGCCAACCCCTTGCCGCGCAGATGAAACTCAAACTAATCGAGAACGAAGACCTGCTCTTCGATGCCGGCCTTTATGTCGGCTTCGTCGGCTCAGTTCTCTCGCTCATCCTGATGTCCATCGGCGTAGGTAAAATTTCCATGATGGCTTACGCCTCCACGTCCTTCGGCATCATCTTCGTCTCGGTGTTGAAAATTTTTCATGTCCGGCCGCTTCGCCGGCATTTGATCATGGAAAGTGAGTTGCAACCATGAACCGCTCCATTCTTATCATCCTCTGCGACTTCCTGCTCGTCACCCTGGTGGCGTTCTCGAGCTTCGACGCGGACAAGACACCTCAGGTCGAGATCCGCCCGGCGGCCGGGAATAGGACCGCCGGCGGCGACAAGGATCTCGTCGGCACGCTCAAGCTCGCCCTCGAAGACGAAAAGCAGTCCCGCGAAAAGCTGACGGCTGACTTGCAGAATTCCGAGCAGGCGCTGGCCCAGCACGAACAAAAGGTGAGGCAGTTCCAGGAAAGCCTGCGCAAAGCTGAGGAGCGAGCTCAGCTGCTCGAACAGCAGCGCGCAGCCCTTGCCCTGCAGGCCTCCGCTGCCCAGGCCAGACTTACGGAGGTACAGACCAAATTGACCGCGGCCAGCACCGAAAACCTCTTCTCGAAGGGAAAACTGGAAGCCTTACAAACCGACTTGAAACGACAGGAGCAGGAGGCTCAGACCTTGCAGCAAAAACTCACGACGACTGAGAAGGCCGCGCAGACAGCACTGGCCGAGAAGCAACAGTTGAACGCACAACTGCAGGTTTCAGAAGCCGAGAAGCGGCTGACGCGCGAACAGGTGGCCGAGCTGCGCGGCACCGTGGCGGTGGAGCGCGAAGACAAAGCCAAGCTCCAGCAGCACGCCACCGCGTTGGCAACCAATGTCGCCTCGCTCGCCCACAAGTCCGACGAACTGACCCAGGAGATCCGTGAAAACCGCGCGCTTGCCCCGAACGCCATTTACAGCCAGTTCCTGAGCAACCGTATCACCGGTAAATTCGATGCCCTGCGCGCCGGGCTTTTTGGCCGCGACGTGACCAAGGCCAAGACCAGCCAGTGCCTCATCTTTACAGAAGGTGCGCAGTCCTACCTGCTGTTCCACGTCGATGAAACGCCGTTAACCCTCTGGAACCCGGGCATGGACTGGAACAAGCTTTCCGTCGTTCTTTCTCGCGGCGACGTGGCCTTCTCCGGCGTCCGCCTGTATTTCTTGGCGGAAGATCCACGCATCATCGTGATGCCGGTCGGTCTGGTTCAGGCGAAACAATTTGGGGTGAAGATTTATCAGACGGCGTCGGATCCGCTCAAATTCCAGGAAGGCGTCATCGTGAGCACCACCGAGGGCTACTACGGCGAGAGCAAATTCCAAATTGACCCGACGACACCGCAATACGTAAAATTGGATCGTAGTTTCATCAAAGGTCTATTCGGTAAATTTAACCCCTCCCGCGGCGACCTTGTCCTGACTAAGAGCGGTGAACTGCTCGGTATCATGGTGAACAGCGAGTACTGCGCGGTGCTAAACCGGGTCACACCCACACGCACCATCCAGCTTGGCACGGACATCACCGGCCAGCAGACCGGGCAGATCCTCTCCCAGCTTTACGACCGCGTCTTCCAGATGCCGCTAAAGCTACGGTAGCCAAGCCGGAGATTGATGACCCCATCGGCTCGCGCGGGCGCCAGCGGCGAGAGTGTTGGCCTTTCCCAAGGTCTCATCGGTATGTGACCCGAAGTTCCCAGGTCTGTTGCTCAATCGGAACTGTCTGCTCATGACCTCCAGGCCATCGGATCCAAAGGGCCCTCGGAGAGTGTGGCAGTCCCAACACTTGAGTGCTGCCGTCTTGTGACCAGTAGCCCGATCCTGCCTGAATACTCCGGCACGGACCCGCCAGACCGTCCCCATATAATACCCTCATCTGAGCGCCGATCGCACTCGGATTGCCGACCGCACCGACAAGCACCACTCGCAGCCCACGCTTGGCCCCCTTATTAACATATAGTTTGGTCGCTTCACGATTTTGAGCCACGGCGAGATCAATCCGGCCATCATGATTGAAATCCGCGAGGGCGGCGGCACGCTGTTCTCCATCGATTCGAATTCCGCTGATACTACTGTCTACGGCGACAAACGTTCCGCGTCCGCTCCCTCGCAGCCAGAGACCGCGCCCACCGTCATCTCGGCTTAGGTCCGTTGCTGTTCCGAAAAAATTCTGGCTCAGAAACAGGTCTTCAATACCGTCGCCATCGAAATCCCCCACATTGACGGAATACACCGGAGCGAGCTGGGCCTCTCGAGGCAGCGGGATCCGCTCGAAACGGGAACCGCGATTCATGAAAACTGCAGATTCCAGTTCCACGGCCTCCAGAATCTTCGCCTTTTGAAACGGTGTGCCCAGAATGTCAGGGACCGTGGCTTTTCCATACTGCGCGTGCGTGGCAAATCGCTGCTGCAAGTCGGGCAATACCTGGGCCAGCCGATTGCGATCGGAAATGGGCATCCAGTCGTCACCTTTCCGCCACGCTTCAAGCACTTGGACGCTTCCCCCCCTCTCTCCAGTCCAATCGCCGTAAATCAACCCAAGCTTGCCCGGGCTATACAATTCAAATGCGGTGTTACGACCCCAATTGCCCGCGACGATATCCATCCTGCCATCGCCATCGAAGTCTCCCACCGCCACGCCGCTCCAGAGTCCCGTGTGGGGTGCAAATCCCCACGGAATAGTCATCTCCTCGAAATGCCCCTGCACGTTGCGAAAAATGCGTAGTGGACCCCAGTCAAGCGCTAGTACGAGATCGGGTGTGCCATTACCGTCCAGGTCGCTAAACGTGGCCCCACTGACCATGCCAATCGATTGAAACGCTTCGCTCATGGGAGTGCTTACCCGCAGCTCGCCGTGTTCGTTCAACCAGAGCGCCGAGGATGCCGGTTCCGGATACCGATCCGGAAGGACCCGCCCCCCCACAAATACGTCCAGGTCGCCGTCTCCATCCACATCCGCCACCGCAAGCGGTCCGATGCTCGACCTTCCGGCAGGCAGCTTCTGAGGCGCAGCGATCGCCGAATAGTGTACAAGCTGGCTTTGCGCGTCGCCATCAAGCCCCAGATTAGAGATCGCAATGAGCATGTCCTGGTTGCCTTTGCCGTCCGACCAGCCCACGACCGCACTTTGATCCGACGCCTCCCGGTCGGCTCCTTCGAGCAAGGAGAATTTATTTCCTTCTTCGCTGGCCAAGACCGAGAGTTTTCCGCCCCGCCCCGCAGTCACAATCAAATCCTCCCAGCCGTCCGAGTTGAAATCGTACCAAGCCATACCCGGTCCCATGCGATTCAACCGACGAGGCAGTCGGGGCGTATGCATCGCTTCGTCGACGGATGCCTCCACATGCACATGCTGGAGAAGGCGACTGACATCCGAAAAATAGGGCGTCGGATCCTTCTCCGCCGAGATCGTCCGCGCGGGTGCCGCTTCGGCTTCGTCGACTTCATAGACGCGGCTGGGAATAACGTTGGTAACGGTGGAGTGTCTGCCGCTCCGCCACTGAACCTCGAGCCGGAACGGCTTCGTGGAATTGCCTCCACCGGCGAACACCCGCATCGCTTGATCGCTCGACATATAACGTCCACCCGAAATCATTTCCTGACTCTGAATAACGGGTCCACCGTGCAATTGCAGACGTGCGCCGATCCCCTGTGTGTTGGGCGGAAGTCCCTTCAGGCGAACCCCAACCCGCGGAGCTGTGGTGTCATTTCGATATACTCCGGCTGCCTCATTCAGATTGTTCACAACGACGTCCAGGTCTCCGTCGTTATCGAGGTCACCCACCGCCATTCCATGCGAGACTCCGGGAAGATCAAATCGCCACGCATGCTGCACCGGCTCAAAGGTTCCGTCACCTCGATTTCGAAAGGCAGCGTTTTCCGTTCTCCAGCTCGGGTGAATCTGCCGATAGCGATGCATCTGTTCCAGAGTCCATTTCCGTTGCTGGATTTGATCGATGCTATCCTGATCCAGGACGTCCTGCTCGAAGCCGTTCGTGATCAGTAAATCTTCGTATCCATCCAAATCAACATCCATGAATACAGGGCACCAGGACCAATCCGATGCCGCTAGCCCGGCCATCAACGCTGCCTCCACAAACGAACCATCCCGTCGTCCGAAGTAGAGAGTGTTCCGATTGTACATCGGGCGATTCTCAATGCGGTCTCGGGCCATCGTATCGGGATACGTTTTCCCAAGCTGGGTCATCCGCTTTCCATGCTCTCGTGCCAGCATGTCGAGAACTATGAAATCATCGTGTCCATCCCGGTCGATGTCCGCAAAATCGATTCCCATCGAGGATCGGCTCGCATGCCGGATCGCGAGGGTCGGGAGGGCGCGAAAGGAACCCTTGCCGGTATTAATCCAAAAGCGATTCGGTGAGGCATTGTCATTGCAAACAAAACAATCCGGTGCGCCGTCACCATTGATGTCTCGAAACATCACACCCAGGCCGAGCTCACGATAGGGCGCCACGGGCTTTCCGTCTTCGTCCTGAAAAACGCCGGGTTCAAATTGAATCGGAGTGAAGTGCCCATGCCCGTCATTGCGATACAACCCATCCACCTCCGCCAATTCCCTGACGTTGCCATCCGGAAGCACTTCAAATCGGTCCTTCCACGGGGGCAATAATGCCGTCTGGCCATTCACTTTCACGACAGCCGATCGGCCGTCGTGTGTTCCCATCGTCAGGCGCGTTGTCGGATCCGCCAGATACAACACATCAATATAGTGCGCGCAATAGAGATCCAGGTCTCCGTCGCCATCGATGTCCGCCAGGGCCATCGAGGTTGCCGACGCCGTCCGCGACAGGCCGGAGTTCTTCATCTCGGTCCAGTTTCCCTTTCCGCCGTTCAGAAACAGCCGGGTCCCGGCGGCGATGCCATTGACGAGGAGGTCGAGGTCTCCGTCCCCGTCCACATCCGCAAGAGTGGCCCCGGTGGAGAGTTGCCCCGCGCACGCGACATCGCCCAGGCTCATCTCCTCGAACTTCCAATTGCCGAGATTTCGATAAAGGTGATTGGGCCCCTGAAGGGAGCAAAAATAAATGTCCTGCCTCCCGTCGCCATCCACATCACCGATTGCCAGACCGGAGCCATTGTGTGCCACGACATTCGTGAGAAACAGGTCTCCCTTCAGCACGTTGGAGAAGGCAAGCCCGGTGGTGGTCGGACTCATGAGAGTAAATCCTGTCTTCCCACCTGCGCCTGACTTCAGTTCAACGAACCGAACGCCACCCGGCCTCCCGACGGAGCTGTCTGCCGCAAGAGCGACACCCGCGCACGACAAAAGCAATGCGACTGTAAATGCGGGAACTATCTGGTTCATGGAGAGCAACGTTTTCCGATGAATGGACATGAATTGGGACCCTGAACGCTCGCTCGAATGAAGAAAGCGCGGACTGCCGTCCGCGACTACGGGGCGACGGTTCATGGAGACGCTTGGCAACACTTGACCCTTTGCTGATTTGGAACGGTAATGAATTCGTTGTAGTGTCCTTTTGATGCGGGTGCGAATCAAGCCGGGATTCCAGATCCCGTTTCACCGCCCTTCATTTGCCCAATGTCTTGCCGGAGTCACTAAGGCGCGCGCCGGACAACGACCGCCAAGCCCCTGGCGCAAGGCTTGCACGCCTTTGAATTCGATCTTGACTGCGCGACACCGAGGGGAAAACTGGGGAGCGTTGAACAGGGTGGCGAAATCAATGCTTCTCTAACCGCAGGGCTTCAAAACCAAAGTCTTATCACGAATTCGAATCAATGAAGAAACTATGCCGCGATTTGCTGAATCGCACAGGGCTTTACCGTTGGTTGCGGTACTCC
>SIBK01000047.1 GCA_009695205.1 Pedosphaera sp. | reverse complement strand
ACTCTGGGGGGAACCGGAAGGGGGTAGGTCCGCACTACAGCCACTTTCGCGCGATTCGACGGAAACTCCCCCTTCGAAATCAATGAGTTATAAAAATTCGATCCTCGAAAATTCATTTTCAAGGTCGCGAATCCGCTAAGTCGGGCTAGTCCAAACTCCCAGGCGGCATCCTCCGTGGTGTTGTCAAAAATGCGGAGCACCGTTCCCGTGTCCGATGTCCACCAAGTCACTTTGCGGGCGACATCGCCCTCAAGGCATCCGCCACTGATGGTGCCGAGTCGCTGCCCGTCGGGCAGGATGAGCATGCGTGCCCCGGGACGCCGGTAGGCGGAACCGATCACGTGAACGACGGTCGCGAGAACGCCATTCTTGCCGCTGGACCGAGCGTCCCGCCAAGCCTTCAGAATGGAACTCAGTTCATTCAACTGTGATTAGATGCCACTCATGGTGGCGCCAGGGAATAACGGCAACGACGTGACCTGGGTTCCGGTGAGGCGGGAAAAGGCATTGGCGACTGCTGGAGTGATTGGTGGAACACCGGGTTCACCGACACCGCTGGGAGGATTGGTGCTGGCGATGATTTGAACGCTGATGGTCGGCATTTCGTTGAGGCGCAGCATCCGATACTTGTTGATGTTCGTTTGATTGGCAACGCCGTTGGTGAAGGTTACCTGGCCCCAGAGTGCCGCCGTCAACCCATGCACGATGGAGCCCTCCATCTGGGCTTCGACGGAACCAGGGTTGATCACGGTTCCGCAATCGACCACGCAGGCCACTCGATGAACTGTCAAAGATCCTAATGCCGGTTGTGACACTTCCACGACCTCGCAGACGAGGGTGCCGAACGATTCTGTTAGCGCCATGCCCCACGCGCGACCGGTAGGAAGGGAATTGCGCCAGGCGCTTAGCTGATCCGCCTTCTCTAAAACCGCGCGCGCCCGGTCATCCCTATCCTTGACCACACTGTAGCGGAAGGCAAAGGGATCAAGGCCCGCGGCGTTCGCGAGCATGTCCATCATTCGCTCGACAGGAAATGCATTGATCGAACTGCCCACCGACCGCCAGAATCCGACCGGGACTCTCGCCTGGAGAGGAATCCATTCCGTAACATGGGTTCCTCGATTGTAATGGAGGCTCCTAGATACCTCGACGGCCAGTGAGTACAGGCCCGGAACCCCACGCTGGCTGAGGATGGAAGGCGAAACATTTCGATACGACCACGCCGCGATCTTGTTGTCGGCGCCAAGGCCGGTCTTGGCCCGAATGAGAGCTATTCGAGGGTATTGGTCATGGGCTAAGTCCTCTTCGCGCATCCAGGTGAGCTTGACGGGGCGCTTCACCTGCATTGCCACTTGGATCGCCTGACTGATGTAGTCTTGCTCGATCCTCCGACCCAGGCCGCCACCAAGAAAGGTGGTGTGAACAATGATCTTTGTCGTGTCGGTGATTCCGGTCACGGCCGTCACTGTCTTGACCACCGTCAGTGCGGCCTAAAAATAGAGGGACAGGTCGTTAGTTCGTAATGAAAGTGAGAGGATATTGCTTGGCGCTCCGCGGCTAGGG
This sequence comes from Pedosphaera sp., assembly GCA_009695205.1. Lineage (GTDB taxonomy): Bacteria > Verrucomicrobiota > Verrucomicrobiia > Limisphaerales > UBA9464 > SIBK01. The sequence continues at coordinate 35,002 of SIBK01000047.1, read as the reverse complement.
TTGACCCCGTTGCTTTCTCGTCAGCAATCGTTTCATTGTCGGGAGTTCGATGGAATGAGAGGGGGGCGACGTCACGGAATGACGCTGGGCGACAGGTCCACACACAGAAGCTGGCGCGCGTCGCGCACGTAGAGCTTGCCGTCGGCGAACGCGGGGTGGCACCACGTATTCCCGCAGACTTGGAGGCGCGCAATCTCGGTGTATTTCTCCGGGCTGGTGGCAAGGAGGAGGAGCTGTCCGTCTTCCGTAAGAACAAGCAGGCGATCGCCGAGGCCGATGGTGGAGGCGTAATCTTTTTTGCCGAGGCCGAAACCGGTCTGTTTCCACTTGGTTACACCGGTCTTCGCATCCACGCAGACGTAATCGCGCGCCGCGCCCTGGCAGTAGAGATTCCCGTCAACGAGCACAGGCGTCGCGAGATTGATCTTTTGTTCCGTGTTCGCCCACGCGCGCTCGGCGGTGAAGGCGTCGCCCTGTTTCACGATTTTGAAGCAGAGGATGCCGAAGGTGTGTGAGTTCACGGCCACTGTGTCGCCGATGACGACCGGAGTGGCGGCGTGGCGCTTGGCATTGGTCTTGAGGGGAACGCGCCAGAGAATTTTCCCCGTGTCGAGCGCCGCACCGCAGAGCGCGTCAGCAGTCAAGGCGATCACCTGCGGGGTGCCGGCGAGAGTGGCGGTGATGAAGGAGGAATAGGCCGCCTCGTCCGTGCCGCTTTTCCAGAGAACTTTCCCGGTGCGTTTGTCGAAGCAGACGAGGCTCGCTCCGTCCGTGCCGCCGACCGGAACGATGAAGCGATCGCCGACGATCACGCCCGAGCCGTTGTTCCCGCGGCGGGAGGCGGTGCCTTCATTCGCCTTGCTCCCGAGGAATTTCACCCCGAAGTCCTTCTCGAAGTTCGCGCCCCAGATCACCTTGCCATCGCCGAGGCTGATGCAGCGCAACTCGCCGTTGCAGGACTGAACGTAAACACGGTCGCGGTCGATGATGGGCGTGGCGCGCGGGCCCGCGCCCCATTCGTCTTCGAAGCGATCGGCGTAGTCGATCTGCCACAACTCCTTGCCCGTGGCGGCATCGAGGCAATGGGCGATCTCGCGGCTGCCGTTCTCATCGAGGTATATAAGTTTGCCGCCAGCCACGACGGGCGCGGAAAAGCCGCCACCGCTCGAAACCTTCCATGCCGCCTTCAACTCCTTCGGGAGCGTGGCGGGCGCAGTGACGCCGGATGCGACGTGCCCATTACGGTCGGGTCCGAGCCATTGCGGCCAGTCCGCGGCGGCGGCGGGCGTGCCGGCGGGCAGCAAGAGGACTGCGGCGAGGACGAGGGGAAAAATCAGACGTGTTCTCATGAGGGTGGCGAGGTTCAAACAAAGCGGTACTGCGGCAAAGGCAAAAGTGGCGCTGTTTGCCAGAGACCAACGCGTGAACCTGTGGGTGGCGAATTCATAAACCGGGGTGTTGAAAGGCATATCCGCCGGCTTGTCGAGGGGCACGACTCTTTCGCAGGCTAAGAAAATGCAACGCAGCCTACGTATCCTCCTTCGGTTGGTGAGCAGACGGCCCAACTCGCGAGGCCCGGAGGTGCCAATCGCTGCTTGAATTCTAATTCGCCACCCACAGGCCGCATGAGTATTTTGAGACGGCTCCGGGATAGAACCGCGTTGGAAGGTGGCGCGCCGCAGCACAGCCGCACCTGATTTGGCCGGACTGCACGACTCACTCCGCCTTCCCGCCTTGCTTCCTCTTCTGTTATCCCCTAGGAAATCGTGATTCTTCGCCGTCTTTTGCGCTCATGAAACAAATCCGCCTCTCCTTTCTCGCCACCTTGGTTGTCGCCCTCCTCGTTGGTTGTGGTGACCCTTCAAAGCAAGTTCACAAATCCGCCGCCAATGACCCGCAGGCCACCGCGCCAAGTTCGCCGACGACCGGCAAGGAATACGCGATTCGCGCGGGATCGACGATTGGCTTCACCGGATCGAAGGTAACCGGCAGTCACAAGGGCGGCTTTAAAAACTTCGCCGGGAACTTCCGCATCGCCGACGGCAAGCTCGCAGGAACTCCCGAGCTGAAGATCGCCATGAAGTCCGCCTGGGCCGACAACGAGAAACTCTCCGGCCACCTTAAGAGCCCCGACTTTTTTGACGTCGAGAAGTTCGCGGTCACGACTTTCACCGTGACGTCCGTAGTCCCGGAGGGCGCGCAACACAAGGTCACAGGCAATCTCAATCTGCACGGAGTCACCAAGAGCATTTCGTTTCCAGCCGACGTCCAGGTTGCGGCGGATGCCGTTACTTTGAAGACCGAGTTCGCGATCAACCGGCGTGAGTTCAACATCAATTTTCCGGGAATGCCCAACGACCTGATCCGCGACAACGTCGTGTTGAACTTCGACATCAAGGCAACTCCCGGCCCGGCTAAGCCCGAAGACCAACTGGCGTTATAGCGGGTTGGATTGATCGTAGGCCGTTGCCTCGGTTAACTCTCTTCGATCACAAGAGAGGAACCTTCCAGGTAAAGACAAGGGGATCCTCTTCCCGGCAGCAGCAGATCAGATCGGATCGGTAGTTCGTCTGGGCAGATCCAAACCCGCGAGCACGTCAGCGGCCTCTTGAAATACTCTTACCGAAAGGCCCCTTGAGTATTTTGATACGAACGTCCATGAACCGATTTCCTGTCATTTGATCTGCGCCATGAGATTCATTCCCAGTTTCAATAGCGCCTGCGCCTTCCTTTCTGACTCCGCCTCGGCATAGATCCGCAAGATTGGCTCCGTTCCCGAGCCGCGTAGCATCAGCCACGATCCATCCGCAGTGGTATATTTCACACCGTCTGTGGTCTGGACATCCGTGACCGGAGATTTCAAGAGCCGGGATGGCGCATTCGTCTTGCAGTATTCCATGAGAGCTGCTCGCTTCTCAACCGGGAACCGGGTGTCAATCCGCGCAAAACGATGTGGCCCATAATCCTTCTCCAACGCTGCCAAAAGCTTGCCAAGTGGCTTATGTTCCACCGCGAGCATTTCCAAGAGTAGAAGCCCGGCGGCGATGCCGTCGCGCTCGGGGATATGCCCCGGAAACCCAATGCCCCCACTTTCCTCAAATCCCAGCAACACCCCTCCCTTCAGCATCTCCGCCGTGATATATTTAAAACCTACACCGGTCTCGACCACGGGCAATCCGAATTGCGAGCATATCTTGTCCACCATCCCGGTCACCGTCAGGGACCGCACTACACGCCCCTTTTCGCCCCGGTTTCGGACGTAGTGTTGCAAGAGGAGGCAGTTGATGACGTGCGTCGATAAGTACGTGCCATCCCCGAGCATCCCCCCCACACGATCGGCGTCACCATCCGTCACCACACAGATGTCCTGAGGATGGCGTTTCAACCAGGCTGCGCTTTTCCCGTAATTGGCGGCGATCGGCTCTGGATTGATTCCGCCGAATCCCGGGTTGTACTCCCCATTCAAGGTGGTGATCCGGCAGGTCGTGCCCGCGAGAAGATCGTCGAAGCATCCGGCGCCGACTCCAAAAAGGGCATCATGGGCGAAGCGGATCCTGGACTTTGATATCAGGTCGAAATCGACGAGTTTGCGGAGCGCTGAGGTGTGCGGTTTCCGGAGATTCTTCACGAAAACCTTCCCCGACTTCCGAGCCTCGGCAAGCGGCGTGAATTGAACGGGGGTAGTGTCCAGTTGCGCCTCAACCCCCTGACACAAGGACGGTTCGGCGGAGCCTCCATACCAGGCCTTGAGCTTGAATCCGTTGAACGCCGGAGGATTGTGGCTGGCTGTGATCATCACACCCCCAATCGCCTTTTGCTGTTTCACCGCCAGCGATATCGCTGGAGTGGGCGTGGGCGAATCGGTGAGCGTGACCCGGAATCCGTTGCCTGCGAGGATTTCAGCGACGCGCGCGGCAAACTGATCCGACAGGAAACGCCGGTCGTAGCCGACGATTGCGGTGCGGGTGGTACCGGGAATGGGATTGGCCGTCCAAAAATCTGCGGTCGCCTGAGCGACTCGGTCCAGGTTCGCAAAGGTGAAATCCTCGGCGATGATCGCACGCCAGCCATCTGTGCCAAACTTGATTGAAGCCATAGATCGGGCTGGAGGAAACACGGCGTTGGTCCGGACGGCGAGCACAGAAGTGGCCGCGAAACCCTAAACCGCGCAATTCATCGGCCTTTCGGTTTCATCGGCCACAAGCACAACGCGCCGCCGAGCAGGCCGCCGATGTGCGCGAAGTTATCTACAAACGGGGTCATGAATCCCACGATGATTTGGTAGGCGGCCCACGCTCCCAGAACTGCGCCGATCCGCTTCTCGCGCACGTAAAACACCGCGCGCTGGCGATAGAGAAAAATGATCAATCCGCCGGTGAGACCGAAAATCGCGCCGAAGGCGCCGACCGAAGGCCCGGGACTGGTTGCGACGCTAAGCAGTGAACCGGAGAGCCCGCTGAAGAAATAAACCACGGCGGTCCGGCACCAACCCACGCCGTGTTCACACGCCATTCCCACGACGTAGAGCACGAGGCAATTGCCCAACAAATGATCCCTGCCGTTGTGCAGAAACATGCAGGAGACCAGGCGCCATACCTCGCCCTGCAGCACGCTCCCGCGGTGCAGCGCCCCGGCGCGAAGGATGGACTCTTGGTCCGACAGCGCGCCGGTGCCGAGTTGGACGATGAACATCACCACGTTTGCCGCGATCAACAGGAGCGTGAGCTTGGGGACGTAGGAGAGCCCGCGCTCGAAGTCGCGGCGCAGCGACTCGGGTGCCAGCATATCCGGCGTTATGACACGTGGCGCTGGCTCGTCGGAAGAGGGCTCGGAACGTTCGCGGAGCGCGTCGTTCATAGGCTTACCTGCGTTCGCCCGTGTCCAGCATCACGCAAAGGGCCACCGCCACCCGTCGATCAATCGAGTGTGTCGGATCACTTTTCATGTCGAGAGCGTAGCGATCCAGGATCGTGAACTTGCGGTTGAACTCTCCCAGCATCTGTTCGCCATCGGGACCCACAATGATAAAGTTGGTGCGAAGCAAACCAAACAACGGGCCGAGGAGTCGACGTAGCAGCGACAGGATCGCGGAATCCTCCTTCGCCATGCACATCAAACTGCCTTCCGGGTTCGAGCAGTACCAGCGCTTGCGGAAAATGTTGTGGAGGTAATTTTTATCGAACTTCGCCAGCACGGCGCCGGCGGCATCCGCCACGGTATAAGTGGCATGAATGATGGCGACTTTCTTATCCTGAAAAATCTGGAGCAACAACTCGCGCTTGGTGTCATCGCGGTAAAACTTCACGTGCCGTTTGGCCGAGAGGACGGTGGCGACGATGATCAGCACGGCGATACCGGTTAGGATGGCGACCGAAAGGATGAGCTCGCCGAGGTTTTCGGGCATCAACTGCGTCAGGCCACCGATGGTACCGCCAACAATGAGAGCAGCCACGATGCCGCAGCAGACCGCCCCTAGGTTGCGCAGCAGGTGCGCCGGACGTTCTACGAAGAGGAGCGGCTGGCCGCGTTCGTCCCAGACATAGTATTTCTGGGAAATCGAGAAATGCTTTTGCCGGAATAGAAACTAGTCGCGATCAAAAATGCCGCCCGTTGGCGTGATGGACGAGCCCGCGGTGTTCGGGCCGCCGACCTGAATGGGCTGACGGCATTGTGGGCATTGGACGGTCCGTCCGGCAAACTCGTCTTTGAGGGTGTATTGGGCGCCGCATTGACAGGTGACCGTTGTTGGCATGAGGAACCTCTTTCGTCTGATGATTGCCGTACGTTTGAAACCCTTGCCGCCGGCAAGCATGACTGCGAGCCATAGGGACGGGCGTCGACGGTAACGCCGAGGGTCACCGGAAGGAAGTTCTTTTTCCAGCCGTAAGAGGCGGTGCGGTAGGGGGGATCGGCCCTGCTGGCGCTGCTACAAATGCCGGATATGCGTACGGTATTTCTCCAGCAACCGGTTGTTGTGATCGTCTCCCTGAGTATTGCTGCTGATATAGACCTCGGGGGGGTGGCCCGCTTGAACACAGTATTCAATCGCCTGCACGACCATCAAGTTGATGATCATCAGGCCGGTGAGACTCGAAGGAGGACCGACCCGGTGGGGGAAACCCTCGAGTGTGATGGCTGCGTCCCCGTCGATGCCGCACGTGTCGATCGGGAGGTCCACGACCTCGAACAGCCGCTTGCCTGAGGCATGGCGCGACGGCCATTGGCGGCTTTGGGTGAGATTAGTGATCCCGATAACCTTGAGGCCCAGCGCCTGTCCGCCGAGCGCCATTTCGATGGGGACGGCATTCCGTCCGCTGTTGGAAGCCACCACGAGCACATCGCCAGCGGCGAGGGGATGCTGCGCCAGTATTTCCCGCGCATATCCCGATCGACGTTCGAGGTACGTGGCTTCGATCGCCTGCTCATGCAGCATCAATTTCGGTTCAAGGATGGGCGCTCCACGAGCGAGGCCACCCGCGCGGTAGAAAATTTCCTCGGCGACCATGTGAGAATGGCCGGTGCCGAACGCCCACAGAAAGCGATCCCGTGCGAGAGCCTCTGCGACCCAGTGGGCGGCCTGTTCGATGGCGGGCCGTTGAGTGGTCTCGACGTTTTTAAGCTGGTGCTGGACCACGGCTATGAATTGGTCGTAGGCGCTCATTGGGTTGGAACGGTATGCAATCTGTGCTGGTAAAACGCGACGGTGAGATTGGTGAGATCGGAGAGGAAGTTAACGGATAGCGCCTACTTTGGTGCGGGCCGCAGTACGGTGAGCACGGCGCAACCGAGGGCAAAGAACAGCTGGAGGATGAACATTTGGAAGGGAAAATCAACGCGTGCATGGGCTAGCAATCCGAAAAGGCCCAGCCCTATGAAGGTCGGGAAGGGCCACCAGACACGAGTTCCGGAACCGCAGAAGACCTGCCAGGGAACGCACGCAAGGAGGATCGCCATAGCGGCGAGGCCGATGGTTCCGAAAGTGATTTGAAATTCCAAATAGTCATTGTGTGCGTAGCCCGCCCATTCCTCCTCCGGGGACCGGCGGTAGAATCCGAACAGAGTGGAGAACGTTTCAGGCCCGCTGCCCATCCAACGGAAATCATCCAGCATGCGATGCGCGGTGATGTAGATCTGAGACCGTCCGCTGCTGTGGTCGGTGAAGAGCGTGCTGAACCGTTGCGCCAGCACGTCACCTGCCATGATCCATCCGAGGGCGAGGGACGCGAGAAACACGAGAGCGCCCCCGATGCTGGCCCAGCGACCGGAGCGGCCGCCGGAGACGGCAAGGACGGCCAGAGCCGGGATCGCCAGTGCGGCGAGTACGAGGACACCCCCTCGGCTGGCAGAGAGGATTGGAGCGAGAACGGTGATGGCGAGACATGGAATCAACATGGCGTGGGCACCGCCGCCCGCCCGCACGTTGGGCCCTCGTTCACCCGCCTCCTTCCTTCCAGCCCACCAAAACCCCAAGCAGAGGGGCCAGATCAAGTTGAAGTACTGGGAGGCGTTGGCCCGGTAACTGAACGGACCGAACGCAAAATCCTTTTCACTGCCCTCCCGCATCGGTGCGAGCCAGAGCAAACGGTCTGTGCCATCGGCTCGTTGCATCACCGACGCCAGCGCCAAGACTGCGCTGCTGCCGCAGACGATCCAAAGCCACAACCTCAGGCGGGCAGGCAGACGGGAGATCGCCGGGGCTTTGTTTGAGGAATACCGCTCAAGGCGCGATTTTCCGAGGAACCAATGGCGGGCTGAGCCGAAGATGCAGGCCAGTGCCAGATACCTCCAGAAACCCTTCTGTGAAGCAGGCCGATCGAAACTCTGAGGCAACCAAGCCACTGCCTCCCGATAAGTCAGCTCCGGCCGGCCGTCGACGAATGCGACGGCAGAACGCCAGTTCAACCCGCTGGTAATACTCCAGGCCAGGAGCAAGACAGCCAATGCGCCCAGTACGCGCATGGGCCACGGCGATCCCTTTCCGTCCCCGGCTTGAGTGGAATCGAAGGTTTTGAGTCGTGCGTAGGCCAGTTTGGCGACCCACAGGATGCCTAGCACATATCCGCCAGCGCAAACGGTCCAGATTGCCCACGGCACCGTGCAGGCGAGGGCCCATGGCGCGAAGACCGTAATGGCCAGCAGCAACCAACCGGAGGGTTCATCCAGCCAGGCATACGACGCGGGATATCTCTCCGATGAACGTCGCTTTCGAGCTGGCTTGAGGAAATCCATGGGCGACATTTCAAGGGTGGACGGGCGATGGAACAAGCCGGAAAGCACAGCTTTTTTCTAGGGACGCCGTTGCCCGGGAGCTCGACACGATACGTTTCGTCCGCTTAGTTGCCGGGGTGGATCGTTCGCAGAAAACGCGGGTGCTGGTGGGCATGAGTGGCGGGGTGGATTCCTCGGCCACAGCGGCGCTATTGATCCAACAGGGCTACGAGGTGATCGGGGTAACCCTGAAGCTCTGGCCGCAGGACTGTGTATCGCGGGCGGAGGACAAGTGCTGCGGGCCGCAGGCGGTGATGGACGCCCGGAGTGTCTGCCATACTCTGGGCATTCCCTACTACCTTGTTGACGAAGCCGCCGAATTTCAGCAACGGGTCATCGGATACTTTGCCGCGGAGTACAAGGCCGGCCGGACTCCCAATCCGTGCGTAATGTGTAATCAACACCTCAAGTTTGGCACTCTGCTCGACCGTGCGCAGCAGCTGGGCGCTGAATTTATTGCCACAGGCCATTTTGCCCGGCTGGAAACGACCCCCGGGGGCCGCACCCTGCTGCACAAAGGCCGGGATCCGCGGAAGGATCAGAGTTATTTCCTATTTAGCCTGCGTCAGGAGCAGTTGAAACGGTCCCTGTTTCCCCTCGGCAACCACACGAAATCCGACACACGTGAAGTTGCCCGTCACTGCGGCCTGCGCACCGCAGAAAAGGAGGAGAGCATGGAAATCTGCTTTGTCCCGGATAACGACTACGGGAAGTTTCTTGAGCAATCCGCGCTCGTACAACGACACCGCGGCGATATCGTCGATACCCAGGGACGCAAGCTTGGCGAACACGACGGGATCGAGTTTTTTACGGTGGGGCAGCGGAAGGGGCTGGGCATTTCGCATCCGACTCCCCTGTACGTGCTCGAACTGGATGCGCTCGGGAATCGCGTCGTCGTTGGGGATGAAACCGGGCTGAATCGGGACGAGTTCTCCCTCGCAAACTGCAATTGGATCCCCTGGGATCAACCTCCAGAAGAGATCCAGTGCACCGCCAAGATTCGCTACAACCATCCGGGCACTCCGGCGCGGGTTATCCCAGCGGCCAATGGCACTGCCCGCGTGACGCTACGGGAGCCAGGCCGGGCGGTCACACCGGGACAGGCCTGTGTTCTTTACGACGGTGATTTGGTGCTCGGTGGAGGATGGATTGCTAACGGTCCATAATCAATGAACTCGCCTATTTCCCGCCTATTCTTGACGGTCGCAGTGACTTTTTCGGCTCTCCTCGTCTCGGCTGCCCGGGCAACCGAGCCGAGGATCGAGATGGGGCCTCTCGCCGTCCGGCTCGGGGATCCTCCCCGAGCGCCGGATCGGTTGGCCGCATCGAACTCTGTGATCGTCGCCCCAAGGCTGCTCTCAGCCACCGGAGGATTTTCTGTGAACACGGCATCCCGTGAATCCGTGCTCAATTTCTTCCACGCCATTTTTGGAACATCTGACGGTGTGTCCATGGAATCCACGGCGGACGTCGCCAATTGCATCGCGGGCTCCACCTCGCTTTCGTATCAGGAGGCCGTCCTCCGGCGAATTAACTGGTTCCGTGCCATGGCGGGGATTCCCGCGAGTGTGACGTCCGACGATGGCAACCACTTGAAGTGCCAGGAGACCGCCCTGATGCTGAGCGCCGAGAACAGCCTCAGCCATTTCCCGCCGCCCGACTGGGCCTGTTTCTCGGAAGACGGTGCGTTGGGCGCCAAAAATTCCAATATCGCCATCGGCAGCGCCGGTCCGGACGCGATTACAGCCTATATGCTGGATTACGGCGCCAACAATGCCGTGGTTGGCCACCGCCGCTGGCTTTTATACCCGCAGACGCAATTCATGGCCACCGGGGATGTGCCCGCTCAAAGCAATCGTTCCCGGGCCAATGCGGTGTGGGTGTTCGATGATCACTTTGGAGGTCCGCGTCCGTCCGTCCGGGATGAGTTTATCGCCTGGCCGCCGAAGGGCTTTGTTCCGTACACCACCGTGTTTCCCCGGTGGTCTTTTAGTATGCCCGACGCCGATTTTTCCGGTGCGATGGTAACGATGCGGAGCAACGGAGTTGTGGTGCCGGTCTCCCTGGAGCCCTACGAACCGGGATCCGGTGAGAACACGCTCGTCTGGTACCCGGCCGGGTTTGACAACAACGTGCCTGTTGCCTGGCCCCGGCCGGTTCAGGACACGGTATTCCAAATCACCGTCGCGAGTGTGCTGTCAGCTCCGGCCTCGACCTATTCCTATTCCGTGACGGTTTTCGATCCGGCAGTTCCGGGGTCCGATACCCCCCTCCCGAGTATTCGCGGCCCGTCTAAGCCGGCGGTGGGGCAGGGGAATGCGTATTCCTTCCCGGCGGTTGCGGGTGCCTCGAGCTACGAATGGCGCTCTTCCCGTCGGCAGGCGTTCAGTCTCTCGGACGGCGCCGAAAATGGGACCGCCAATTTCGATGTCGATGCATCTATCGGCAGCTACTCCGTGATCGCAGATCATCCGGTTGCCGCTGGGAGCAAAACGTTCCATCTGGCCCATCCTGGCCCACCGGTTTCCCAATCGCTCACGCTCCGCCAAGATTTCATTCCGGGGGCGAGCACCGTATTGACCTTCAAGAGTCGGCTCAGTTGGGCCTCGGACAATCAGCGGGCCCTCGTCGAAATTTCTGCTGACGACGGCGCATCGTGGACTGTTGTGTACAGTCAGGCAGGGACAGGGGAGGCCGGGGAGATCAACTTCCTATCGCGTGAAGTTTCACTGGCAGGACAAGCGAGCCGCAGCACACGGATTCGCTTTCGTTATTTCTACGATAATTTCGGCTCATATTTCCCGCAGACGGATCCCGGAGTGGGCTGGTATATCGATAGTATCGCGATCACCGGTGTCGAGATAGGGGTGGATGCCGTTTCCTCCATCGTCGCCACTCCGACTTTTGCGTTCATCCCACCGCAATTAGGCGAGTACCAACTGGAGGCGCGGAGCCTGATTTTTGGTGCGTTTCCTCTCGAATGGGGGCCAGTGCTCCGCGTTACGGCCGTCACCGGGGGCACGACCTCGCCGGTGATCTGGATGGGGCTGCCGATCCTCTCGGCCGATCTGCTGCAGCTGCCTTTCAACCTATTGTCCGGAACCGCCGGAACGTTTCACCTCCAGAAAGCCTCGGCCGTTGGCGGCCTGTGGGGGGATGATTCCAGCGCCGGCCTTCAAACGATTGTGGCCGGCAGCTCGTTTCGATTCACATTGCCCCGGCCGGTGGCACCGAAGTTTTTCCGAGTGCAGGCCGAGTGACGGCTCGATGGAGGACAGCTTAGCCGAAGACGGCTCGTGGGCGCCGGCGCTGGATTCGCCACTATGCAGGGCTGGCGCGAGCTCGATTCCGTGCCAACCTCTTCAGTTCATGGCCAGACGTCGCATGCAATCACACCTGAGCAGACACCCGGATGCCCTCGGACCTGTCACTCGCGGCCCGAAAATCACCCCGACGATTCCTCCGATGCCCGCTGCCGCCTCGGAGGCAGACGACCCGGGGTCTAAGACCGATGCGTTTTCGTTTTCACTCCGACCCCAGGAGGTGGCCCGTCATCTTGACCGGTTTGTTATCGGCCAGGCTGAGGCGAAAAAGGTTTTGAGCGTGGCGTTATGTGACCATTTCCAGCACGTCCGACTCACACGGGAAGGGAAGCCCGCCCGGTTTTACCAGAAGCAAAATGTGCTGCTGCTGGGCCCGACGGGCGTGGGAAAGACCCATCTCGTTCGCTCGGCCGCCGACCTGATTGGTGTGCCGTTTGTCAAGGCAGATGCGACCCGATTCAGCGAAACGGGCTATGTCGGTGCGGATGTGGATGACCTCGTCCGCGACCTCATTCGCCGCGCTGGCGGAGACATCAGCCTGGCGGAGCATGGAATCATCTATTTGGATGAAGCCGACAAGCTGGCCACCCGCGAGGCGGGCGCGGGCCGGGATGTTTCGGGCCGGGGTGTGCAGACAAACTTGTTGAAACTGATGGAGGACGCCGACGTCCCGGTTATTTCACCGAATGACGTCACGGGCCAGCTTCAGGGAGCGATGGCTGCGATGCGGGGCGGCGTTCCCGCGAGTGAAACCATCAACACGCGGCACATCCTTTTCATCGTGAGCGGGGCCTTCGCGGGCATGGAGCAGGTGGTGCGTCGTCGTTTGACGGCGGCGGGCGATACGTCCGCGACCGTAGCCGCTCTCACGGGTGCGCAATTGCTTGCGGAAGCGGGGACCGCAGACTTTGTATCGTATGGATTTGAGCCGGAATTCATCGGCCGATTGCCGGTGCGAGTGGCCTGTCATGGATTGAACACGGACGACTTGTTCAACGTACTTTTGAAAAGTGAGAGCAGTTTGATTCATCAGTACGAACGAGCGTTTGAGGCCTATGGGATCCGGGTGAAATTCAAATCCAGCGGATTGCGCCGCCTGGCTCAGATCGCGACCTTCGAAAACATTGGCGCTCGTGGGTTGATGACCGCTTGCGAACGCGTGTTTCGGGACTTCAAATTCGAGCTGCCGTCCACCTCGGTGAAGGATTTCACCGTTACCCGCCAGCTGGTGGACGACCCGGCCGTGGAATTGCGCAAGCTGCTGGAGAAATGACCTCAGCTCCAACTTCCGATTTTGCGACGCCTGTGTTTTGTGATTCTCTAGCGTTTGCTTGCCACGCAATGAATCTAATGGGTCGCCGAACCGTCCGATGAGCCGCTTGAATGGGCGACGCATTTTCCGATGGTGCTGGCGGTCGGGCGTATTTGTCCTCCTGGCGCTGATGCTGGCTGGGGGCCCCTTCCTGTACGTCAATCAGGTGGGGATTCCTGATTTTGTAAAGGCTCCGATTCTTGCCCAACTGAGGGACCGCGGGGTCGAACTAGAATTTGGACGGATGCGATTCCGCATTGGCCGCGGGATCGTGGCTGAACAGGTGAACCTGGGCCGGGCCGGTCAGCGGGTGGCCGAGAAGTTTTACGCGGACCAGGTTCTTCTCAAGTTTAACAATGGTTCGCTCCTCCGTTTTCGGCCGGAGGTTGAATCTCTGCGCCTATCGGCCGGCCGGTTGGTCTACCCCCTCGGGTTCACCAACGAGGGCCCGGTCAAGATCGTGATTGAAGACCTGCAGGCCGCGTTGCGACTGATTGATTCAAACAACTGGGTGCTGGACCACCTCAGCGGCCGGGTGCTGGGAGCGGAGTTCTCTGCGTCGGGCACCGTTACGAATGTGTCGGAATGGCGACGACGGAAGACCCCAGCGTCGATTGCGTGGGAACGGGTGGTTCACCAAATCGCAACACGGCTGGAATCGATGGAGTTCACGGGAGCACCAAAGTTCAATCTGGATTTCCTCGTGGACGTTCGCGAACCGGAAAGATCCTCTGCGGATGTGCGGTTGACGGCCTCGGGTGCGAAGAGTTCGGTGGGCAGTTTCAACCAATTGGATTGGAATGTCCGACTGAATCGCCCAATGGGGACCAATGGATTGATATGGGTTGAGACTCGCCTTGAAGCGGAGGGTGCGCGCGCCGTCAGCGGTGAGTTGACGGGTCTCTCGCTGTCGGCGTCGTGGCAACAGCCTCCCTCCAATCAACCGCCGCGCCAGATAATCTGGACCCTCGGAGTCCGGGAGCTGGATTCCCGTTGGGGAAGTGTCGGAAATTTGCAAGCGGCCGGGCAATCGTACGCAACCAATGCGGTCGGGCCGGAGAATGTCCGGGAGCGGCAGCCGACTTGGACGCAGTTTTCTGCGACAGCCTCCGACGTGACCTCGCGGTGGGCGTCGGCTGCTTCACCCAAGATTTCGGCTTCGGCGTGGCACAGCTGGACAAATTGGGAGCGGGTGGACTTTGTCATCGATGCCCTTCAAACCGCAGGTGCTTTCAATCAGCACGGTGCATCGCAGCCGGTGGCAGTGGATTCACTCCGCCTGACCGGGTCAGCCGCTCCACGCCTGCCGACCGGACAGTCTACCAACGATTGGGGGCCGTGGGCGATCATGGCACCTTACGCGCTGGCCGCGGAGCTTGCGGTAACCAATGCCCAGATATCGGAGATTGAGTTGAAGTCTGGGAGGATCGCCGTCAACTGGTCCGCACCCGAGGTTTGTGTGAGAGAATTCGAGTTGATGACAACGGCGGGGCACCTTGGGGGTTCCGCGCGTTTGGGGGTGGACAGCCGGGAGGCGACGGCCCACTTGGATTCGTGGGCGGATCCCGGGGTGGTCCTGCCTTTTCTCACCACCAACGCAAGCCGGTGGCTCCGACAATTCGGGTGGGCGACAAACCAGGCTCCGGAAATCCACGCCGACGGGCGGATCCATCTGCCAGCATGGACCAACCGGACTCCCGACTGGCGCGGCGAAGTCCAGCCGACAGTCCGACTGTCCGGTGATTTCCGAGGGAAGAACATCACCTTTCGTGGCCTTCCGGCGGATCGCGGTCAGGGGCGATTCACCTACGCCAATCGGATCTGGCACCTGCCGTCGGTGTTGGTGGAACGACCGGAAGGACGTTTGGAATTTGGTTACACTGGAGATGATCAGTCTCAGAATTATCATTTCTCCGGCGTGAGCAGCCTGGATCTTCGGATTGTGAGGTCCTTGTTGGAGCAGGAGACCCACCGCCGGGCGATGGATGAGGTGGGTCTTCCGTTGCCACCGACCGTTCAGGGGGACGTCTGGGGGCACTGGCGGTCGCCGGAACGGACGAGTTTCCGGGTGCAAATCGCCGTGACGAATGTCAGCTGGCGTCAGGAAGTGGCGGACTCCCTCTCGGCTGAGATCACCTATACGAATCGGCAGGTCCGGTTTCGGGATGTCGTTATTCGGCAGGCGCCGGGCGAGGTGCGCGCCGATGGGGGCATGTTTGATTTGGAACGGCAGTTAGTTGGAATTACCAACGCCGTGAGCACAGTGCTGCCGGAGCATGTGACGCGCGTGATCGGGCCGAAGGTGGCCCAATGGCTCGCGCCCTATGTGTTTCGAAAACCGCCCCGAGTGGTGATGAACGGAGTGCTGCCAACGAGGGGAAAAATTGGAGCGAATGCCCGGTGGGATATCTCTGCGGAAGATTTTCAATGGTGGAAATTCCGTTCGCCTGCGATCCGGACCACGTTGGTAACGAAGGATTCGCTGATCCAACTCACGAACTTTCAGGCGGAGTTCTACGGAGGGCGGCTGGAGGGTGAATTACATTTCGATGTTAGTCCGCCGGAGGGGACGGCGATTGGGTTCGCCCTGTCGGTGACTAACGCGGACCTGAAGCCGCTCATGCTGGATCTCTTACCGAAAACAAATCGCCTGGAGGGACGCGTCACGGCGGTGGTAAACGTTGACTCAGCGAACAGCTGGGAAACGAACAGCTGGCAAGGGCACGGGTGGATGCAATTGCGTGACGGATTCCTCTGGGATTTTCCCCTGTTTGGAGTTTTTTCCCCGCTCTTAAACGGATTGTCTCCCGGTTCTGGCCAGAGCCGGTTCAGTGAAGGGCAAGGGCACTTTGTCTTTACCAATAGCATCCTTCGCTCGGATGATTTGGAACTGCGGTCTTTGGCTGCCCGCTTACACTATTCTGGCATCGTCCGCCTCGACACGACGCTGGATGCCCACATGGAGGCGGATTTATTAAAGGACGCTCCACTGGTTGGGCCTGTTTTGAATCTGGCAATCGCCCCTTTTACAAAGCTTTTTGGCTACCGAGTCACGGGAAAGCTTGCCAAACCTGAGACGGAACCAATTTACATTCCACGGCTCCTCCTTGTCCCACTCCATCCGTTTCGATCTTTGAAGAATCTCTTCTCCACCGAAGCAACACCTCCCTAGCCGCGGCCGTTCCGAGCGGCAGGCAATGGCTGTCGGACCGCTAATTCAGCCAGCCACTCTTCGACCACGTGACGCGCCGCGGCCACCGTCTGGACCCGTGGTTGCACAAAGCGGGGTGTGAACCAGGGGAAACCTCCGATGAGATCCGAGGTTACCAGGATCTGCCCATCGCAATCTGTCCCTGAACCAATGCCGATTGTGGGAACGGAAATCCCGCGTGTGATCTCGCAGGCGACGGGCGGTGTGACAAGTTCCAACACGACCGCGAAGGCGCCCGCATCCGCCAGGAACCGAGCATCGGAGATCAGGCGTTCGTGCTCAGCCTCCGTGCGGCCCTTGATCCGATAGGTTCCCTCTTCGAGAATATGCTGGGGGAGCATGCCAAGGTGGCCGCAAAAGGGTATTCCAGCAGCGAGGATCGCTCGAACCTGCGCCTCAATCTCCCGGCCGCCTTCCGCTTTCACAAATTCGGCCCCGGCCACCATGAGACGGCGGGCATTGGCCACCGCCATCGTCGCGTTTTCATAGGATCGGTACGGCAGATCGCCCCCAAGGCACCCGTTGGGGCTCGCGCGCGCGGCTGCTGCGAGGTGATGTTCCATGTCCTCCATCGT
Organism: Pedosphaera sp.; assembly: GCA_009695205.1. Lineage (GTDB taxonomy): Bacteria > Verrucomicrobiota > Verrucomicrobiia > Limisphaerales > UBA9464 > SIBK01. Next base: position 18,313 of record SIBK01000047.1, on the reverse strand, counting down.
CACGTGCGTTGTGTCGGGATACCCCAATACGACCATGCCGACCGAATCACCCACGAGAAGGAGGGGCACTCCGGCTTCATTCAACCAGCGAGCCATTGGATAATCGTACGCCGTGAGCGCCCCAAAACGTCGGACGCCCTTCCAGCCGCGGATGATTTCGGGGGTAATCTTTGGACCAGTCACCCGCTCAAGGTGGGGTGGGATCCGGAAGTTGTCCACGAGCGAGGCTTCGTTCAATCTTTATCCGGCTGGGAATAGTTTAAGCCCTCACCTACTCTAACTGCCACGTGTGACTAAATCGCGACGGAATCATTGGCAAATGGCGGCCGCAGGCGCGGTCATCGCGGCGATGCTGGCGGCAACGGGCTGTTCCGCGCCGCCAATCGGTCAGATGCGACGGGTCAGTCAGCCCAATATGACGTTTTCCGAGTCGTCGGTGTGGAGTTATGACGGCCGTTTATTCACCGGAATCGAGTCCGCCCGAGGTTCGGCTGTCGGAGGACAAAATGGCGGATGTACCAGTTGCCGGTAATTGGGCCATGAGGAATCCTGAAGAAATCGTGCGGCACCGGATGGCCGGGCGCGTCCGACGATGCCGGCTGGGTTCCCTGCGAGGCTGGAGCCTGGGGGTGATGGCGACCGGATGGATGATAGGTTCCACCCTCGCTGCATCCTCCAAGACCGGCGCCGGTGAGGTTGATTTTGAGTCGTTGATTGCAAGTGACATTCTCCTTACGCAGACCACTGCTGCATACTCCGGGGAGCGCGCAGCCTGGTCCTGGAAAGGAACGCTGTCAGGGGCAACCCTTGGCATCCACTACCGTCCGGCCGAGTTCGAGGCCGAGCTCGCCGATGAATTGGACCGCAACGAAACGCGCTTCTCGGCGGGGGCGCAATTCCGATGCCGGCTAAACCAACGCCTAAACTGGGTGGGGTCGGCCGGTGCTTATTCCGGGTTCTCATCCTATCGCGAAGTCTGGATTGCAGAATACTACCACCAAAATTTTCAAGGACTGCCCGGGTACTCGGAACCCGATCCTCGCGGGGCCAACGCCTCGACCGGACTCCGCTGGGAGTATTTGCTGTCTGCGGGTTTCGTGGAGATCGATGGATCCTTTTCGGGCGATGTGATTGCGCCGAGCTACGACGATGTCATCGACCCGGAACAAGGCCGGATCGGCGCGCAGGCATTCCGGAAGAATTTCAATACCCTCGGCGGTGCGGTGCGTTTTGAAAACGTATTGGGACCCCGGCTGCGATCTCAAGTTGAGCTGCGGTTTGCGGACCGAACATTGCGAAATGTCCGGTATGGAGCAGTAGGCTGGCTGAACTGGGCGGTTGCCGAAGGCTGGGTGGCACGTGGAGAGGTGGGGTACGCCTCCGAGGAATTGCAGAGCGACGTCGTTGTCAATCCTGAGCCCGACCCCGCGCTTGCGGAGAAGGTCCCGGACCGCCGGTTGGAGGCTTGGTGGACCCGAGCCACCATTGAGCGCCAGGTCGCCGCCGAGTGGTATGTTAGTGTCGGCGGGCGGTTCTACCACGATACCGGAGAAATCGATGTTTCGTCCCCGTTTGCCTCGTCGGCCGCGCCGGGATTGCGATCCTGGCAGGTCGGCATCGGTCTCCGCTGGGTGCACGAACACCACTCGGCCCGAATCTTTGGAGGCCCCTATCAGACGGACTACCGCCCGGTGACGTTTACAACTCAGGCCTTCGAAAATTTGTACAGAGATAGGACCTTTGGATTTCTCCAGGCAGCGTACTCTTACGAATTTTGAGCTGAAAAACAGGACACCCCACGACAAGAGAAAGCATGCGAACGATTCGATTTAATTGGAGAGCCAACGGGTTAGGGATCACCGCCCTGTTGACTGCTCTGATAGGCCCCCCCCACCCTATCCGCCGCGACGTATCAGGTTGGCGACGTCATTGCAGACTTCAGCCTTGTCAATCGGGCGAGCCAAAAGCCCGTGAAACTGTTCGATTTTGCCCGAAAGATCCTGGTGTTAGAATGGTTCGCGTACTGGTGTCCCTTCTGCAAACAGGCGGCTCCGGAGATCGAGAAGCTGATCGAGGAATATCGCGCCGCCGGCGGGAACCCCGATGGGATCGAGGTGGTTGAGGCGGGCTGCAATGTACAATTGGAGTCGGTGTCCCCGACGTCCCAAACGGATCGGTTCGCAAAGGCCTACAATTTTCAACTGGTCCTCGAAGACAACAACCGGGCACTGCAGAAGAAGTTTACATCCCAGAGCGGTCAGCCCACGTTCGTTGTCATCAATGGCATTGCAAACCCTGCCGTTGGACGACAATGGGAGGAAATTTACTTCCGCCATGGTTATGGTGATACCGCCTCCGGTGTTGCCAGCACGGTTATGGCCATGCGGAATGCGATCAATGCCGTGCGCAAAACGACCGTTGTGGAAGTGCCGCCGAGGATTCGACAGGTCAACCGCGCGCCGTCCGGTGAAATCCAGTTGTTCATCGATGGCAGCCCGCGAGACAAGATTAAGGTCCAAGGGTTCTTAAATCTCGTTATATGGGAAGATTCTCCAAATCCGGTGCCTACGGATCCTACCAACCGCTTCGAGAGCCCGCCACGGGGCCGCATCGGTTTTACCGGGCCATTCGGCGGCCATGATAAGAGGCCTGTGGGGCAGTAGCCGAGCCTTCCACCTCCTATTCCGCTCTGACCTCATCGCCTGTTAGCAGTTCTCCTTCAATGATTTCAACTGTTGCGAGGTCGCCGCGGGTCTGAGCTCCTAGTCGAACCTCCCCTACTTTTGTACCCGCCCGATACACCGGCATGACCCGACCGATCTGTGGCATCTGGTTCAGCGAGAAATCTACCACGGCGAATCGGAGTTTGGGGTTTATTGAAAAGATTCGCCCGGACCATCCACCGAGCGGTTTGAGAACGGAGCCGCTATTGGTCATCGTTCGGGTTTTCGGAGAAACGAGGCCATTATTTGACGTAACATTCTTATTATCAATTGATTGACACCCTGATATGACCACCAATGCAATGGTGACAAGGACCGATTTGAAGGGGTTCAAAGTCGGAGTTCGCATGGGGTGAAACGCCGGTAATTCTTTTTTCGGAGAGCCGTCACCTCGGGTGCTCATGATATTTTTCAAATACTGTTGACTCGGTGTCCTCACCTTGCCATAAAGAGACCCGTTAGTGAAATTCTTTGCCTATGAACACTAAATCTCGCATCCAACTTGCTGCTGTCGTGGCGGCTGCGCTCATTTCAGTTCCTGCTTTCGCGCTGACCATCGATCAGTCGAAGGCCATCACCGCCTCGATAAATGCCGCCAAGGCGGTCGAGGTTCCGGCCAAGGCCGCAGCTCTCGTCTTTAAGGCTGCCAAAGAGGACCGCTCCGAAGTGGCTTCCATCGTCGTCTCGGCCGCTGCGACATCGCACCCTTCCACTTTGGCGAACGTTGTTTCCAGCGTTCTTGAGAAGTCTCCCAAGGAAGTGACCCCGGTTATCACGGCTGCCCTCACCGGTTCCCCTGAGAACTCCATCGATATTGTCGCTGCAGCCGTGAATGCGGTTCCTGATCGCGCCGAGGAGGTAGTTGCCCTTGCCAGCAAGCTGTCTCCCGCCCGTACGGCCGCGTTTCAGAGGGAAGCTGCCGCAGCAAAGCAACGTCGGGTCGTTTCTAGCGCCGCTGTTGTTACCGGTGGTACGATCACTCAAACCACTCGGTTGGGTGCTGCGGTTGTCAATCTGTACGCCGTTCCCGGCTCGGATTCGGGTCGTCCCTGATCGCTTTTAAATCTCCAAGGCCTGCCCGTCGGATCGGGCAGGCCTTTCTTGTTTCATGGGGCAACGCTCCCGTCGCCGCAGCAATAGCCTCTTAAGATGGCTGCTGGTACTGCTTCTTCTCCCATTCTGTGTCGGAGCGACGCTTGCCATCCTTCGCGTCATCCGATCGATGGATGGTGCCTTTAATTTCTGGGCTGCGTTCCTCTCTGGAGTGGTCGCTTGGTTGCTGCTCTTCGTAAACCTCCCGAAGCCCATGTGGATCTACGTCGTAGGCCACGAACTAACTCACGCACTCGGTACCTGGGCTTTCGGGGGTAGGGTCCGACGTTTCAAGGCCTCTCCCAAGGGCGGGCATGTGGTAATCACTCGGAGCAATTTCGTGGTTTCTCTGGCCCCTTACTTCTTTCCCCTTTACGCAGTACTGTGGTGGATCGTGTTCTACCTAGGAGACTGGCTGTGGAAATGGGATCACTACCTCTTCGTCTTCCACTTCGGTCTTGGGATGGCATACGCCTTCCACGGGACTCTCACCGCTCACATCCTCCGCATCCGCCAGCCCGACCTGGAGGGCGAAGGCTGGGTATTCTCCACCGCCGTAATTTGGCTCGGAAACGGTCTCGTGCTCCTGATGGGACTGGCTGCGCTGTCATCAAGCGTCTCTGTGCTGACTGCGCTGGCCTGGTTTCTCCAAGAAACCGGCGCTTGGGTCGCCCGAATCGGCAGCGGGCTTCACTAACCCTCGCGGCAAGTTTCTCTTTCACCTGGCATTCTTTATGCTCGAATACCTGCGCCGAAACTTGGCGTGAATATTGCTTAATTTTCGTAGCTCTTAGCTGCTGCTCCTTCCCATGACCTCTATATTTCCCATCCGTTTCCTCTGCACAGGCGTCGTCGGCCTCGGCTTTCTGGGTGCGCCTCTCGGAAGAGCGGTCGACGCGGGCGTTGTTGAGATTCAGCACAAGACCGGGCAGGTCAGGCTCAGTGTGAATCCCGTAGCGGCGGCGGCGCAATACAGGGTCTTGCGGGCCGAGGCGCTCGGCACGGAGTTTATAGAGGACAAAGGGGGCGTGTTCAATGGCCTCGACTGGCTTGGAGTTCCTGTCGGTGAGGAGGCGTTTTACAAAGTGGACGCGACGCAGTTGGCACCCGGGGAAGTGCTGATTCCCACGCTTCTCAACCGCCTCGCCTATGGACCGACGCCCGATGAATTGGAGCGGCTGCGTAAGATTGGCCCAGATGCTTATATCGCTGAGCAACTTGCACCCGAGAACATCCAGGAGAATTTGGAAGATTTCGCAGTTATTCCCGCGGATTCGGCGGGTTGGCAAAAGGTAGTCGTCACCGGAGTGGCGACGTCGACATCATTTCATATCTACCTGAACGAACCAGGGGAAGCCTACGTGGACGAAGTTCGTTTGATCAGCGGCGCTAAGGAAGATCCAGGACTACCGAATCTTGTCAAAAACGGCGAGTTCAACGCTGGCCTTACACCCTTATGGACTGTGGGCGAGAATCTGGCCTCATCGGCTGTCAGCGCCGATCCCAAATACGCAGGAGTTGGAGCCTTGCATTTGATCTCAACGGGCTCTGGGACTACGACTGCCTCCAATCGGATTAATCAGACGATTTCATCGCTGGTGACTGGGAATACCTACACGCTGAGTTTCTATTACCTCACCTCACCTGAATTGTCGGCTCCTGTGGTCCGTCTCAGCGGCACTGGAACTTCGGTGGGCGGCGACGTGCTGACGACGGCGATCAGTAGCGAGCAGCCCGCGTCGAATCTCGGACAGGTTGTCAGCCAAATCCTCTCGGGCGAGGCGGGCATGGCTTCGCTCCGGTCCTGGCACCTCCAGCACGCCGTGAAATCGAAACGGCAGTTGCTCGAGGTGATGCGGCAGTTTCTGGAGAACCACTTTGTCACCGAATACGCCAAGTCCCGCGATTATCTGGATCCATTTTATGAGAACGATAGCGCACAACCTGCTCGGCAGGCGACCCGCATGGAACTGGTGGAAAACCTGAAATGGCGACAGGCATTGTTGAATCCCAAATGCACCTTTTATGATCTGCTCAAGATCAGCGCCGAGAGCCCCGCAATGATCCTCTTCCTGGATTCCGTGGCTTCGAAGGGCACTGTAAAATCGACCACGGTCGCGAAGATCGCCGCAATCAATGCACTGTCGCCGTCGGCGGCGGGGGCAAACATCACGCAGATCGCCAACGAAAACTACGCGCGGGAAATCTGCGAGCTATTCAGCTTCGGAGTGGATAACGGCTATGATCAACAGGATATCGTCCAGATCTCTCGAGTCTGGACAGGGTGGACGGTCGGGTACGTGGCGCGCGACAAAACAAATGATCCGTTTGCCACGAACTATGTTGACCGGGACGTTAGGAAACGGTTTGTGGGAACGATCTTAGAAACAAACAACACCATCACCAATTTCATCGGCGAATGGTCCATGGTCTATAAGGCCACCAATCATCATCAAGGCCCTAAATGGTGCTTCTTTGAGCAATTGCCCAACGGAAATGTGGATACTGCCACAGCGAAACGGGTTCCATCGCGATTCGGTCCGCCCTGGGCTGGAAGGGAATACGGACTGCTTATACAAGGTGGACTGAAAGAGACGAACACGCTGAATGAAGCCTACCAGTTGATTCAACACCTCGCAGATCAGCCTTTCACAGAGGAGTATCTCTCTGTGAAATTCTGCCGCCTGCTCGTTCATGAAGGGTTTCGTCACGGATATGATTTCACGGATGACCAGACTTCGCCTGAAGAGGAGTTGGTTCATGCGTGCATGATGGCTTGGGAGCAACCCCCGGGCGGGGGCACCAAGGGCCAAATCCAGGAGGTGCTCAAAGTAATCTTCGCTTCGCAGTTGTTCCGTTCTCACACAGGTTCAATGCAGAAGGTTCGCACTCCCCTCGAGTATGCCGTCGCAACGGTCCGTGCTTTGCGGGCCGCCAAACCCGACGGTACTTATACCGCAGAGCTGGATTCCATCGCCGTCGGCAGCGGCATCCTGGTGAAAGCCGGAAGTATGCGCCTGTTTGATCGAGCGGAGCCCGACGGGTATCCCGAAGATGGAGCCGGCTGGATCAGTTCCGGCTCGCTCGCCGAGCGGCTTCGTTTTATACAATCCGCTCTCTCAGCGGCGAAAGACACCGATGCCGGTGTCGGCACGGTTACGGACCCGGTGGGTTTGCTGAAACTCAAGGCTCCAGGGGCTCTGTCCGATGCGGGCGCAGTCGCTGATTTCTTCTTGGGAATTCTCTTCCCCGCCGAAGGTTCCGCAAACCTCGCGCCGAACCGGAAATTAGCGATCGATTTCCTTAATTCCGGAGATTCCCTTGGCGCAGGCGGGAAGCTCGTGAGTTCTCCATTCCAAAATTTGCAACCGACCTCAACGGCGTACGACACCCGAATTCGCGCCGTGGTTTCCTGGCTCATGACGTCTCAACGATTCCAGGAGCAATGAATTCGGTGTCACTACTTCCCCGTTTCCCCATTTAAACATCATTGCCATGAACTCCTCGTTTCAAATCCTCACGCGCCGGGATTTTCTCTCACGCAGCACACGGCTGGCGGCCGCTGGAGCCCTTGCCGCACTTACGGATGTGCCGTTCTTCGTGAAGAAGGCGCTTGCCGATGGAAGCATCGGACGCCCCCTCGCCAATGGCCGAGTGAAAAAACTGCTCTTTGTTTTTCTCCGCGGCGGAAACGATTCGCTCAACTCCGTCGCACCGTTGGAGGATGATGCGTACGCGCGGAATCGCCCCACGATTGCTCTCCAGAAGAACCCGGATTGGAGTTACGCGGGCGGCACTCCCGCACTGTGGACTCCCAGCGGCCCCAAAGGTCCGACCTATTCGCAATTCGGGATTCCCCTCGGAAACGGATTCGCAGCGCTGCACCCGGCGCTAAAGTTCATGGTCCCTGCCTATAATTCCGGTGAACTGGCGGTGATACACCGCGTGGCCTACCCCAAACAATCGCGATCTCATTTCGATTCTCAGGTCTACTGGGAAACGGGTGTCCCTTCAAATAGCGCTTTTCGGGAAGGCATCCTCTACCGGACAATGTTGGAGAGTGGACTCGCGCGCACAGCCCCACTGACGGGTGTCTCTTTCCAATCCTCCCTGCCAATGATCCTCCGCGGGTCCGCAGCCGCGATGACCAATCTCACCAGCCCCGAACGCTACGATCTTTCGGGCATCCCGGACAATGCCACCGGCGGCACCAAGGCGGATCTGTTCCTGCGTGCCGCAAACCAGATTCCGTCTGCTGAGAAACGCGACCGCGAATTGCTGCAACTGCAATACGGCAATCTTAGCGACACTCTCGCCTTGTTCCAGGATCTAATCACCGGCGACTTCAAGAAGCAGTTCCTGGATGACGTCGATACCGATGGAGATCGCCCGTACAATCTGTTTCCGGATTCAAATGATAACAACGGCGGATGGAAACGATCTCCGGCCAATGACCCGTCGAAATATGTCATTCCCGCAAATGACTACGGATTCATCAAAAACCTGAAATCGGCCGCGGTGGTGTTGAACAAGACCGATGCGATTGTTGCAGGCACCCAATTGGACGGCTTTGACACCCATTCCAAACAAGGGGGCGCCACCGGCAGCCAGGCGCGGCTCCTTCAACGGGTCGGATGGGCCATGTACGCGTTGAAGAAATATTTTTCCGCTTATGGCGACAAATGCCGCTGGGAAGATGTCGTCGTCGTAACCCTGAGCGAGTTCGGGCGCACCTCAAAAGAGAACAATGACAACGGCACCGATCATGCCGAAGCGAATGTGATGTGGGTCGCCGGCGGTGGCGTGAAGGGCTACCAAGCCGGACAACGAAGTGGTGTATTCAATTGCGGTCCAAGCGATCCAATCGCCTGGAATACCGGAGACACCGGCACGATGTTCGGCGTGGATAAACGGTATCTCAAGCGCGCGACCGACTACCGAAGTGTGCTGGGAGAAATCATTCGCGATCACCTCGGAGCCAGTCAGGAGCAGCTGAACCGGATTATTCCAGGCTATGCCCAGGCCAACGAAGTCTTGAAAACCGGTGGCACACAAACCCGCGACAACACCAAGGCGACGGGCGAACTCGGGCTGATTTAGTGGGCGAACGGCAATATCTGATTGATTCCCGCTTGCGACAACAGAACTGGCCCTCCAGTCTTGGGAATCGCATGAAACATTTCATTCTTACGATCCCTGCTGTGTCGGCACTTGCCGCCACCGCGCTACTCGCACTCGCCTTGCCGGAAACGGCCGCCGCCGCTCCGAAGAAAATCTTGGTGGTCACAGCCACTAAGGGGTTTCGACACAGTTCGATTGCCACGGCAGAAAACATTCTTGCCACGATGGGGGAACGGACCGGCGTTTTTTCCGTGGTGGATGTTGTGCGGGGGGGGGTGGACGGCAAGGACGCCGCCGAAGTCGCCGAGAAGATGACTCTCGATAAGTTAAGTCAGGTCGACGCGGTGATCTTTGCCAATACGACGGGCGAACTTGCGATACCGGACAAGGACGGTTTTCTGCGCTGGATTGAGGCCGGACATGCATTGATCGGCATGCATTCCTGCAGCGATACGTTTCACGGGCATCCCGCCTTCATTGACATGCTTGGGGGTGAGTTTCTAACGCACGGCGCCCAGGTGCAGGTGGATGCGTACAATCAAGATCCAACCCATCCCGCCTGCAAGTCGCTGGGACCGATCTACACGGTCTACGATGAGATTTACGAGTTCAAAAGTTTCGATCGCTCCAAGGTTCACGGTCTCCTGACACTGGACAAACATCCGCAAACCCTTCACCCCGGGGACTACGCCGTCGCGTGGTGCAAAGATGTTGGCCGCGGCCGGGTGTTTTACACGTCCCTCGGTCACCGCGAGGATGTCTGGACTTCCGCCCCGTACCAAAAGCATGTGCTGGGTGGAATCAGCTGGGCGCTGGGGTTGGAGTCGGGTTCTGGGAGTCCTACGGATACAGCCAATTCACTGAGCGCTGCGGAAAAGGCCGAGGGCTTCAAACTATTGTTTAATGGAAAGGACCTTTCGGGGTGGAAATACCGGCGCGATACAGGCAAGCGCTCGTGGAGCGCTCAGAACGGCATGCTCGTAAATACTCTAGGAAAGGACGAACACGGCACCGACATCTACACGGACGAGACGTTTCGTGACTTTGTGGTCCGCGGAGAGTATCAGGTTCCCCCAAACTCCAATTCAGGACTCTACCTGCGGGGTCGTCACGAGATTCAGATTTTTGACGATGGATCCAAAGGTGGGTCAGCAAAGGGACAAAATGGAGATATATACAACGTTGCAGCGTGCAGTTTAAGGGCTTCTCGGAAGGCGGGCCAATGGCAGGAAATTGAAGCTCACATCATTGGCAACAAGATCTCCGTCACCCTGAACGGAGTGAAGGTCCATCAGGACGTGGTGTGCGACCACGGTACCGGCAGTCATCTGGACGACAATGTTGATCAACCGGGCCCAATTCTGCTGCAGGGCGATCACGGGGCAGTCGGTTTCCGAAATCTCCGGATCAAGCGGCTCTGACAGGATTTGGGCGACTCGCAATTTCAGTCTTCTGGCGGCTCGCTGTTCAGTCTAGCGTACAGGCACATGAGCTACCGGTTCGTCATTGCGGGCATTCTCTTCACAATCCTACCAGCGATCGCGGCGGATGCGACCAACGACCCAGCACGCCTGCTTCAGGCCATCGTACCGTCGATGGTTCGGGTCGAAATGGACCTACAGTTCGACAAAGGCCAGCCTCCCACAGGGGTAATGGATCAGGACCCTGGCGGTGGGGCACATCGGTTTAGCACCTTAGCTCAACTGGTCGAGCAAGAGCGCCCGCTGGAGACCACGGGATACGTGCTTCCCGACGGTCGGATCGCCGCAATGGATCCAAACATTCACCCGCGATTCGTCAAATCGATCCGCGTCCTAAACAGTGGCGGGCAGACCACTGCCACGTTGGATTCCCAGGCCCGGGACCATTGGGCCATGTTGCTCCGGCTCAAGGATTCATTGCCGGGTGCCAAGCCTCTGCAGTTCACAGAAGGCAAGCCCAGTCATATCGTCACCTACTATCGGACTGACGGAGTTGTTTTGGCAGAGGCCGTCGCCTTCACGACACGAATCCAGCAACCGGATCATGGCCCGGTTGTGCAACACATCGACAGCACTGGCGTCGCGGTGACTGCCGAAGGGCATGCGGTGGGCTTGGTCTTCAGCCGCCGGCTGCCGGCCGACAATTCATGGCAGGGCTCCATCGATCGTTGGAAGTTGCTGAAGTCCTCCGATTTTGCGGCGTTGGAGAAGCCGCTCGCGCGCCAAACCCGGGAATGGTTCCCACGCGTGCGCCTTAGTTTTAGAAGTCCAAAGCAGTCCTTTGCGAATCAACGCATCCGGGCGGAATCTCACAATGAGGAGCCGGACGCCGATTCAACGGAGCGCGATGCCCTCGGCATGCTGCTGCCCGGAAACAAGGTGCTGGTGCTCGCCCCCTTACGTTCGACGACGACTGCGCGGCTTGAAAAAATCACCGTCTTTTCCTCCAATGGCACGCCTGTCATCGCGCGGTTCGCCGCCTCGTTGAAAGATTTTGGTGCGCTGGTTGCGACTCTCGAAACGCCTGCCGGGGCTCCTGTTGCCCTTGCGGGTGAGAATCCCTTTGATTTGATCGGCCGTCTGCTGCTTCGTGCAGATATGCAGGTTCAGGGCGAGAACCGTTCGGATTATTATCACACCGCGCGAATCGCGACCTGGAGAATTGGCTCGAAGATTGTGCCATACCCGGAATTGATCGATATGTCGGATGCTTCCCGCACCTACCTCTTCAACCTCGATCGCCAGTTGGTGGCTCTTCCAGTCGTGCGGCGTGACCCTCGTCGCGTTTTTCCCATGGATGCGTCCCGCATGCCGCCGGTCCCGATGTTGACGCCAGCTAGCCTTCTGTTGGAAGCGGCGCTGGATCTTACCCGGAGCGGTGATCCCGCCAATGTGCCCGTATCCGAGGCGGATGAAAGCCGACTCGCCTGGCTGGGTGCGGAATTGCAGCCTCTGAGCCGAGAATTGGCCAGAGCGAACGGCGTCGCAGACCAGACGCGCGATGGCGAAACCGGCGTGCTGGTCACCTATGTACATTTGGATTCACCTGCAGCTCGGGCGGGCATTCAGCCCGGGGCGATCCTCCTTCGATTGCGCGCCACGGACAGGCCCTTGCCGATCGAGGTCGATCTCGAAGAAGACGAGCTCCGGTCATCCGCGTTCCCATGGGATCGGTTGGACGAAATTCGCGAGCAGTTTTTCGACCGGCTTCCCACCCCCTGGCCGCCGGCGGAAAATCGATTCACTCGTAGCCTCACCGATCTGGGTTTCGGAACCAAATACACGGCGGAGTTCGTCATTGATGGCAAGCTGGAGTCGAAGGAATTCGAAGTGGTTCAGGCACCAGTCCACTACGAGGCGGCAACACGATTCAAGTCGGAGCCTCTCGGAATCACTGTTCGGAATCTTACGTATGACGTCCGGCGCTATCTCCAGCGCAAGCTCGATGAACCGGGAGTCGTCGTTTCTAAGATTGAAGCCGGTGGGAAAGCGAGTGTGGCGGGTGTCAAGCCGTACGAGCTGATCACCCATGTCAATGACCAGCCCATTAGTTCGGTGAAGGATTTCGAAGAACGAATCACGGTGGGTGGCGACCTAAAGCTGTCGATCAAGCGCATGGTTAAGGGCCGCATTGTCACTCTCCACCTGTGATCCGTGGAATTGCTCTCCATGAACCGTCCCGTCGTAGTCGCGGACGGCAGTCCGCGCAATCCTCTTTCCTGCAACGGTTCAAGGTCCCAATTCATGTCCGTTTGCTGGAAAATCTCCCTACCCACGATCAATGCCCGTCTGGACTTTTCACAACGTGCCGGACCCAGGACTCGCGAAAAATAGCCCGGCGAATGACCGACCGTTCATCCGACGTATACAGGACCTGTATTCGGCCGTCGCGTGTCTGAATCGCCGTGGGGTATCCGTAGTCACCCTCCGGTGACTCCGCGAGATTGCGACGCCACGGGAACGTTGCGGCGCCATCCACGGATAGTGCGACGGTCAGAGGCGTGCGATGGGTGAACGAGTCGTTGTATACCAAAAGACACGCCTTGGATTGTAGCGCAATGAAATCCACCGCCGCGTTGGGGTTCGGAAACGGGGCATCGACTCCCGGTGTCCACGTGCGGCCGCCGTCCGTGGACTCTGTGCGCACCATCCAACCGTCAGGGCGGCCCTTGTAATCGCCGCCGCGTCGGCAGTACGCAACCAGACGACCCGGATCCAATTCGACGACGGCCGGCTGAATGTTGCCCAGTCGAGAGTGGACCGGATTACTCCCAATCCAGCTGCGCTTGGCAGAATCATATCGCAGAAAAAACGAGGCATTTTCAACACTGTCGACTTCCGTGTCTTCGCCGTATTCCCGGTATACGGGCAGCAAGCAGTGTCCATCGGCGAGTGCGATCGGACGTGAGCGAACCATCGTGCCGGGATCGAACGTCACTTGAAACGGTTCCGACCACGTGCGGGCGCGGTCCCGTGAGATTTTCGCGGAGATTCGAGAACGGCTCCAGGTCTCACCGTAGCGAGTGACATAGAAGAGCCATACGAGGCCATCGGGCGCCTGCCATACTACGGCGTTGCCGAGGGAATGAAATGGATTGCGGGCGATCGCGACTGGAGCCGACCAGTGGTGCCCGCCCTGTTTAAGGCGGGATCCGAACACCGCAGCAGAATTGTCGCGATACTCTCCCTTGCCGCTGAAAAACACGAGATACAAATCTCCGTTGTCGAGTTCCGTGAAGCTGGCTGGGTGCTTATAAGGTCCGGTGGAGGTTTCTGGGCCAAAAATGCGTTCGGTTACCAGCGCTGGGTTTTCTGTGGCGATCAGGCGGATGGCAATCCAGCAAACAGCAAAGATGGCGAACCGTGTGCAGAGACGACCGGTCAAACAAGGAAGGCCCGTGCGGAGAGTGGATGAATGAATTGGCATATAAATCCGGGTACGAAATTCGCGTGGGAAATTTGATTTCAACGAGCTCCGCTGAGTTATCACGCAGAAGGCCTTTCGTACCATGCGCTGACCCTGCGTTGACTCTCATCGGTTCCGAGCGGGAAATCGAGGTACAATTCCAGATCGAATGGGTGCGGTCGCAGGAGCTGAAAGAAGGCACTACAGGGCCACTCGTATCTGGGGTTGACGATGCGCTTCGTGCGGTCTCGCACCAATTCGTTGGGTGAGATGGGCGGGGAGAAAGACCGGTCCTCCAAGGCTGGCGGCGCCCACAAAAATCCGCGCTGCCTTCTCCGCCATCATAAGTGTGGCGAGTACGCTCATGGCGGACGACCCAACGGCGATGATCCCATGATTTTGAAGCAGGATCAGCCGTGGAGGGGGCCCGTAGCTTCGGCGGAGAAAGTTGAGGACCCTCGCTTGGATCTCGCGGGCCAGCGTCAGGCCCGGATCCGAGTACGGAACAAACACCGATTGACTGCCACAACACACAACCTCGTCTGGGAAGAGACGCTTAGTGGCGAATTCTTCCGCCCGATGCGAGCAAAGAATCATATTGCAGTGGAGAGGGTGGCAATGCCCAACAAACTGCGCGTCGTCAAGCTGAAGCAGCCAGCTATGGAAAGCGGTTTCGATGCTGGGCCGTTTGCCTTTGCCATCGACCCGGGTATTCATCAGACCCTTCTCGAGTTCTGCGCCGTCCAGGCCCATCTGATCCACCATGGCGAGAACTTTCTTGGTGTCACACAGAGTGAGATCCTCCGCAGTGAGTGTCGCGAGGGAGCAGCCGCTGGCCTTTATGGCAAAGTGAGCGTCGTCGATCCGAGCGGAGCAATTCCCTTCCGCCAGGACGGCCAAGCCGCGGTCTTCGCGGCCAATCTCGTGACACAACGCAAGGAGCTGTTTGACTGGTTCAGGCACAGGGTCAGTGGACCATAAATCCCTCCGGCGCGAAAGCGGATTCAGTGAAATCCTGAGTATTGAGCAACTGCAGCAACAGTGGATTGCGGAAGACGAATCAGGGTTGCGGCAATGATTGGCAGTTGCTATCGGTAAGGGGTTGTGGCGAGCGGGTGTGGTTCAATGGTAGAATGTGGGCTTCCCAAGCCTGAGACGAGGGTTCGATTCCCTTCACCCGCTCCACTCTTTTCCTCAGCAAATTCGCAGTTTTCTAGGCCACTGTCATACGAGTGTCATACGAAGCCCCCCGGATCAGCCCCGTTTCCTGGGGTTTTCAGCCCCGGAATCGAAACCGTGGTTCAGGGGCCAGTGACCCCACTGACTGGTTGGCGATCTCCTTGATTCCCTGCCGGGAAAAACATGGTGCCCCACGCCTTGACCAGTGGAGGGGTGAAGTGGCGACGGCCGAACTGTACGGGCGGCGGTGGAGGCTGTTTCCCAGATTCCTTGGCTACATGGCTGTGGCCGCCAAGCGAGCCGTGGTGCCTCCGGCGTGTCTTGGCCCATGGACCAGTGTGGTTGGATGGCCTGGGATGAGGACCATCCAACGGAGGGCTTCCGGCACTGCCAGTGTGAGGAAGGCACCACAGGCAGTTGGCGGCCTTGCTTCGAGGCAAGCACCCACCTTGGAGGCAAGACCTGTCACTCCCCGTCCACTGGCTTTTGGACCAGGTCTCCGTCAGGGGGCAGAGCAAGGTTCATCTTGATTGGCCGCCCGGTTACCGAATATCCCACGTTCAGTATCCCACGACGGTGCCGTCGGCACGGGCCTGGGGAGTCTGTTACGCGTGGCGACCGGCGGCGCAGCGACCAGGAGCTCGAAACCCTTCTCCGCCGCTCCCCGGCCCGAGCCAATGCACGGCGCGTTCAGCCGCCAGAGCCCAGGAAACGTTGCTTCGCTTCGAGGCCGTTTCAGCCCCAGGGATCTCAAGCGGGTGAAACGGGCGCGCGGCGGCCCAGGTCGCACCCGTCTGACGCTCCAGCTCCTAGCCCAAATGGAAGACCACGTCACATCGGCGCTGAGCGATCCGAAGCTATTGCTTCAGGTGTTCAACGAAGAACGCCACGATCTCGGTGGTTGAACGCACCCGGTTGGGCGTTTTGAGCCAGCCGTGCCCTTCATCCGGGAAGAGCAGGTACTTCACTGGCACATTGCGGGCCTTCAGCGAAGCGACGATTTGCTCGGCTTCGACCACCGGGACGTTGGTGTCGTTAGCGCCATGCAGAACGAACAATGGCGTGGTGATGCGATCCAGCTTGTGGATAGGCGACAGGCTGCGCAGCACGGCAGCTTCAGTGACCGGGTCACCGTACTCCGTGGTGGAGATGGCGGCCATCCACGGCTCGGTCTCGCGGAAAAAACTCTCGAAGTTGACGATGCCGAAAAGGTTGACGCCTGCCGCAAACATGTCCGGAAATTCCGTCACGCCCGCCATCACCATGTAGCCGCCATAGCTACCACCCATGATGCCCAGGCGCTTCGGTTCGGCGATGCCGGCCCCCACCAGCGCCGCCGTAGTGGCCTTGATATCGGCGACAGAGCCGACACGTTTGGCACCATCGTCCATCGCCATGAACGCCTTGCCGAAGCCAGAGGAGCCGCGGACGTTCGGCGCGAACACCGCGATGCCGTTCGCTACCAACGCCTGTGCATCCGGGCTCATGGTCGGCCGCGCCTGTCCCTCGGGCCCTCCATGATAACTGAACACCAAAGGCAGTCGCCCCTGGGCGCCTGCCGGGCGGTACAGCCAGCCCGACAGCTTGACGCCATCGGGCGCTGAATACTCGATCAGTTCAGGACGCACGAGGCTGAGGAGATCGACGCCATCGTGACGGCTTTCCGTCAAGCGTGTCACGGCACCGGAGGCTACATCGATCGAGTAGATGTCCGTGGTGCGGTTCGCCGCTGCGCCGCCCAGCACCAGCTTCTTGTCGTCGGCACTGAATTGGACCAGGAAAGCGATGTCGACTGGTAGCCTCGGTCCTGGTCTGACCTTTCCGCTCCTGGTGTCCAGCCAGGCGACCTCGGTGCGGCCTCCGGCGTTCCACGACAGCGCGGCGATGCGTCCGTCGTTGCTCAGCACTCCGCGATCGGCCACCGCGTCGTCACGGGTGGCGATGTAGTGGATCGGCGCCGGCTCGCCATCGGCGCCGATCGTCACCGTTGCAAAACCCTCCCGGTCGCGCCCGACATTGGACGTCAAATACACCGTGCGCCCATCGGGGGCCATCTCGCCCCAGCCGCTTTGGGCCTTGCCGTCGTGCGGCGTCAGCAGCTTCTCGGCGCCAGTCTTCGGCTCTATTGCATAGACGTTATTGTCCCCGCGCCCGACGAGCCGCCTTACGATTACACGGCCGCGACGCAAATCGGTCGGTACGTTGAGCCCTTGTCCCTTGGTGAGCATCTGCCACTCGCCCGACGCGACATCGATCAGTGCAGCGTCGCGGGCCGACGGATTGTCTTTGTTGGTATCGACCATCAGTTTGGCACCGTCGCGCGTCCAGCCATGCAGTTCGTTGTTCTCTTTCCCTCCCGGAGTGAGGCGGCGCGCGCTCGAACCATCCGCCTTCATCACCCAGATCTGCGTGTTGAGTCCACCGCCCGGTGCCACCGTATAGGCCAACCACTTGCCAGTGGGCGACCACTCCACCCTGCCAACTGGATCGGGCAGCCTCGTCAGCTGTCGCGGGACCGGATGGCTGGAGTCGAGCGAACGCATCCAGACCTGCGGGCTGCCGCTCTCGTTGCTGATGAAAGCCAGTCGTTTGCTGTCCGGTGATAACGTGGGCCAGGTCGCCGAGTTGATCCGCCCCAGAGCCTCGCTGCGAGCAGCGAGCGTCGGTACTTGGCTGATGGCAGGCGCGCTGACGACAGTAAATGCGGTCGCAGCGGTGATCAAAAGCGTCTTACCGAAAGGAAACTGGATTTTGGGGAAGAGCATGGTCTCAAGGGAAGGGGGGGAATAGCTGCACGAATGAATCAATCTACCTGAATTGTAAAGTATGGATTCACTGGGCCATGAAGCGAAAGAGACCGCGGGGGCATAATCGGAAGATTTTACTGCCATCACGCCCAATGTCAAGGTCGACACCATGATTTTTCCAACTGATATGAACTGATAGATGGCATGAGAGCTAGCGGCCGCTCGGAACAAAGTTCAAGGTAGGCTTCTCCCCATGAAAAGACATTCGAATTCTTCATCGTCTCTAAGCGTGGCCTCGGACCCACCGTTGCCAGTTCTCACTGCAGTAGATCCTCTCCCTGAGGCTCCCCAATTTAGCCGCCTCTCTACCGGCAAATTAAACTCGCTCTCGACGTCCATGCCGGCGACTTCATGGTGGTTCGCAGGGTCGATGGAGCGACAGTTGACCTATTTTAAAGTTTACACTTACTCGCCCCGGTCTTCAACGACCGATTGATAGATTGGGCGCGCTCGCTTTCCCACCCTTAAACGTTACGGACATCACCATCGTGGGCAGGCGCTTAA
>SIBK01000046.1 GCA_009695205.1 Pedosphaera sp. | reverse complement strand
GGTTCCAGCAAGAACGTCTATATCGACGGGAAGCCGTTCCACTCGGGCGACAACACCGCACACCTGCCCACCGATGTTGATTCGTTCTACATGGGTTCCGGAGGTTACGGTGCCGAACTAAGCCATGCCATCATCGATGACTTCTCTGTATACGGGAAGGAATTGACGGAAGCGGATGTCCTCGCCCTGACCAAGGGTACTCTCCCAACTGCATTCCCGGCTGCCAAGGGCCTGATCGCGTATTGGAACTTCAATGATTCGACGCCCGCTGGCGGGGGCGGAGTCACCAACCTGAAGGCGGTCGCAGATGGCAGCAAGGTAACGATCACCTTCGCCGGCGCTGGTGTGGTGCAGTCGTCTGACAGGGTGAACGGCACCTATGTCGACACAGCAATCAAGAGTGGCGACGTAATCACTGCGGTCGGTGCGAAGTTCTACCGCGGCAAGAAGTAAACATTCGTTAAAATTCTTCACGGGGGCCGGGCGCAAGCCCGGCCCCTTTTTCATTCAGGGGACATCAAGCCGCCCAGGGCGAAACGCGCACCAAGTTGGGGCACGTTTGACAATCCCGAGATCCGGGCTGTTAGTCAGCCCCAATTCCGCCGGGCTGGGAAGCCCGGCTCACTGGCGGGCAGGATGCCCACCGCCACGTGGCATCAAACATCTCTGCCTGACAGTGAGGGCGGCTCCCAGCCGCCCGGAACTCGGCGTAGAATACGCCCTGCGCGTTACGCAATCCCGAGGTCCGGGCTGTTAGTCAGCCCCAATTCCGCCGGGCTGGGAAGCCCGGCTCACCGGCGGGCAGGATGCCCGCCGCCACGTGGAGTTTGGTCATTCTGGAGACATGAATTGCCTCCAGAATGCAACCTGCGACCAGGCGCATGTGGGGCAGGACTCCGTCCTGCCGGTTGCGGGAGTTTCTGACTCCGCGAACCCAATGCAAGTCAGCAGCAAAGGAACGCGGCTGCAGAGCAGCCCCGAACTGTCAGGCCGGAGACCTGACCCACCGGAGCGGTTCACGGCATCAGTCTTCCGTTTCGCTGCCGCCGATCCTCCACAAACCTACCAAAAGAAGGTTCAACCGGCCCCGGCGTAGCCGACAATCAAGCCCATACGATCAGGACCGTACTTTCTGCCGCTTCGAAATAACCAAACTCCAGGGGCCGGGCGCAAGCCCTCCCCCCCCCTTTTTTGCTTGAACGAATCCATGTCGAAGAGACGGCCTACGGCAACACCATGACGCGGTAAAATGCTGCGTTCCCGACCGGTAATGGCTAATCCGTCTTGGAGGTCGTCGCCCCGGTTGCCACCACGTCGCCGCTGGTGTCGGTCCATTGAAGATCATTCAACGACGACTTGTATTGCAGGCGGTAGGTTTTTCCCGGAACCGAAGTCCACGAAATCGTGATCAAATCCGAGTTCAAATCCGCGCCGCCGGGTGTGAGGAAGCTAAGCAGTGATCCGCCGTTGTTCGGCAACGTTCCGGCAAGGAACTCATCGAAATCACTCATGCCGTCGTTGTCGAAATCGCCGGCGCCATCGCGAGTGAGGCTATGAAAATAGGTATTCTCCCAGGCATTATCCATTCCGTCGTTATCGCTGTCGTTGATGACTGTAAAGATTTTCCGCGTGATATTCCCCGCGGTGTCGTAGGTGTAGTTGATGAATTTACCCGCACCAAATCCCGCGGCTGTCAGCCTGCCGCCGCTATCGTAGTTGTAGATCACGGTGTCCGCGTGAACGGCCGCGAACGAAAACGCGATGACAAACGAAACGCTCAACCAGCGATCAAGAGTTTTCATAAAAAAAACGGGGCTAGAATGAGCCTCCGCTTCCAAGGAGTGAATATCGGTTAAATACGTGACCCGGTAGACGCTGTTCCGGCCGGTAAAAATCGTATGGTGGCGCGGGCCCGAACCGGCAGGAATACGTACTTCGTTCCAGACAACCCAGCATTCCGTCCGTCTCGAAGCAACAGAACAATTTCTCGAAATGTGTCGGAATGTTCACAGGATACGTTTTTGGCGTAAAAATGCCCCCATAGCTGCCTTCCTGATCGAACGCTCCCGTCGTCACGCGGAAACCGGAATAGTCAGGCACTGCGTCGTAGCGGAGAGAATACGCCGCCTTCACCGTGGGTGCGCCGTAGTTCACAGATTTAAATGCCGACGGGTCAAAAACATTAGCCATCGCCGTAGTCGGCGGCATGAATTGCTCGGTAACCGTCGCCTGGTAACCTAGGCCCGTCTTGCTCAACGGATGATCTATTCCCGCCTGAAATGTTTTTGCCGCGCCAATGCCGTCGAGCAAACCTGCGGATTCACGATAGGTGAGCCCGCTCATTGAACTCCCGCCCCAGGAATAGCCATTGAAACGGCCTGGCGCCCGCAATGCCGTTTCGAGCAGCGCGCCCCCGCGCCACTGGATGTAGCCATCCGATGGATCCAAACCGGTCGGATCACCCAGTGAGTTTGGATCGCCTGCCGCATACTGATACGGATTCACGCGGCGTGGATCGCGCGAAAGGATCGGATCGCGCGAAAGGAAACGGGCGGTGCGGCTGTCGTAATAGCGGGCGCGCAAATAGTAAAGCCCGCCGCCTTCGCTCATCACGCCCAGACTGCCTTGCCAAGTGAACGGGTTGTCCGTGGCCCGGCAAAACCGAGTAATTCGCCATACGGCCCGTACGCATAACTGGACGCAATCACACCCGCCCCGTCTGTGGTGAAGAGTGTGTTGCCTGCGTCGTCGTAGTGATAAAATCGCCGGGCATTGTTCGAGGCATCCATCGAATAAAGCAGGAGTTCGTTCGGTAGATGAACGTAATAACGCTGGTCCGTTGCGCCGAGACGCTCGATCGAAATTGACGGAAGCGTGAACGCGTAGTTCCAGACGTAGTTCACTGTCGTGGTAACGGTGCGACTGAGTCGTTGTCCAAAAGCGTCGTAGGTGAAGGTAGTCGGCCCCGCGACCGGCGGATTCGGAGCATGACTCGTCAATCGCCCCGCGCCATCCCAGCTATAAACGCGCGTGCTATCGGCCGTCAGCCGACCCAGCGCCGTAGTCCAGATTGCCGATCTGCGACGCTGCGTCAAACGAGTACGTGTTCGATGATGTGGAAATCGTCGGTATCAGTGGCAGGGCGCGCGTGGCTTGGGTGACCTGTCCATTGCCGTTGCGCACCAGCGCGAGGCTGGCCAACGTTCCGTGTTGCAAGTTCGTGATCAGATTCTCGCCGTTGGGCCGGACGATGGAAATAAGCCATCCCGCCGCGTCGTAATTAAACGTCGTCACGCCGCCGGCCCAATCACTGATTTGCGTGACGAGATCGCGGTCGTTGTAGGAGTAACGGATCGCCTTTCCGGGCGCGACCGTCAAGTTCGTGATCCGCCCGCCGGCATCGCTACCAATCGCCAGTCCATTGCAGTTGGTGAGCAGTCCCGCGCGGTTGTAAGCAAGGCTGACTCCGTTTGCATTGGTGAGAAAACCGAGCGCATCATATTTGAACTGAAGGTCTGGTCCTGCAGAAAATAGCTGGCGGACCATTTGATTTCGGCCGTCGAATGAATCCGTCAATATTCCGAGCCCTCCTGAAAAAACCAATCCAGCCACTCGCCCGCGGAGGTCGTAGATATACGTCGTGTCACGAATCAGCGGATCCCCTTCCTGGCCGATCAAGCCGGCGATGTTCCTCGGATAACGCCACGACTGGCTGCGCCCGTCCACGATGGCTTCCGTTGGCCCGAGCGCACTGCGCGTGTAACTTGCTGCTGCGGCGCCTCCGTTCATGGCGCCGGTCAACAGCCCGCTCGGGTCGTAGCTCCACGTCGAGACATCACCGACCGGATTCAGACAACTTTCGCCTGCGCCAAACGTGTTGTAGGTCAACGCCAAGGTATGCGCCTCCGGCGTCGTCACCTGCGCCACGCGCCCGCGCGAATCCGAAGCAAAGACCGTGGTGTGATTCAACGCATCGGTGACGGACGTGGCCCGGCCTTCGTCGTCCTGCGCGAACAGGATCAGATTGTTGCCCGGATCGGTGACGGTTTGCAACCGGCCGCAATTGTCGTAGCTGAGTTTCCAGACGCCACCATTGCGATTGGTTAGCGAGCTCAACCGCCCGATGCTGTTCCAGGCACCCAACATTGTGTGCCCTTCCCTGTCAATCAGCCCCGTGATGCGATCCAGCGAATCGTAGATGAACCGGTTCGTGACACCAAGCGGATCCGTGATCGTGTCGAGAAAGCCGTTGAGGTTGTAGAGATACTGGGTGGTATAACTGAGTTCGTCGCGCGTCAAAACTGTGCGATCCAACGCATCGAACGTGTGCAGCACCGTGCTGCCGTCGGGCCGCGTGATCGAGGTGCGCCGCCGCAGGCTGTCGTAACTGAACGTGGTGACATTGCCGGCGAGGGTGCTGGCCGACGACAACGTGCCGTCTTCGTTGTAAAAGAAGAGCAATGAGAACCCGAGTGCGTTCGTGACGCCGGTGATCTGGCCGTGCTTGTTGGAGCTGAAAGACGCGTTGCGCACGGCACGATCCGCCCAGCGCGTGAGATTTCCGCTGACGTCGTATAGGAAACTCTCCGTCGTGCCGTCCGGATAGTTCACCGATGTGATATCGTAGAAGACGATGCCGGAGGTGTTCGTGCGCGGCAAGTAATTGAATGTGGTCGTGCTGCCATCCTGATGTTTTACCGTCGCGGGCTTGCCGCTTGGCGCGTGCAAAGTTTGAGTGGTGATGGTGCCCAATCGGTCGGTCACCAACGCCGGCTGCCCGCCGTATTGTAACCGATGTTGACAACCTTGTTCGCGGCATCCGTCACGCTTGTGAGTTGGCCTGTAAGGCTGTGGTAATACGTGCGCACTTGCCCGAGCGGATTCGTAACGCTGGTGAAGCCATTTCCGTAGCCAAAGCGATTTGTGCCGAAGCTGGGGGTTCCCTGCTAGGTGACACGCCCCGAACTGTCATAGCTCTGCGTGTAGTAGGTATTGCCACGGGGCAGCGTCATCGACGTGAGCAACGTGCCGTCGGCTCCTGTGCTCGTGTAAGCATAACTCGTGCGACGGCGTAGCGGATTGCTGACGAATGCGAGCTGCTCGATGAAATCGTAACCGTAATTCACGGTTCGCGTGCCGTCGGTGACAGAACGGATTTCCTGGGGACCAACGTAGGACAAGTTCAGCGTGCGCCCGAGGCCGTCGGAGATTTGCGAGAGATTGAATCCAATATAGTTGAGCGTGTGTGTGTTGCCGCGGCCATCCGAAACCGCCGTGAGCTTTCCGCTCGGGTTGAACGTGTATAAACGGTTTTCGCGGGGATCACCCAGCACCAGGTTGCCGTCGAACTCGACGAGCTGGAAGGGCTTAGGCTCGCCTGCCGCCAATTGCCAGGTGACGCCGACCTTCGCAAAGGGGATCCGCCGGCCCTCCCCAGTAATCACCGCGGCGTCGTTGCCCGACCGGATGAGTTGCCAATTGAAGTTGTGCGACCAGTTCGGACCGAACGGCTGCAGTAAGCTCGGCTCGCGAACGAGCATGGACGTGTAGTGGCGGCGGAATACCAGCGGCATCGGGCCACCGAGATAGAGATCGGGCTGTTCGTCTTGGGTGAGTTCGCCGTTGAACACGTTCACCGGATCGACCGTCCAGCGCGAAAAAGGGAAGTTGGCCGCGGTTCGCACTGGGCGGCTCGCCACAATGATGTTCACGGTGCAGATGCCGGAGGCGTTCTTGGGCGGATACGACCAGCGCAATTGAATCTGGTTCGTGCCCGGATTGCCGGTGCGCAGATGAAAGGCTCCAAAAAACGAGGAAAAGAGAGCGGGACCCTCAATCGTTACGACGCTGGTGTCCCCCGGTCGATCACTTCGTAAATTGTTGGCTGGGATTCCAACACGTCCGCGACGATGTAATACGCATAGACGTCGGGACTGATCTGATAGGCCTCTTGTCCGCAATAATGGCTATGCGCGAAGGGGGCGCCGCATAACCACGCCAGCACGAATGCCGCCCTGGAGTTAAGATACCGTCGAAGTCGCAAAGCTGAAATTGAGAGGAATGCACGCATAGCAAAGCGATGTAATGATGCCATTAACTATTGCCATCTCCTCCTCGACTGGGAACACATTGCGGAGGAACCCAATGCCCGGAAACTACCACCGGGCAGCGGGAAAAGTCAATCCGCGATTGGAACAACGCTGGAACCAACCCGAATCCTTGACCTGGAACGCCGACTTCAGTCGGCAGGAACTTGAACCTGCTGGGCTCCCGCCAGCGTCCCGACCGCTGCGAGCGCCGCTCCCGCCAGCACGGCAGGAATCATACTTTCCGAACCCAACGCGCCACATAAACTCCATCCGCACCATCCCGGAAAGGTAGAAGTTCGCGCTCAGCCACCAGTTGAAAAGCGGGATGTTTCGCCGAAAATTCTCTCGCCACCTCCGAATTCTCCTCCAACTCGAGACTACACGTACTGTAAACCAGCGTTCCGCCCGTCTTCAGCAACGGCGCGGCCTGTGTCAGCAACTTCAATTGTTCGGTCGCGAGCCGGTCGATCTCTTCCGCGCGAATCCGCCACCGTAATTCAATGCGTCGCCGCAGCACCCCGGTATTGGAACAGGGCGCATCCACCAAAATTCGGTCGAAGGTCGATGGCTCGGCCACCAGACCCGCATCCGCCGCAGTCGTCTCCACACAGGTCACCCCGAGCCTTCGGCAATTCTCCAGCACCCAACGCAAACGGTCACGACTGGTGTCATGAGCTAGCAGCCGGCCCTGGTTTTTCATGCACGCTGCCATCCAGGTCGTCTTGCCGCCAGGAGCCGAACAAAAGTCGAGCGCCACATCCCCGGGTTGTGGATCCAATTGCTGCACCGCCAGCAGTGTGCTGGGATCCTGCACGTAAAATCCACCGTCCACAAAGGATCCCAACGTCGCCAGCGACGGATGGTCCTTCAGCTCAAAAAGGATGCCGTCGGGACACCAATCGCGGTGAACTGGCACAAAATCGACAAGTTCTTTTCGCCACCGGTCGGTCAATGAAATAGCGTCGGTTCGGAGAGTATTCCTCCGCGCGAAAGTGCCCGGAGGAGTATTGTTCAAGGCAAGCAGTCGGGTGGTATCGTTCCATCCCCAACGACGCTGCCATCGGTCGATCAGCCACGCCGGATGAGACCAGCCGATGGCGGGATCGGATTCGCGCAACGCGAGCAGTTCTTTTCGGACAGATTCCTGTTCGCGCAGAGAGCCGCGCAAGACCGCGTTCACGAACCCACTCTGAGACCCAAACCCTATATCTCTGGCCAGTTGCACCGTTTCATTCACCGCAGCATGGGCCGGGATGCGGTCGAGCCAGAACAACTGATAGAGCCCGGTTCGAAGCAGCTGCCGCAACTCCGGCTTCTGTGGACGTCCGTGGGTTCGGCGGTCGATCAGCCAATCCAGGGTTGCGGACCACCGCACGACCCCAAATATCAGTTCATGCGCAAGGCGGCGATCCGCCGGCGAAAGCGCGGCCCAACCCGGATCCCCGTCGAGACGATGTTCGAGGAAATCTCCCGGTTGGTCGGCCCGCAGCAAACTGCGCACCGCAAATTCTCTTGGTTTCGATAGGATCACGAAGGCATACTGGCCGGACCTCACGAAAACGTGCGAGGAATTACCAAAAATGAAGGAAGCACTCGAGAAACTAGTCGCTGCCGGCAAAATCACTCACCGGCACATCGAACCGCTACTCGCTCTGGTCCAGGGTGGATTCGGGGTGCACAAAAGCTGGGGATTTGGCCGGATCCGAACCGTAGACGTCGTTCTTGGGCGGTTGTCGATCGATTTTCACTCGAAGGCAGGACACGCCATGGACCTCTCTTTCGCGGCCGAATCCCTGAAGCCCGTGGGAAAGGACCATATCCTCGCACGAAAGGCCACGGATCTCGCCGGCCTCAAACAACAGGCTGCGCTGCACCACCTGGACGTTGTTCGCCTCGTGCTGCGAAGCTTTAATAACCGTGCCACCATCGATCAGATCCAGGCAGCCCTCGTGCCGGACGTCATCGGCGA
Source organism: Pedosphaera sp. (assembly GCA_009695205.1). Taxonomy (GTDB): domain Bacteria; phylum Verrucomicrobiota; class Verrucomicrobiia; order Limisphaerales; family UBA9464; genus SIBK01. The sequence goes on along the minus strand of SIBK01000046.1, from coordinate 29,519 downwards.
GGATTGGAAGAAATGGTGGGAAGCCGCCCGCACCGAGATGAAGAAAGACGGTCACTTCAACATCCCCGCCAAGAAAACCGAACCGATCCTCCTCCAGGATACTGAAGTGTCACTCCAGACCCGTCTCAGCTCCGAGTTCCGCACAGCCAAGGGGTTGAAGGCCCGCATTGCGGTCGCCCTCGAGGTCGCCAAATGCATCGGGGACCTCCAGGACAAGGAATCGGTCGTCAATGAAGTGCTCGGTGTTCTGAACGCCGATATCCAATCTCACCTCACCACGATGCCATCTCTCGCTCTGGAAGGGGTTTTCGCCCGCGACGACGTGAGAACTGCTGCCGCCCGCGCCCCAGACCCGGCCGACCCCACTGAAGCCGCTGTGTGGGCTCATAGCCAACGCCTACATACCTTTTTCGACGAAACTTCAGCGCCTCGACAGAGACGCGCCCTGGAGTCGTTCAAGAATCACGTGACGGAATGGGGGCCGCAGCTCGTCGGAATCCTCAATTCCAGTGGCGCACGCCTCTGTGGCGAAACCGCTCGCCTGCTGATGCAGGAAGGGAAGACCCAACTGTTGTACGACACCCTTGCTCGCCTTATTGGGCAGCACGGTGCTAGCAGCGAACTGCTGCTATGGTTCGGCAAGGAACGAAGTGAAGCGTTTGTGGAACTGTTCACCCCGGAGGTCTTCCGCGCCATGCTCACTGCCATGGAACGGGATGCCTTCAACGAAAAGAAATCCAATCGCCTTCATGATTTTATCCTCTCCGATCAACAGCTGCTCCCCGAATTGATCGAGTCCACCGATTTCGACGTCATCAAGGATCTGACCCGCAACCTACAGTTGTCGCCGGCATTCGACGACATGGATAAGCGATCGCTCCTCGGCCGCATCGTAAAGCAATACCCGGCGATTCAGAGCATGATCACCGGTGATCAAAAGAAGGACAAAGAGGACCATACGTTCGTCGTCTCATGGCCGAGCCTCGAACGACGGAAGACGGAATATGAAGAGCTCGTTCAAAAACGGGTTCCCGCCAACGTCAAGGACATCGCCCTCGCTCGCAGTTACGGCGACCTCCGGGAAAATGCTGAATACAAGGCGGCTAAGGAAGCCCAGAAAGTCCTTTCTCGCCGGAAACATGAACTCGAAGTGGAATTGAACCGCGCTCGTGGCACCGAATTCGACAATCCCCGACTCGATGTCGTCAGCCCCGGAACGATTATTCGTGTAGTGGACCTCGACCTCAACAAGACCGAAACCTTTACCATTCTCGGTGCCTGGGACGGTGATCCCGATAAGAATGTTCTCAGCTACCTGACCCCGCTTGCCAAGGCATTCGTCGGACAGCCCGTCGGTAAGGAGGTCGAATTCAACGAGATCGGCGAAAAACGACACTTCCGGATCGAGCACATCGAGGCCTTCAAGAAAGACTAATACGCCTCGGTCTCCATTCACCCCGGGCCATCCGTCAGTCCGGGAGTTTACATTACTAGGGACCGACCCCTTTGGAACGTCTGCACGCTTCGAGGAGGGTGCTCTGGATTTCCGATTCCTGGTCTAGGGTCACCGGCAATGGGTGTGCGCCGCGTATCGCCCCCGCAAGCGCCGTAAACTCGTCCCGGTAACGTTTATATTCCGGCAACGTCACCGTCTGAGTTCCGCCACGATACGGACCGGCCGCCCGCTCAAGGTCGATCACAAGGTCCGGCGGCTCCAAGGGCTGGACCCGCGCGGTTCCGTGGGTACCAAGTATCTCGAAAAAGCGGCGGGGCCCGGCGTTGGGTTGCAACGGAGCGCTCGTGATCAAGGCGAGCGCCGAAGGATATTCGAACACCGCCACCGTGTTGTCCGCCAGCGTGTCGTCAAATTCCCCCGCGTGCTGCAGGTGAGAAGTCACCTTGGATGGCTTCCCCAACAACCGCACCACCCCATCGATGAGGTGGCATCCCTGCTCGAACATGGCTCCTCCGGGAAACTGTGCCCATTGCTTCCGCTGCGCTGCATCGGCCATCGTGTTCATCGTGGCCCGTACCAGATACACACGGCCCAAATAACCGTCGCGGGCAGCCTCCAATGCCAGCTTGAGACCCGGATTATACCTCCACATGTAGCCAACTTGAAACACTCTCTGCCGATCCCGTGCAAGACCTACCATCCGCTGAAAATCGGCCCAATTGTCCGCCGGCGGCTTCTCGACATGCACATGCCGTCCCGCCTCCAGTGCCGCCACCGCATGCCGCGCATGGTCCTTCACGGCACTTTCAACGAATACAACCTCCGCCTCAGCAAACAGGGTCTCCCGGCTGATCCAACGAGAATTCTCCTGCCATTCCGCCCGCACCGCCGGATCCTCCTCGCACAGTCCAATCAATTCAAAATCGGTCGATCCCCGCAGTAGCCGGTGTTTCTCCCGAAAATGGGAATACGCCACTCCTAGGAAACCAGCCTTGATCGGGCGGCTTTGCGGAGTGGCCGCAGTCGCCGGCACCCCAGCGGCCACGGCGAGGGCCGCACCCACGCCGAGAAACGAGCGTCGCGGCAGGCGCGCATCCTCAGAAGGCAATTTCGAGAGGTACTTGATCATGGCAACCCGCCCACCGTGCCGCAAAGTCCCTCCTGTGGACACTCCGAAAAACAGCCACTCCTAATCGGGGAAGTGGGTCGGCCCGGCATCTTTACTAATGACCTGTCCATTACTAATGACCTGTCCCTTTATTCTCTTTATTCGATTCGATGATTTGCCTTTATTCGTTTATTCGATGGGCTACTAGCCCTCCATGAAAGCCCTGCCAAGTTTAAACTTCTTTAATGATTCTCCAACGGTTCCGTCTTAGCGAAAGACGGTTCAAGCCCAATGCACCGGCCCGCCGTCTTTACTAATGACCTGTCCCTTTATTCGCTCTGCCGTGTCCCTTTATTCGAGAATTCAAAGCGGACCTTGGCTCCTTGATGTTCTCTCCGGACGGAAACACGCTCGCGGCGGGTCGAGCTTCATTCAATGCTCGTCAACGAACCGTCGTACTTTGGCGCGCGCCATCGTTTCCAGAAATTGATGCAGCGGAGGCGAAAGCGGAGAGCAAGCAGCCATGAACCCGAACCGTGAAGAACTCCTGTTCCAGCTCGCTCTGAGCAAGCCTGCGACGAATCGAGCGGCGTCGCTCGCCGCCGAATGCGAAGGCGACGCGGCGTTGCGCCAACGCCTCGACGCCCTGCTCGCGGCGCATGAGCAACCGGAGACGCTGCTGGAATCGCAAAACTTCCAAGACGAGCGGTCTCAGCGGACTTCCGCGCGGCGTCGTTTCAAGGATAGAAAATCGGAGGAAACTCGTGAAGGATGTGAATCGGCCATTCTTGTGTCTGTCCGAGTGCTTGGGTCACGAGGAGCGCGGCAGCGGCATAGTCTGGAGCCTTGGGGTCGCGCGCCGGCCACTCGTCGACGCCCAGCACCTGACCGAAATTGTCCGGATCGAGTCGGGGGATGGCGTGGAACGCCGCGCTCAGTGTCGCAAGCCGTCCGGCACCCAAAGGCAGGGCCGACCACTTGACCTCGGGCGTAAAGGCGCGGTTGTCGATCCAGAGGGTTTTGACCTGAACCGCGTCGCCCCACTCGGGGGGGAACCGGAGGACAAGCTGATAATCAGTGCCAGTCCCTGAGCCAAAGACACCCCCATGCCATTGCTGCGCGGTGGCGGTGAGCACGTCACGCCAGCAAACGAAAGTTGCCGGATCCCATTCGTAATCCAGGATCGCGCGCGCCTTCGGGGAATTAGACTTGGGGTCGCGTACTACGAGCCGAAGGCGCACGGGTTCGCTGCCGACAGCCAAGCTCTGGGTGGCCCACCCAGCGCGGAGAGAGCTGAGGCCAAAGGTTAATCGCCTGCGGAGGTAGGCCTCACAGGTGTCACCGCGCGCATCGTGGGTCAGGTACAACACGAATTCCCGTGGTGTCCCAGGCGCCGGTGGGGACGGAACCGCGGTCAACTCCCAGCCGTGAGGATCGACACAGCCGCCGGAGTAAGCGACCTCGAATTGCAGCCAATCCCCTTCTCGGCGCACGGCTTCGACTACGTACGGATCGCCGGACCAGGGAGACGAAACCTCCGTGAGGAGCAGTGCCGCTGGCGGTGCCGGAAAACGTACCTCGAATCCTCTTTCCTCATCGGCCAATTGTTCGTGGTAATCAACGAAGCCGGAGAGCGGATAGCCCCGACCGGCGTCGTAAGTGACGTCGATGCGTGCAGCGTTCTGCGCAAAGGCCTCTGCGATCCAGGCGAACACGCCGTCCAGGGTCCGGTACCCGGCCATATCGGGCGAGAGTTCGTGGCCGTCCTCCACGCGCCGCACCGAGACAATGGCGCCATCGGCGACTGCGATCCGGACCCATTGGCTGAACGTGGGCGCACAGAAGCAGTTCCATCGGAACTCGAACTCGTACGTGCGAAGGCCCGTGGCTTTCCAACGGCTCCATTGCTCCTGGAGGAGTTCCCTGCGCGCCAAGCGGTCGGCCGACACCGCCCGAAAGAATGACTGCGGCTGCGCTTGGACGAACGGCAGGTTCAGAACCGGACCGGGCTGCGGGACGACATTCATGGGGTCACCTAGGGATTCCCAATGTGCCAAGTCCGTGGATTGCTGGATGATCCAGCCACGGTCGGGACTCTCCGGTAGGTGCCATTGCAGGGCGCCGTTGGTCAACGCCACGACCGGTGAACTGGGAGGCAGCACCGAGGCGGCTGTCGCCGGTAGTATCAGGCTGAGTACGATCAACGCGCTACCCACCGTGCTGCGGACCCAACGGCACCGGACGAGAAACGGATGCTTAGGTTGGTTCATGCTGATCACCTTTAGTCCAGCCACCCTGCGACAACAAGGGTCAGGAGAGCCTCCGGCGGTAACGGTCCGACGGAATTTCTGCCACCCCCAGGTGAGGTGATTCCGGCAGTTCTGCCATCGGGGTCGTCAAAGTTCCAGCAGTCATGCCCGGGCGATGTATCGGTCGCCCAAAGCGGGCAGAGCTCAAGCACCTCGGCTCGCACTACGAGATCCAACGCAGCAGCGGACGCCGTAATCTGCCGTCCGCTGACTTTGATCTTGATACGCTCTTTGCCCCGGCAGAAGGTCTGTGCATCTCATGAACTACCTGGCTCGCAGTGGTGTACCATCCTCACCCGCGGCGCAGCGGGCATCCCCGACCAACGCTGAACTGCTGACCAGTGCAGAACAGCGCGCCGCCATGGCCAAGGTGACGGCGCGGCTCATTCCGCTGCTCTTTTTCTGCTACGTGATCGCCTACATTGACCGCATCAACGTCGGCTTTGCCAAGCTCCACCTCCGCGAAGTGCTCGGGGTGGACTCCGGCGTGTTCAGCAGTGTGTATGGATTGGGCGCTGGGATGTTCTTCATCGGCTATTTCCTCTTTGAAGTTCCGAGCAACCTCATCCTGCAACGCGTCGGCGCGCGGGTCTGGATTGCGCGCATCATGATCGTGTGGGGATTGGTCTCGATGTCGTTCATGCTCATGAAGGGCGTCACCATGTTCTACCTCATGCGCTTCCTGCTTGGCGCGGCGGAGGCGGGGTTTTTCCCCGGCGTCATCCTCTATCTCACCTACTGGTATCCGGCAAAGGAACTCGCCCGCACCATCGCTCTTTTCGCTCTCGGCGGTGTCTCGGCGGGCGTGATCGGCTCGCCGATTTCAGGCGCCATCCTCGGACTCAACGGCGTCAGGGGTCTAGCCGGATGGCAATGGCTGTTTTTTCTGGAAGCGGTTCCTGCCGTGCTCATGGGCGTTGTTGTTCTGTTCACCCTTCCCAACGGACCGCAACACGCGCGCTGGCTCTCTGATCGGGAAAAGGGCTGGATTCAATCCCGCCTCAGCGAAGAAGCCAATCGCGCCGACTCATCTCAGCGACATGGCTTGAAAGATGTTTTCACAAGCGGCCGCATCTGGTTGTTGTGCTTGATTTATTTCCTGACGAACGTCGGCGGCTACGGCTTCGAAATGTGGCTGCCTACCATTGTCAAAGGTTTCTCCGGCCAGAGCGATTTCGTGGTCGGATTGATCAATGCCATTCCCTATTTCATCGCGGGCGTGGCGATGCTGCTCTACGGGCAACATTCCGATCGGACGGGCGAACGGCGCGGGCACGTCGCCTTCGCCGCGATCAGCGCAGCCGCCGGCTTTGCGTTCGCCGCTTACTTCAAAAATCCAACTCTCGCCATGGCCGGACTGACGCTCGCCTTCGCTGGACTGAAATCGACACTGGGTCCGTTCTGGGCGTTTAGCACGACCTTCCTGAGCGGCACGGCTGCGGCGGGCGGCATTGCGCTCATTAACTCGGTGGGCAATCTCGGCGGATTCTTCGGTCCCTATCTGGTCGGTATCATCAAAGATCGGACCGGCAGCAACGTAGCAGCGTTGCTCCTCCTTGGCGGCGCCCTGCTCGGCGCGGGACTCTTCGCCCTCGCTTTGCCGGCCTCGGCACGCCTCCCGTCCGGAAAAACCCTGACCGGTGTGGATGGCGCGCGAAGCTGAATTGCCGTTTTCTGAATGGATCCCCAAGGACAATTGTCCGAGGATTATCGCACCTGTGGTTTTTGCGTGCCGGCAAGTCGCGAGGAAGGCCTCGGCTTCTCCGTGCTCGAAGCGTTGGCGAGCGAAGTGCCGGCAATCGCCGCCGCGGTCGGAGGGTTGCGAGAGACCATCAAAGGGGGGCGCAACGGGTTGGACGCACCCAGTCGGAAACGCGACGGCCCTGGTCGGGTGCATTGAGGCAACGCCGGCGAACCATCTAGAAGCCGGGCATCGCGCTGCCACCGGGCGAAAAATGGTCTGCGACAACTAGGATCGGTAACTCGTCTTTGCCCCCCCTGGCAGAGGCTCTCGAACGAGACCCGCTCACCTCTGCCCAGCCCGGACCGCGGTGAGCAACGCCTTGATATAGCCGATGCTGTAGGCCCAGCCGACTCGAGGTCCGCCAACCATGCCTGGAACGTGGTCGGCAATCACCGCACCGCGGAAATCCACCTCGTGCAGCGTTCTCATGAGCCGGAGCATGTCCGTATAGCCGTTATCGACGAACGTTTCCACGAAACGCGGGATCGGCCCGCTGACGTTTCGGAAGTGAATCTTCCAGAGCTTGTCCATCTTCGCAAAGGCGCGCGCGGCGTCGAAGACATCTTTGCCCGTGTGCTTGCCACCTTCCATCCACGTGCCGGCGCAGAGGCAGACACCGATGTTCGGACTGTTGGCGATCTCAAGCGCCCGCACATAGCCGTCAAAATTACCGAAAAGACAGCGCGGGATGCCACCCAACTCCGGCACGGGCGGATCATCCGGGTGGATACCGATGCGCATGCCCACCTCCTCGGCAACCGGCACGATCTGCTGGATGAAGTACGTATAGTTTTCCCACAACTCCTCCTTTGTAAACTTCCGGCCATGGGTGAGCGGTCCCTCAAAGACTTTGCTGGCCCAGTAGCCTTTCGGGTTCTTATCCATATCGAACGCACGCGCCGGCGCTCCGCCCCGGGTGCGCTCGCGCTCGCTGCTCCAGATGCCATTACCCATGTGCGCATACGTGGTGTAAAAGATTCCCGCCTTGGCGAGGTTTCGCAGGTAACTCTTGTACTCCTCGATCTTCGCGTCCCGACCTGGCAGGTTCAACGTCACCTCTGACATATTATGAACATTGCTATTGCCGATGTTCCAGACCTTGAGCCCCGCCGCCGCCACCCGCTGCTTCAGGCGGATGAAATTCTCCAGCGTCGCCTTGCTACCGCCGCTTGGGATGTTCACGTATTCAACGCCGAGTTGCTGCGCGAACTGCAGGTCCTCGTCGCTGGCTTCTCCCGAGATTTGCAGCGACACCTTGATGCCGGGCGGTAGCGGCTCCAGACTATCGGCAGCCCACGTCTCCAACGGCTTATAAACCACGCCCGCCACCGCCACCCCGGCCACCAGTTTGACAAAATCTCTTCGGGGGATGGTAACCAGGGGGGAGGATTGCTTTGTGGTCATGTTCGAAGCTTCCTGAGTTGATCTGCATCGCTCAAGCAAATTATTGGCGGAACTTCGAAGGGGGGTATAAGGCAAGAAACTGAACGCCCGGCCGTCCGTCATTCGGGTAATAGCCAACCGCAGGCTAAGCAGGTGGCATCCCGGGAAATGAATCGCCCCGTGCTCGCGTTCGTCGCGCTCGCGTTCGCCCATTCACTAGCGCGGACATCGCGGCGTTGACGGAGTGGGTGAAGGCCGGCGCGCCGTGGACGGAACGCAAACAAGGCGGTTCAGCCTTCGGCCTGAAGCGGCGGGCCAGGGGGAAAATTGAAATCTGGGATATCAACACAGGTCAACGCACGCGCGTGCTGACCAACTCCTCAGGGACAATTCGCTCCGCTCGTTCCACCTCCGTCTCCAACCGCTCCACTCGCAACCACGCCCACCGTTTCCCCGGCTGTTTCAAATACTCCGGCCACTGTTCCACCGATATGCGCTCAACGACTGTTTTGGCTTCAAGCACACGGCATGCACTTGCCATCCCGCTTTGGTAATGCTCAATCCACCGAGCTTCCGCCCGAAGCACTGACTCCATCTGTCAACCCGACCTAGCCCGCGCTCGCGCGTGCTCATGGTTGACGACATTTCGTGCGGTCAAAAAACTCGAACCTACCAATATTCAACGATTTGCTGGGCGATCAGAAGATTGCTCGCAGGCCGATGCCGCGGTTCAGTCTCGTCGATGAATTGGAAACGAATGCTGACGACCCTCTCCGGTTCGCTGGATCAGGAACTCATCCTGCGCAACGAATTCTGGGTGACGGAGAACCGGATTCTCAAGAACCAGATCAAGGGGCGATTGAGGCTCACGGACCCGGAGCGAAATCACCAAGGCAAGGGCAACGTAATCCTGTTTCCGGCGCTCGAGGGTTGGATTGGTGAAATGTCAGGGAATATAAAGACTCGCGAGCGCCTCGGCGGCCTCTTGACATTTTATTATCGAGATGCCGCATGAGTATTTTGACCGTACGGGATCGGACGCCGTCCTTGGCGTGGTCGTCACCGTGCTGGGTGCCAATAAGCAGGCCGTCTTTGTGAATATCGTGGGTGATCTGAAACCCGAGAAACTTGGAATGATTGGAGAAAAGTTCAACATTGACCCCCTCAAGAAGCTGGGGGGCGGAGGCAAGAAATAACGGGTCATGCGGAGGGGATCGGCGTCCACGGAGTCGGCCGAGAATTCGCCGCTGCCAGATTCATCGGGAACGGTGTCCCGGATAAAGAGACAGGTCATTAGGTCACACATCACTCCGAGCAGCATTACGGCCAGCAAGATTCAAGTTTCTTGAGCTGGTCGAATCTGCCAGTGAAACCCTGATCCTGTGGAAACTACTTCTCCTTGCTGTTGGAGGCCGGTTTGATGCCGCGCAGGTGTTCATCAAACCACTCGGCAAGGATGTCGAGGTCTTTGATGATATCGGGCCACCCGTGGTCTTTGCCCGGCTTGACGATCAAGCTCACCGGGGGCGCTCCAGCTTCCTTGGCGCGCTTGACGAACATTTCCGCCTGATAGATGGGGACGAGCTTGTCGGCGTCGCCGTGGATGATAAGCGTTGGAGGCATCGCGGAATTCACAAAGTATATCGGAGAGATTTCCTTCCCGTAAACCTGCCGGCTCTCAGCTGAAGCCGACCGAACACCGAAGGCTGGCTGGAAGTTCGCCAGGGTTCCGATGCCGACGGCGTCATCGCCCTCGCGGCCCCAGTTGAGGAAGTCGGCCGGCGGAAAGAAGCAGGCGACCGCTTGAACCGCGCTGCTTTGGCGGTCTATCGGATCCTTCGCGTCGGCTTTTCCCGGACCACCCTGCGTGCCCATGATCAGCGAAAGATGGCCGCCTGCGCTGGCGCCCGTGATGCCGAACTTGTCCGGATTGACGCCCCATTTTCCAGCGTTGTACCTGACGAATCGCAGCGCGCGATGAATGTCCTGGGTGATTTCGGGAATGATGAATCTCGGTTGCGAGCCGTGGACGATGGCAAAGATCGTGTAGCCTCGGTCCAGGAAAGGTTTGTACATCGAGACGTTGATCGCTTCGTGGCTGGAGAAGAATCCGCCGCTCACCATGAACAGGACTGCGGCGCCGTTCTGCTTCGACGGCTGAAACACATCCAGGGTCAGCGCTGTGCCGAACTTTCGGCCATAAACGACGTCTTCCGTGCGGGTATAATCCTTGGGTGTATCAGCGGCGCGGACGAAGGTGGTAAAAGCGATGATGCCGGCGAAAAGCAACGACGCGAGGTTCATGCAGGGATGGTATTCAGACATCAGACCTGTTTGCAATGTAAAGACCACACGCTGCCATCCGAAGGGGGAGATTGATCAGAATGCTGTGCGCAGCGACAATTATTTTTTCCATCCTTGCAGGGATAAAGGGGATAAAGAGACATGTTATTAAATCTTTGGTAGAGCGAACCCTCTGAGCGAATTCCGAACGCGCCGACGAACGTGAACGGCTGCGTGCTCGTACCGGTGCGACTGGGCAACACGCCGTACGGCGAGTAAGCGTAAGCATCCGTCACCGCGCCCGCGCTCGAAGTCAACGCCAGCGTCGAGCCGACGCGGTCGAAGTGGAAGTACGACACCGCATTGCCATTGGAGGCGTCGATCATGTAAAGGAGCCGTCCATTTGGCGTCCACGCGTAGTAGCGCATGAATGCGCCACCGGTGCGTTCCGCAACAATCGGCGCAAGGTTGAGCGCGTAGTGGTGGAACAGACGGGTGTTTACTCCGCCCGCCGTGCGAACGTCCACGTCGTCCAGCCCGTTGTAGGCAAGCGGATAAAGGGAGCGGATAAAGGGACAGGTCAGAATGGCCCTTCCTTCCAATGGCGCTACGACAACGACCCTGGACCGCCGATAACTCTGGGCATACGTTTCGCTCAATATCTTTTCCCAATCGGATTCGAGAGATGAATTTGGCAGGCATACTAGAGCGCCGCGAGAAGGTGGAGGTATTTCTCCGCCAGCATCGGATTGGGCTGCTCACGCTCGTCTTCACCGACATGGTGGGGTCGACAAGCCTCAAGCAAAGGCTCGGAGACCTTGCCGCCTTCAATCTGATCCAGGAACACCACGCCCTCGTGCGGGAATTGCTCACCCAGTTCGCGCAAGCCGAAGAGATCAGCACGGCTGGCGACTCCTTTTTATCGTCTTCGCCAAACCTTCGGATGCAGCCCGGTTCGCGCTGTCGCTGCAGGCGGGTCTGCGTTCGTTGTCCGAAGAGGGCGGAACCGTTGTTTCCCATCGAATTGGGATTCATATCGGGGAGGTGATGATCGAAGAGGAGTTTGGGCAATCCAAGGATCTCTATGGCATTCAGGTGGACGTATGCGCGCGCGTCATGTCCCTCGCGGAAGGTGGTCAAATCCTGCTCACGCGCTCGGCGTTTGACAATGCCCGCCAAGTTATTAGCGGACGCGAACTTCCCCATATTGGAGCTCTGTCGTGGTTAAATCACGGGCAGTATCTGCTCAAGGGTATCGATGAGCCAATCGAGATCTGCGAACTCGGCGAAGTGGCCAAGGCTCCTCTCAAGGCTCCAGCCGATTCTGAAAAGGTACACCGCTACGCCTCTCCGGATTCGGAACCTGTGCGGGGAGATGGCCCGTATCTGGGATGCACAAACCGGTCAGCCAGAAACACCCTACGTGCGAGTCCCAGGACTCATCTCGACGTTGCAATTCTCGCCCGAGGGACGCCGCCTGTTTTTGGCGGGCTCGTCCCTCCAAGTCTGGGACTTCGGGCGCAGCCAGCTCAAAGTCTTCCGGGCCGAGCGAGGAGGAGCATTGCGGACCGTTTTCTATAGCCCGGACAAATCTCGGATCCTCACCACAAGCCTCGGGAATGAGGCCACGCTCTGGGACTGGGATCTCACCCATCCCACCGGCGTTCCACTCCTCCATACCAATAAAATTTTGAGAGCCTGGTTCACTTCGGATTCCAGAAAGATCGTGACGGAGGGCGAGAACTCGACGTTATGGGACGCAACGACTCGGCAGGCCATCAGCCATGCATTTCCTCTTACAAACCTGGTTAGCTCGCTGTTTAGTCCCGATGGCAGGCGCTTTGCGGGATTCCAGAAGGCTGATGAGGCCGGCAAGGTTTTCCTCCGAATATGGAATGCAGGCGACAGTACGCCGATCGGCCAGCCTATAGAGTTTGGAAAGCTTCCATCGGACTATTCATTTAGCCCGGACGGAAAGGTTCTGGCGGTGGTCGGACAGAATGCGGGACACGCGTGGGATACGGGCGACAGAAGGCTTTTGCTAGGGCCAATTGCATTGGATCCCGGGAGTGCATCGACCTTCAGTCCCCGGAGCTCGCATCTGTTTTTTCACAGAGAGGTGAGCAGGGCGTGGTCCGAGAACCCCGGCACGGCATACGTCGTGGGCAGATTCGCCTTTGGGATGCAGACACCGGCGAACCCCTCGGCCCTGCGATTCGAACCGGGCATTCGATCAGCGAAGCCCACCTCAGTCCGGACAGTCGTTGTCTCGTAACTCGCGACCAGTACCTCACTCAAGTATGGGATGTCATGCCACCGGAAGAAAACCGCCCCATTGCCGAGTTGGTAGAACTCGCTCAATTCTTGAGTGGCCAGGAAATCAACTCTGTCAGTGATATCTCGCCACTATCGGGGGATTTCTCGAATAATAGTAATCTTGCCAAAACGTACGCTGCCCTTCGACAGAAGCACCCGGGAAACTTCACGATCTCTGCTGAGGCCACAAAGGCTTGGGAAATGCTGGCAGGGGTATCGTCTTCTGCCTCCGTGTCCGTGTCCAGGCCTGCGGGCATCGTCACAAAGCAACCTCAACCCCGGATGGTTAAGCCGGGCACGGACGTTGCATTTGAAGTCGAAGCGCCTGAGGGCTCCACATTTCAGTGGCGTTTGAAGGGTGCGTACATTCCGAGTGCGACGAATCGAACCCTAAACCTCAACGCAGTCTCGCAGAAAGATGTGGGCAGCTACTCAGTTATCGTACGCAACACCTCCGGCACGGCTGTCAGCAAGGCCGCCCCGCTTAGCTTCAATCGCATCATTCCCACCCTTTGTGGACAATGGGATTTTGACAAAGGCAACCTGTCCGCGTCCATCGGCTATGATCTCGCCTTTCTTGGAGGTCCTTCCGGCCAAACAGCCCTTGAAACTCGATTCGGAACCCCCCGCGCTCTGGGGGCTCCGGACATCGAAAAAGGCGATGCGACGGTGATGGCCTATCCCGCATGTGATCCCTTGATGGGCTTTGTTCTGACTCAGGACGCGGCCCCGAACGGGCGTGGCACCAAACTGAACCCGTACACGCTGATCCTGGACATCCTGTGGCAAAACCCAAACAACCAGCGCTTCAGCGCCATCCTTCAAATCGACGATCCCGCCAACCTCAACGATTCCGATCTCTTCGCGAGCTGGACCCACAACGTCGGAGGAATTGGGATTAACGAAGATTACACCGGAGCCTCTAAAATCAGAGTGGGGCAGTGGCACCGCATTGCGTTTGCCGTGGATATGGACGCATCGGATCCGGTCATTGCCAAGCACATTGACGGCGTGAAGCATCGCGACCCGAAGTCGGCTGATGGCCTCGGGCGAGATGGCCGCTTCGCTCTTCTGCCCACCGCACTTCTATTCACCGACGAAAATGGAGAGACAACTCCCGCCGTTGTGAACAGCATCCAGCTTCATAACGCTCGCCTCTCGGATGAGCAGATCGCAGCGTTAGGCGGTCCAACAACCGAGGGGCTCTCAATCTTTGTTGGCCCGGGCAAGTGATAAAGGTGGTAGGATAGCAGTGTCTGAAACTCGGGGTGAAATTCAGGGCGCTCCGCAGCGGATGGCTCGCCCGCCTCCTGAACCCAAAAAATGAGCGTTGCCTCGGTCGCGAAACATTCGTCAGGGTGGCCCAGGTGGAGGGAGGCAATTCCCTCCCGGATCCAACCATCACTCAAGAGCTCCCGCCCCTTGCAATGAAACTCAAATTCTACGGAACCCGCGGTTCCATTCCCATTTGCGAACCTGGTTTTCAAGAATTCGGAGGCAACACAACCTGCCTACAAATCACCTTTAAAGATTCCAACCGCATTGCGATCATCGACGCAGGAACCGGCATCCGAAATCTGGGGCGCGACCTCCAGGCGATTGGCCATCATCAAGATCAGATTTTCATGGCCTTCACCCATTTCCACTGGGATCATGTTCAGGGCTTTCCCTTTTTCAAGCCAGCCTACGATCCGAAGCAAAAACTTACTCTCCTGACGTTGGGCAAAGAGCAAATCGCAAAGAATTTGCATGAAATATGTGAGGTTCAGATGCAGTCGGAATATTTTCCCGTCCAACTTGATCGGATGGGGGCGACCTTCGAATTTATGCAAATTGAAAAAGCGAGCAAGCTCTTCACCGGCCTCGATAACGTCAACACCCAATTCACCACCAACCTGCATAACCATCCGGGTGGCGCTTACGGGTTCCGGATGGAACGTAACGGCAAGGTCTTGGTCATTTGCACCGACATCGAACATGGCGATCAGATTGATCCCAATGTGGTCGAATTGGCGCGAGGGGCCGATCTCCTGGTCCATGAAGCCCAATACACTGCGGAAGAGCTGCAGCAACGACGTGGATGGGGCCATAGCAGTTACGATCAAGCCATCCAGTTAGCAGAACTGGCCGGGGCCAAACGGCTCGCGCTCACACATCACGATCCGGATCACGATGACGTTTTCCTTTCGCGAATGGAAAAGCTCTGCCAGGAACGCTTTCGCGAATGTGTTCTCGCCCGAGAGAGCATGGAGCTCGAGATTTAGAGCCGGACCCATCCTGCCAATCGGGCCAGCCACCTCCACGGCGACGAGAGTGAGGCGGATGGCGCAGCCCGGACAAAACCTTCGGAATACTCAACTCCGGTTGATATGGCCTTTAATCCCGGAGGATGTGGCAGTTGTAACCGCCAGGATTTTTCACGAGATACTTCTGGTGATATTCCTCAGCGGAATAGAATGGAACCGCCTTTGAAATCTCCGTCACGATCGGTCGCTTGAAGCGGCCGGATTTGTCCCCCTCCGCTTTGACGCGTTCGGCGGCCTGTTTCTGCGCCTCGGTGGTGTAGAAAATTGCCGACCGATACTGCGTGCCGATGTCATTATGCTGTTGGTTCTTCGTCGTGGGATCGTGCATCCGGAAGAAATACCCGAGCAACTGTTCATAACTCAGCTTCGCGGGATCAAACACGATCTGGATCGCTTCCGCGTGACCGGTCAGCCCGGTGCAAACCTGCTTGTAGGTCGGGTTGAGAACCGTGCCGCCGCTGTAACCCACCGTCGATTCGATCACGCCGGGAATCGCGCGCAAAATTTCTTCCATTCCCCAAAAGCAGCCTCCGGCGAGAATAGCCGTCTCGCGACCCGCCGTTGCCGCTGTTGCCGCCGAGTTATCCGCTATCGCACCCGCACTCGCGCTCGTCTTGATCAAGCCCGCCTTCACGAAAGGTTCCAATTGATCTCCGTAACCGGCCGCTGCCAACTGCTCCAAGGGAATGAACCGCAGCGAGGCAGAATTGATACAATAACGCGCCTGAGTCGGCGCCGGGCCGTCGTTGAACACGTGACCCAGATGCGAATCCGCCTGCTTCGAGCGCACTTCCGTCCGTACCATGCCGAACTCGGTGTCCTTTTTCTCGACGATCCCCGTGCCGGCGATCGGACGCGTGAAGCTCGGCCACCCGCTGCCTGAATCAAATTTGTCCAGCGAACTGAACAACGGTTCGCCCGACACCACGTCCACGTAGAGGCCCGGTTGATGGTTATCCCAATAGGCGTTGCGGAAGGCCGGTTCCGTCCCGCACTTCTGTGTGATCGCAAATTGTTCGGGCGTCAGTTTCTTCTTCAACTCCGCCGGGTCGGGTTTCTGGAATTCTTTCATATTCAATGAGGGCTGAGTGGGTACTGGCTTCGTTTCGGCGCGGCTCGCGATGCGCAGCGTGGCAAACCGGGGCGCCGCTACCAAGGCGGCAATGCCGATTCCAAGGAATATCATCAACGGTATGTTTTTCATAAGCTCTGAACTGCGAGCGAGTTCCTCGCACTATACATCAGTCTGGCGCTCTGGCGAAACCTTACGAAGTCGGGCTAGAACGCAGCCCGGTAGCTCTTTGTGGCGAGGACCTTTTGGGCATCTTCAGGCGGCGTCAGGCCGAAATCCCGGCTACGGAGGATCGAGGAGCGCCGGTATTCCGCATGGCCGTCTGTGAAAAGAAGGTTGCCGCCGACGGAGTGGATGACGCTGTAGAGCTCGAAGCCGTAGGTCAAATTGTCATGCCAGTAGATGTAATCCGACGAGCGATTGTCGACCAGAGGATTGATCTTCCACGGGCGGAGGGCGCAAACGTTAATTGTCCATAAGGTTTCCTGAATGAAAACGATTTCGGACGGGTTTGGGATGTCGGTGAGCTGACGTCCCATGACGACGGCGTTACCCATGTATGAGGTGATGCTCTTGGCGGTAGGAGTTTCCCCGGAGTTCTTAGACGGTTTGGCCGCGGGACAGGCGAAGACCTTGTCGGTCGCGAGGAGCGGGCGGAGTAGCTTCAGGTACGAAGGCGAAGGACTTATCGCGAAATCAGACACTTGGCTCTCCGTGACCGGCAGGCGCCGATGGTCATCCTCATACATCATGAGGGCAATCCCCACTTGGCGCATGTTGTTGAGACATTTGATCCGAACGCCCCGTTCCTTGGCTTTGGCCAATGCCGGCAGGAGCATGCCTGCCAGAATTGCGATAATGGCAATCACGACAAGAAGCTCGATCAGGGGTAAAGCCCGCGACGGGTCGGAACACTCGGGGACAGGGACTCATGGCAAATCTGGAATCAAGGCGGTATGATTGCCTGCTCTCAGCGAGCTTCGTCAATTGAAGAATGGCCAAAAAATTGCGCCTTGATCTGGGAGCGCGAAGCCCATCATCGTCAAGCGAGTTTAGTTTCAACCGGGGGGGGACGGTCCTTGAATCAACATTTCTATGGAAAGCTATTTCCTTAAACTCGCCATCCTCTGCGTGTAGCTCGGATCTAGCCCCGCTCAAGCGGTCTCTTCCGGTTCGGTGTTTGCGTGGGGCCGCAACTCCTCCGGCCCAACAAAGGTGCCTGCAGCGGCGCAGAGCGACGTGATAGCGATTGCGGCGGGAGAGCGCCAGTCCCTGGCCTTGAAGACCGACAGGAGCGTGGTGACTTGAGGTTACGACAACGGCCCATTACCGGAACCCGTGGCGGCGCAAGGCGTGGTGACCGCCATTGCGGCCGGCAACGATTTTAACCTGGCGCTCGTGATTCCAACGGCCCCCGCCATCACGACACAACCCGTGAGCCGGACTTCGGATGCGGGACAGAGCGCCAACTTCACCGTAGTCGCCACTGGAGGCTACTTGAATTACCAGTGGCGCAAGGACGGAACCAATCTCAACGGGGCCACGAATGCCACTTATAACCTAGTGGATGTGCAGACCCGTCAGGCGGGCAATTACACCGTTGTGGTAAGCAACTTTCTCGGGAGCGTGACGAGCCCGCCGCCGGCGGTGCTGACGGTGATTGCGACCGCTCCCACGGGCACTATTTCTCCGGTGGGAGTGGTGCCGCCGGTGCTGGCTGGTTCTCCGGTGTATCTTTGCCGCTCCCACGGGGACCATCTCTCCGGTGGGGGTGGTGCCGGTCCTGGCTGGTTTGGCGGTGGGGCTTTGTTCCCAGATTACTGGTGGCCCTACTCCGAGTTATCAGTGGCAGTTCAACGGGGTCAATCTACCGAGACAAACCGAGGCCTGCCTCTACCTCAGTAACGCAAAAATTGACCAGAGCGGCAGCTATCGGCTGATCGCGATCAATTCGGTGGGCTTCTTCACTAGCGCTGCGGCTGTGGTGTCCATTATCCATTCGCCGCCCGCGGCGACCATACACTCAGCGGTGGGCATACACCAACGACCGTCGGCGGCAGCCTGACTTTGTGCGCATCCGTGTTCGGCAGCCCACTCCCGACACTCCAATGGCAATTCAACGGCACGAACTTGCCGGGGCAGATCTAATCCGTGTCTGTCTCTCGCCAACCTGCGCACCAACCAAAGCGGCAGGTACTCGATCGTCGCCAGAAACGCATTGGGTACCGCGACCAGCGTGCCGGTCCTGGTCACCGTTACCGAGCCGGTGCCAGTGCGGGCATACTTTGCAAATGGCGTGCCGCCACTTGTCTTCGGCAGCTATCAGAGTCTTTGCTCGGAGGTTTCGCTCCAGGAGCCGGCGACCCTCCAGTGGCGATTCAATGGTTCGAACCTCGTAGATGCCACGAACTCCTGCTTTTACCTCGGCTGGCTGCAGGCCAGCCAAGAAGGCGAGTATTCTGTCGTCGCGACCGCCGCATCAGGCATCTATTTCAGCCCGCCCATCCTTCTTACCGGTCAGTACACGCCGCCATCGTCGGCTTACCCGAATTTGACTGTTGGGAGTGCCGACGCCTTGTTCGGCGAGGACATCAGCCTTAGCGCGAATTACACCCGCAGTCCGTCCTTCGTCCAGTGGCGCTTCAATGGCGCTGATCTGCTGGGAGAGACCAATGCAACTCTCGCCTTGCTCGCCGTGATCACCAATCAAGCGGGCCAGTATTCGTTCACAACAACCAACCTCGGCGGCATGACGACGAGCAGCGTCGTGGAAGTCACTGTACGATACCAGGCGCAGGAGTTCGTTTCGAATGTCTTCAGCCAATCGGTGGTGGAAGGCACTACCGCCCGCTTTCAAGCCTATGCACGGAGCGGCCCGCCACCCGTGTACTTCCTGCAACTCAACGGCACGAACGTGGCTGTGCCGTTCACCTACGAGGGCTGCTGCGGCCCGGGTACAGGCGGGTTCAGTCTGTTCGACACCACCGTTACAGACGCTGGCAGATATCGCATGATCGCCAGCAACGATCTCGGCTCGGCGACAAGCGCGGAGGTCACGCTGTCCGTCGGGCCTGCCGGCCCGCTGGACCGCTGGACGCAGCGCAATCCGTTGCCGCAATCGCAGTCGCTCTTCGCCGTGGCGCACGGCCCCAATCAATTCGTCGCCGTCGGGGGGCGCGGCACGCTCTTGACATCGTCAGATGGCTCCAACTGGGCGTTGCAAAACCGGCGCGCCGATGTGGCCCTCACCGGCGTCGCCTATGGAGGCGGGCTTTTCGCAGCGGTCGGCGCAGGTGGCACCATTCTCTCGTCATCGGGCGGGACGAACTGGTCCTACCGCTACACAGCCGTGTCGACATTTTTAAACTCCGTGACCTACGGGGCCGGACGCTTCGTCGCCGTAGGCAGCGCGCCGGGGTTGAGCACGCTCATCCTGCACTCCAGTGACGCCATTCATTGGGAGAGGATTTTGCTCAACGGCTTCCACGCCCAGCAATGTGTCGGTTATGGCGAGGGTCGCTTCATCGCTGCCGGCGCTTCTTCCATCCTGGTTTCCACCGATGGCATGAACTGAGAGCTCTCGCAGAGTGTCAGCAAACAGATCGAAAGTCTCACCTACGCGGCTGGCCAGTACGTCGCTGTAGGGGATGATGGCTCGATGCTCAACTCGGCGGACGGCGCGTCCGGGTGGCGCGCACGCCACGGACTCCGCTGCGACTCCTCGGGGTGACCTACGGCGCCGGCCGCTTCGTCGCTGTTGGAGCGCGTGGCACTCTGCTCACTTCCATCGATGCGATCCGCTGGACCGCCGTTCCATCCGGTACTCCGGATCGCTTGGAGACGATCGACTTTTCCGGCGGGCTTTTCGTCGCCGCCGGCGAAAATGGCACTCTCATCACTTCGATCAACGGTACAACCTGGACGAAACAAAACCTCGGCATCAGGCGCGACCTCGACGGCATGGCGGTCGCGAACGGCACGCTGGTGGTCATGGGAAAGGGCGGCAGTATTCTCACCAGTACGGACGGAGTACAGTATGCGATTCAGAACGCGGTTGTTACGAATGACCTGCACGGGGTCACGTGGGGCGGCGGGCTGTGGATCGCAGTTGGCGAGCCGGGAATTGTCCTGACGTCCTCGAACGCCGTGGATTGGACCCAGCACGCGACCGGCACTTCGAATTCGCTCAAGGGTGCCACGTACGCCAACGGCCAGTGGATCGCGGTCGGCACCCAGGGTACGGTTGTGCGCTCGACCGATGGCGTGAACTGGGCCGCGACGATCACGAGCCCAGCATACGATTTGAACGACGTGGCCTATGGCAACGGTGTGTTCCTCGTTGCAACCGATGGCCCCAACAACCTCAGCGGCTCTCTCTTCAAATCTCTCGATGGAGTCACCTGGGCGGAGGTCACATCGACGAATTCCTACGTGGGCAAAAACCTGCGCGGGGTTACCTTCATCAACGGGCTATTCCTGATCTCGGCAAACGATGGCGTCGTCGTCACGACCAGCAAAGCGTTGAGTTTCAACCTCAGCTTGCCCTTCGGTGGGTACCGCGAGGGCGAAAATCTTCGCGCCACGACCTGGGCGCACGGCCTGTGGAGCGTGGTGGGCAACAATGGGGCCATCTTCACCTCGCCCGACTTTGCCATCTGGACCCGGCGCGCGTCGCGCACGTTCGAGAACCAACACCAAGTCGTCCTGCTCGACGGCAAGCTCGTGGTCATTGGCAACCGTGGGACGATTCTCCAGTCGGGTCGGTTCGTGACCGAGTTGGAGCCGCCCGAGTTCGTGGCGGGCGCGGGTTTCCGTTTGCCGTTCAGGGGTTTACTAAACCGCGCCTATGAAGTTCAGGAGTCGGGCAACCTCGTGAACTGGATCAATCTGCTGACCTTCACGAACCGGGTCGAGCACGGTGAAATCACAGACATGAATCTGCCACGAACCTCGCCGCGCTTCTTCCGCATGGTCGAACAACCGGATAATTTTTGACGATTCTGAAGCGTCAGCACTTCGTATCATCCTCGGTGGACGACCGAAAATCGGGAGCAGGATTGACGGGCAGTTGAGGCAGTTGCCCCCGCAGTCTCAGGAGTCTTGAGTCTCGTAACACGTTCGGTGACGGCCACGTGGACTTGCATCCATGGACCGCCTAGTGGAGCGGCACTCGCTTCAAGAGCTCCCTGGGTTCCCCAATTCTTCCGCCCCGGAAGACTTTCTCGATGCGTCGGACGTTGTGTATGTCAACCGTCGGATCGGCGGACAGGATGACTAAGTCCGCAAGTTTTCCCGGTTCAATGCATCCCAATTGCGATTCCTGTTTGAGCGCGGCAGCGTTGTTGATCGTCGCCGCCTGCAAGGCTGCGCTGGGTGGCAAACCCGCCTCAACAAACATTTCCAATTCCTGCAACAACGAGAAGCCGGGAGGCACGTACGGTTCGGGTGTGTCCGTGCCAGCCAGGATCGGAACACCCGCGCGGTAGAGCAGTGCCGTCAGCTCCTGGTATTTCAGGAATTCGCGGCGGCGGACTTCGCGGGTGGCGGGATCCAAGTGGGCGCGCCGCCGGTACTCCTCCCAATGCTGACGCAGACGAGCCGGGGCAAGCGCGTTGTCGGGATGCTGGTTTACGGATTCGAGATCGTTCAACAGGATCATGTTCCTGAATACGGCCAGCGTGGGATCGACCATCACGCGTCGCTGGGCCAGAATCGCGATGAGGTTTCTAGCCAGCGGATTGGCAAAATCCAGCGACGCGCGGTGGTCGGGAGTTCGGAGGACCTCCTCTGGAATGATGTAGTTGAATACCGACCAAATGTGTTCGAGACAATCGATCCCATCCGCCACCGCATCTTCGGCGCGGTAACGTCCCAAGTGACCGGTGACCATCAATCCCCGCCGGTGACCCTCTTCGATAATTCGCCGGCCAACCGTGCGCTGCGTTCCCGCGTATATTTTTAATGTTGTCGCACCCCATTTCACCATATCTTCGACGAACGCCGGCACCGCCTCCGGATCCGTCAATGACCAGCCAATGTCGCGGTGAATCGGCGGGGCACCGTCGATTAACGGGCTGCATAAGAACACCCGTGGACACGATTCGGAATGCGCTTCTGCGTACCGCGCAATTAATCTCTGCGGAACGACCGTGTCGCCCACGTCGCGAATCGTCGTCACTCCCGCCGCGAGAAACATCGGCAGCACTTCATCACCCGTGATGTGCGCATCGTCCAGTTGATGAACCAGATGAACGTGGGCGTCGATCAGGCCGGGAATGATAAACTTGCCACGAACGTCGAACACGCGCGCCTCGGGTGGAATCTTTCCGAAACCTTGCCGAGGGCCAACCTTCTCGATTCGGTCGCCGCGGAAGAGGATGGTTTGATCGGATACCATCAGGCCCCGACGAGAATCGAAGATCGTCCCGCCTTGAAGCACGACTGCATTCGGAAATGGACCTTTCGACTTGGAAGTTGGCGAGTCGGCAGGTAAAGGTTTCGCCCCCTGTACGAGCAATCCACCAAACAACAGAGGGATTAGGAGCAAGCGCCCCCTAAACCCTCCAAACCGGGAATGGATATAGAATATCCGTCTTTCTCGAATACACCTCTTCCTGTGTTCCCCAGTACTTTCGGTCATCCATATTCGATAAGGAAATGCCGACAGATTGACAACGACAAATCAAAATGATGGCCCGCGCCGTATCTCAATGCAATCCAAGTCCCAATAGGGTTACACTCTAACAGTTGACATTCAGACGGCTCCTGAGAAGTTGGGACTCATGGCCAGATCTTTATGACTGCAGGCAATGGAAACGGTGCGATCCAATTGAAATTCGCTTTGAAGACACGAATACGGCCTGGTTGGCTGATGATCTCGCTACTGATGGTTCAAGCCACGGGTCTATTCGGTGCCGAATCAATCGCTCTCCCCACCAACACAATTCGGGTCGCTGCAGCTCAGGCGGCGCGTCATCGACTTCCGCCTCATGCCGGACGAGGCACTTGCCGCCGTAGAGAAGAATCTCACCGAACTCGAAAAGATCGTTGATTGGGCTGGCGCAGCAAAGTGCGACGCGGTTGTCTTGCCTGAGGATGCGGCGGGCTTGCTCAACTGGGTCGGCGCGAACGAGATGCTGGGAAAGGAGGTATTGCCGAAGGCCGTGCGGCGGATGATCGAACGGCTGGGTGCCGCTGGCGCGCGACATTCCATGTATCTCGTCGTTTGCAGCGACCTCACGGAAAGCGATGGCGGAATCTACAACACCGCCTTCCTCCTCGGTCGCAACGGCAGGGAGATTGGCCGATACCACAAAGTTTGTCCGACCTGGGGGGATGCCGGTGCGCGCCACCGCGGAAACTTGTTCCCCGTTTTTCCAACGCCGGATCTGGGCACGGCGGGTCTGCTAATCTGCTACGATCGGGTGGTGCCAGAGACAGCGCATTGTCTCGCGTTGCAGGGCGCGGATATCCTCTTTTTCCCAACCTTGGGCCGTGCTGCCATCGGCGACGATGATATTGGCCTGCAGGCCTTGCGGGTGCGTGCCGCGGAGAACTTCATCTGGCTTGTCGTTGCCCAAAGCGGCAGCGGTGCGATGATCATTTCACCCCAGGGCAAAATCATCGCCCGAGCGGAAGGTTTGGACTGACTGGCCATCGCTGACATAGACCCGCGAGGTCAACGGGAGGGCGGCGACTCCTTGAACCGGCAGCGCGACATGCGCGCCCGCCTCTTTCGCGAACGCAATCCCGAAGCGTTCCGCATCCTAATCGAAACCAATCCGCCAGTGCTTGAAAAGGTGCCCATCACCCTGACATCGCAAGAATACGGACGGATCATGGCTTGCGCGCTTACGATTGGTGAAGAAGAGTTTGAGCGGGCCAATAGGCTCGAGCAGCTCGGAAACATTACAGAAGCGATCACCGCCTTCGAGCACTTGTGCAAAGAGTATCCCGCCACGTGGATCGACCGCGTCTCGCGGGAACGACTGGCCAAACTTCGGCCAGGGACGTCCAGCCAGACCGTGTCCGAGTCGGGCTTTGCGGCCGAGTATCCCGGCGACACTGGCCTCGCGAAGGACTCGGCTGTGTTGTTCGCGGACAACTTTGAATCCGGCGATATGAAAAAGTGAGATCAACAAAAAGGGCACATGGTAACGACCGAAGATATACCTCATTCCGGTCGTTGGAGTGTGCAATTGATTCGTGGTTACTCCGCTCCATCACCGAGCGCCAGTCCTAACAGGCACGTCAGCAATCGATTCGGTCCGACCGGGACTGGAACACCACCGCCAACCTCGACCAAGGCGAACTGCTCTTCTTCACCCCCATCATCGCGAAGGACTGTAACTGCTTACGAAGAACGTCCAGTTGTTTCTGGGTTCGAGTTCCCCCTTCGGCTTCGGAGCTGATATTATTACGCTTGCGGAAATCTTCCAAGGCATTGCGAGCCCGTTCCAATCTCTGTTCAAATGTCAGAATATCGCGCTGCGTAGACGCCTCGGAAGATCCGAGGATGCTCGCACGCTGCTGCTTCTTGAACTCCACAAATTCCTGAGCCCTAGCGGTCGCAACTTTTTGAGAATAGTTGAAGTTCGTCGACGTCACTTTCATGATGAACGTTCCGCCCTTACCCACAAATGCATCCAGCTTCGGGCGGCCTCCCCGATTGGTATAATCCTGGCCCTCCGTCAACTTAGGAATCACCTTGCCGAGCAAAGAACATGCTCTGCATCAACTGAATCTGCGTGTCTGAAAACTGGGTCAAGTTGCCATCTTGGCCAGCGGCGCCTTTCATGTTTTGAGCAATCATCAAAACCGAATCCGATTCAAACATGTCCGGCTGCCGAAGGGCATAAATGCATGCAACCAGGAGACCGGCAATTCCGACGACAAAAACCCACCACACGGGGTAAATCGGTACAGAGTTGGGCCATTCATTGCACGGGAAGGAGGAAAGGTTACGCCAATTGATCACTCGTTTGTCATCCACTAGTTGCAAATGTTCAATTTAAAAACACGATATAACTACCCACTCGACTTCTAGAAGAGCCACAATTTTATTCTCGAGATGCCGCATGAGTATTTTGACCGTATGAGGGGCGGTGAACAGCGGAATTGACCGGCGGCCCGGCGAAACGCTTTCTCTCGCCGAGGCAGTACCAACTAAACCTCAGGAAGGCGGACAGGCCGATTAAGACCGGCAGCGTGGGCCGATTCGGCGGCTGTATTCCGCCATAAGTCACCGCAATCACGCCGAGAATGGCGAACACCCCAAGCGTCCTGTACATCGTTCTGCCGAGATTGAACGGGCCCATCTCTTTCCATCGCTCGGTGCCGTAGACAAAGATCCCAACCGTTGTTGGCATGACGTATGAAATGTAGAGCAGAATCACGCTGGCAGCGGTAAGCGTGGTGTAAACAGGCGTATAGATCGTAGAACCGATAATCATCGCCGCTCCGATCCAGATTGCGGCCGAAGGGACTCCGAATTTCGGAGACACGCGCTTCAGTAGCTTCGGCAGACCGCCATCGCGGGCGAATGCGAAAGTCATCCGCGAGGTCGAAGTGAGGCACGCCAGCCCGCAGAGATAATTCGAAACCACGATGCTGATCTCCAAGGCGATTTTCAACTTGCGGGGTATCACGCTATCCATCAGCCAGAAGAAAACGTTGGCGCCTTGTTTGGCGCCATCCTGAACGCTTGGGAAGGCTAAGACGAAAGCCGCTACCATCGCAAAACCGAAAATGCCCGACAAATAGACGGAGTCGATTATTCCCCTGGGCACGTGTTGAGCCGCGCCGATAGTCTCCTCCGAAGTATGGGCGGAGGCGTCGAACCCGATGATCGTGTACATCGGCCAGAGCAGCCCCATCAGAATCAGGCAAAAGATGCTGCCATTGGCGGGCCAGACGTCGCCGCCAGCCGCACCGCTGAAGTTCTCGATGTGGAAGAACCGCCCGAAATCGTGCGAAGGGGCATAGAAGTACATCGCCAACGTCAGCGTGACTGCAACGACGAAAATAAGGTAGCCGCTGAAATCCGTCAGTACCTTGGTCACTCGGATGCCGCGGTGATTGAACAGCGCGTGGCTGCCGGTGATGATTACCATGCCCATAGCCTGATGAACGAGCGTGAGTTTGGTTGGATCGATTCCGATGAGCGGCAAAACAATGTTTATGAAAAGCGTGTATGTGCCAACGTTTACGGCGGCGGTCATAAAGTACAACCCGATCAGGTTGAACCAGCCTGTCGCCCACCCCCAGCCGCGTCCGCCCAGAATTGACGACCAGTGGTAGAGTCCTCCGGCGGTGGGAAATGCGCTCGCGACTTGCGCCATCGTCATTGCAACGAAAAGCGATATGAAGCTACCGAGGATCCAGACAATCACCACCGAAGCCCCGCCAATCCCGCTCGTCCCCTGCTGCAGTGATGTAATTCCGCCCGCGAGGATGCAAATAATCGAGAACGAAATGGCGAAATTCGAAAACCTGTTCATCTTCCGCCGAAGTTCCTGTTTGTATCCGAAATGGGCGAGTAGCTTCACGTCAGCCGCAATCACTGCGCTGGTTTCTACGTCGGTATCCGGTTTGTTCGATGCGAGATTCGTACTCTTCATACCACTCAATCTTTTCTTGTTTCGCTTTGCAGCCCTAAGTCGACTCCTACGGATCGAACGCCGACAAACCCAACTGGTGAATCGTATTATGCACGACCCGCTTGACCGGCGCGCCGTCTGCTCCGTGGAGGTTGTATTTTATCTCCATTGACCCTGTCGGCCGTAGTCCCGGTATGTTGAGAAAAACAGACTTCTTGTCTGCGGCGAGTGTTGCTTTGAGGACCGGCAGGCTGTGTTCGTTGATGTGTTTTGATCCATAGTTTGCGCTGCGTTTCAGTGACCACACTTTGACGGAATAATTCTTCGGATCATTCGCCGAGACCGGGTCGAGGGCATCGCTGAACCGCACGTCCATTCCATGAGTGCGAGCCTGCAAACCGACGGGCACATAGGAGGCCTGACCGGTGGCGCGCACACGAAAGAATCCGCCGTCTCCCTGGCGGTTTCCAGCCCACGCATAGAGGCCGCAGGTATAGAGGTGGCCATTATAAGGATGGAAGCGTCCGCGCATTGTGCCCGTTGGAAAATCAGGAATCGGCAATTGCACGACTCCACCCTGGAGCTGGCCGCCAATATTTTCGTGCGGAACGACGAAGATGCGGCCGGTGCCGTAGGAGAGATTAAGCAACGAGCCTTTGAGCGGTCCCCAATTATCGCTT
This sequence comes from Pedosphaera sp., assembly GCA_009695205.1. Classification (GTDB taxonomy): domain Bacteria; phylum Verrucomicrobiota; class Verrucomicrobiia; order Limisphaerales; family UBA9464; genus SIBK01. The sequence continues at coordinate 2,264 of SIBK01000046.1, read as the reverse complement.
GTGACCCAGAGTAATTCACCGGGAGACCGATCCATGTCGTTCGTAATCCAGACGAGCGGCTGCTCCATATCACGGTCGGCGTTGCTGGTGCGGTCGTGATAGCCAAACATGTTTCCGTAAAAGCCGCCGGGGTTAATCCAGTTGATGCGGTTCTTAGGCGTCCAGTGACCTTCCTGGTCGGTGACAAAGAAGGTGCCATCATCGTTCACACATACACCGTTGGCGGCGCGGAAACCGTTTGCTAAAATCTCCGTTCGCGCGCCATCCTTGCTGACCTTGAGCAGTGTGCCGTGATGCGGCACCACCGCGGGCAGGGCATGACGGGCCGACTTTGCATAATAGAAATTGCCATCACGATCTGTCTGCAGGCCCATGGCGAATTCATGAAAATGTTCCGTGACCTGATGGTCGTTGTTGAAGTTCTCGATGAAGTCGATTTCGCCGTCACCGTCCAAGTCGCGCAACCGTGCAATCTGGTCACGGCAGGTCACGTAAAGGGTCTCATCGACGATCTTCACTCCGAGGGGTTGAAAGAGCCCGGAGGCGATTCGCTTCCATGTCAATTGGGCCAGGTCGCCGTCCACGCCACTGACAATCCAGACGTCTCCGTTCCACGTGCAAATCGCGGCACGCTGTCCGTCCTTATAGAAATCGAATCCGCCGAATCGCATCCAGGTGTGCCACGGATTCACCGCATCCGGCGGTGGCACCAGTTCATCGACGGCAAATGGACCCTGTTCGGGACCCAGCTTTCCGCGCGTCGCCAGCGGCGGGTTCCACCGCGGCGGCCCGCCGTGAGTGAAGGCTGTGAGGTCCGTCGCGGGTGCCGACACAAGCGCAAACGCGAACAGCGTGCCGGCGTCCACACCGGGCCCCGGATTGGCAATGAGCAACTTCACCTTCAGCGGAGTCACGGAAGCTGGAATACGCAACATGTGGAAGCCATTGGTACCGATGAGACTTGCCGCACTTTGACCGACGAGCGCGGCGGGAGTGGCTTCCGACGCGACGCGCATCAGCAGGTCGCGCGAAGACTTGCCGACATTGAGAGTGCGCGAGAACGCGATGGCCTCACCGCTGCGTTCATAACCGGGCAGTTCGAGCACCTGCGCATCGCCGACCGTGTAAGCGATGACCACTTTGTTGCTGTGAAAATAGGTTCCTTGGAAATGCGCCCACTCGCGCGGCAGCGGGCCGTAGGGTTTGTCGTCCCGTCCGTGAAAACGCGAGTCGACAAAGCTCGCTGTCTGCGGATGCGCCCAACCGGGCCCGACAGGATTCACGAACGCCGTCTGTCCGGCGATGCGGGTGTGCGTCCCGTGCGATCCATCGAAAGCGATACCGCGCCAATCTACGAACTGGCCGCCGGACCATGCCGCAGCCACACGCAGGGTATCGTGGTCATAGAGCATCCAGGCACGGCCCTTTGAGACGCCGCCTGGACCGTCGTCCAGGCGAACGGCGATGCCTTTGTAGGCGATGTTATTGGATTCGACCTCCAGCGTCCAGAAGAGCGCCGGGCCGAAATCCATTTGGAGATACTTCGGGCCCTTCTCGAACTCAATCATCGCATCGGTCTTTACACTGCGACCGGCGCCCTTGGGCAGGGCGTCGAGATATTCCGCCGTCATGTTGAAGTAGGCGGCGGGGTTATGCGGCTTTACGAACGTCTCGCGAATATAGTGAATGGCATCGTAGCGCTGCTCCGGCGTGAGAAATGTCCAGGCTGGCATCTGACCGAGACCCTGGGTGAGTGTTTTGTAAATGCTGAACGGGTCGCTGCCGTTCTTGAACGGCTCCTTCCAAAACGGACGCGACGTGGGCAGCGAGCCGGCCTCGGTGAGATTGCCATGACAGGTGATGCAGATGCCGTTGTAGAGTTTCTCCCCGCGTGCGAAAGCCTCGGCATTCCACGAGCGAAGAATGAGCGAGTGATCGATCGATTCCAGGGGTGACGCCGTCTCAGCCCCACGCACTTTGTTGCTGCACATCGAGGCAACGACGACAAGGGCGAGACTGCTGACCGCACGGTCCCATGGAATGCGTAACATCATAGTATATCCTATCGTGTCGGGCATCCCAGTGCACGCCTTAAGTGAAGCGTGAGAAGTGAAAGGGTGTATCTCACGGAAACGGTGATTTTCGAGTCAGCGATTGTTGAACGGAAGAATTCTTCATTTTTCCCGGGACTCTGATTTCAATTTCTGAAATGCTCCGCGGCCAATGGTTCTGCCGAGCAGAATGCAAGGGCGTAACTTTGGTCC
>SIBK01000045.1 GCA_009695205.1 Pedosphaera sp. | reverse complement strand
CTCATCACGGTGTGGGTCGTCCTTGTCCGTCTGCTTTGTATAGTTTCATCACTGCGAATGTCGGCGAACGGGGACGGCTCCGCTCCTTTAATTTTTCCCGAGGCAATCCGCCAAGGAGCTGAGAGACCCAGAGGGGGTGCTTCAAGGCTGAACAATCCCGTCCGATTTTGCAAGTTGCGCCTTCCCAGCACTGAAAACCACCCACAGATTAGGCGGAACAGCCCCTTTTTCTCTCACCGGAACAAAGCACGCATCTTGACCATCTCACTCCAAACACAGAGCTCCGATCCGTCAACGATTGCAAGACTTCCCACACCCGGCGGTTCGGAGAGCAACGCTTCCGTGCCTCTTTCTAAGAAAGTGACCGATTCAATTGAGTTGACGACCTATTGAACCTGTCACTTTTTCAAGCCGTGAAATCAGTCGCAAGAATCCGACGCTCACTCGAACCTCGGAACTAAGGCCCCGTCGGTCCGGCTCGGACGCGCAGATTGCGGTTCCGGGAGGTATGATTTCAGGAGCGCAACGAGCTCGGAAGGCAAGCGCTTGAGTTCATTATTCACGGACGTGCAGACATGGTGCGTCTCGCCCTCAACCAACACGTTTCCCGTGGCGTCCACGATCCGATATCCGAAGTCAAGTCGCACACGCTTGGCGGAGATGACGGAGAGCTCTATGGTAAGTTCGTCGTCGTAGTGGGCGGCACCGCGATATCGAAGCCGCACTTCCACCACCGGAAAGAGTGCGCCTTGATTCTGAAGTTCCAGAAACGAGGTTCCTATGTCTCGAAAGAATTCACCTCGGACCGCTTCGAGAATTTCCAAATACCGTCCGTAGTAAACATGATTGCCAACCGTGCAATCGCCGTAGGTAACGCGATGACCGAATCGAAATGTGAGCGACGGCATCTGGGTGGGAAATTAGAATAAGAATCGACCCCTGCTTTATCTCAATTTAAAGCGCGAATAGTGGCGAGCCGTCATTGTCGGACGAAACGTATCCCCGACCCCGCTGCGGCCTGCATTTCTTCGATCATGCTGTTCACGGGCAATCCCTGGATTTGATAGCCGGCATCCTCCGTCAGCAGATCGAAGGAATGAGTTTCGCCACGGCGGGATTCAATGCGGGTGACCTGGCGTCTGGCGATGCCTTGGCCAATCCGGATTGCTTGGGCGCGGACTCCGGCCACACGGTGCATCCCGCAAAGATCCACCGACGCGCCGTCGGCAAAGGTGATTTGCAGAAAAACGGTTCTGGAATCCTCCAGGTAAGAGTGTTTCTGCAAAATGCGCACCGGTTTTCCGCTAAAGCCGATGACGGAATCACCCGCTTCCAACTGTTCAATGGGCCGCGGTCCAGTAGGGGTGTCCACGCTTGTGCGCTCCGGAATGCAGGCGAACATCAATTTGATTCCAGCAAATGGGGCAGCAGCACCGATCAACGGGCCAATTAGACTGCATCCGCAGAGATCCGTGGCGGTAATGAAAACTAACAGGGAAAGAACTAGGGCTGTCTGATTCATGATCAAACTGAATTGATCGCAAAGGACGCTGCGCGGTTCAGGGAGAACTGCTTTTGCATCGGATTCAGGTTTGTTCATTCTGCCCCGTCGCCTGCGCGTGTCAACGCGGTGTTTCAGCTTTGTTGGCTTCCGGGTCCGGAACTGGCAATGCCGTTGAGTACCAACTAATTCAGCGTGTGGCTCGGAATGCTCTCTCGCCCTCTTCTCCTCAAAGACCCGCGAGGATTGCCTCGGCATCGCCGAAGCGATCCAACTTCGCCCCCATGCGGTCCATGAGCCCGAGGTACATGCTGCAGAGCTTGCGGTTGTCGTCGCCCTTGTCGGTGTAGTCAAGGACGCGGCCGGTTTCGAGCGTGCCACCCAGGCCTCCGGCCAACAGCACGGGAACTTTGCTGGAGTCGTGCTTGGTGCCTGACCACATGTTTGAGATGAACATCAAACAGGAATTGTCGAGGACAGTGCCCTCACCCTCGGGCATGGCGTCGAGGCGGGCGGCAAGATACGCGAGCTGACTGCAATAATAGCGCGAGACCCGCTCATAAGCGTCGGATTGATCGTCGTGAGACGCGGGATGATGCGCCAGTCTCACATCCAGGAACGGATAAAAAAGCCCCGAAAGATCGCGACAAAGCAGGAGCGTGGCGATGCGGGTTTTGTCCGTCTGAAAGCCGAGCGCGATGATATCGCACATAAGCCGCATGTGTTCACGGATGTCTTCCGGCAGACCGTTGTCGGGTCGCGGAATGAGGGCCAAGCTCCTCCCACGGTTCTTGGCGTTCTGCTCGGCCTTGGACTGCGAGGTTCGCGTCTGCTCGATGCGCTTCTCGACCTCGCGCACGCTGGTCAGGTATTCGTCCAGTTTGGCTTTGTCGGCGGAACTAACTCTGCTACTCAAACCCGCGGCCTGCTCCTGGACGCGGTCTAGAATGCTTTGATTGCGACGGTTGCCACGGTTTTCGAAGAGACTGTCGAAGGCCAGGGAGGGATAGACTTCCATCGGGACGGGCGACGTGGCGCTCTGCCAGGAGATGTGCGAGCTATAGGCCATCGAGAAATTCGTCTCGTGATAGCCGGTGATCGGCTGCTCGCAGCCGAGAACCATGCTCGGCTGAACGGTTTCCTGCCCGATGTGGCTGGCAAGCACTTGATCCATGCTGATATCGCCCTTGAGCACTGCGCCTCGCGTGAGTGATGCGCCGGAAAGTATATTGCCGGTCTGGCCCGGATGAATGCCGACGCCTGTCGCGTGTTTATTGAAAAGCCCGGTGATGCAATTCATCTTGGCTTTCAACGGCGCCATCGGTTCGAGGCTCTTGCCCAGTTCCATGTCTGCGCCAGATCCTTTGGCCCACCAATGCTTCGAGTTGATGCCGTTGCCCATGAACAACGCGGCAAAACGCCTGGGAAATGGACCTGGTGTGCCGTCCTTCGCCAGGGGCACTCCCCACACTGGAATTGATTCCAGCCAGGGCAGTGTCATGGCTGCACCGGCGCCGCGGAGAAGTGTCCGACGGGAAATCCGGCAACGGACGCTTGGCTGATCCTGCAGCAGATAGCTCGTTTTCATTTCTTTGTGGCTGGGTTCTCGCTTCGTTGATTCAAGAACTGCGGGCTCGTAACGATGCTCTCCACAAGACTGCTGAAGCGATGATCCTTGGCAGCAAGCGTCGCACGCATGTCCCGGATCGTCGAGTCATCTGAAAGCTGCAGGCTTCGACTCAGACTGTAAGCCAGCAATTTGCGACAGAGGTTTTCAAGAAAGTCTTCCTGCCGGTGCTTGCGCAAATAATCGCGCAGCCCATCGACTCCGGTTTCCTCCGTTCCGTCTGGAAAAAGCGCACGCGTATCCACGGGATGCCCGCCCAGATCGAGAAGACGACGCTCGCCGATGGGACCGTAGTTCTCAAAGACCAGTCCATATGAGTCGAAACGCGCGTGACAGCCGGCGCAACTCTTGTCTTGACGGTGCCGTGCCAACGTCTCCCGCAGCGTTTCAGCCCCAAGCGTCGCTTCATCTCTCGGCAGTTCGGGGACACTGGGGGGGGGCGGCGGGATCGTCTCCCCCAGCAAACGGCGCACAATCCAGTAACCCCGTTTCACCGGACTCGTGCGCAACCCTGGGGAGTTTAGCGTTAGGAAAACGGACATGGGCAGGAGACCACCACGGTCATATCGGTGAGCATCATCGACGCGCCGCCATTGCTGCGGACCGGCGTTGGAATCAGGCATGCCATAGTGCTTCGCAAGAATCGGATTTACGAACGTGTAGTCCCCGTAGAGGAAGTTGAGCACACCGCGATCTTCGCGCAGGACGTCGAGAAAGAATTGAATCGGCTCTTCAAACATCGCCTGACGCAATTCGTTGTTGAAGGTTTTGAAGCGCTCGCGGTCAACGCTGTTGTGTTCCTCAAAGCGTCGGAAATCCAGCCAGTTGCCGCCAAACTCCGTCGCCAATGCTCGAACGCGCTCGTCGTGAAGCATCCGCCGCACTTGCCCAAGAAGGATCTTTGGACGATGCAAGTCTCCGGCTTCGACCCGAGCCAGCAACGCTTCGTCCGGCATACTTGACCAGAGGAAGTAGCTCAGGCGACTGGCTAGGGCGTGGTCGGACAAAGAACGCACTCCTTTGACAGGTGCGGGCTGAACGCGGTAGCAGAAGTGCGGCGACATCAGGATGCTCGTGACCGTGTCACGAATCGCCTCTTCGCAATTTAGGCCGTCCTTGCTGCGCAACTCACGGTAGAAGCTGAGGAGGTCATCGCGTTCCGCTCGCGATAGCGGACGTCGATACGCGCGTTCGGCAAGAGCCAGTAGTGACTTCAGATAACTAGGTTCCGCTGCCAAGCGAGCTGCTTCGATCCAACGAACCTGCGCGGAAATGTTCTTGAAGTAGTCTTCGATGGCTGCGATCGCCGCACCCTCGCCGCCGTTGCGTCGCGCTTTGATCCGGTACGCTTCGGCCAGTTGCCTGATCTTCGCCTCGGACGTCACGTCTTGGTCTTCCGACCGCGCGAAGTCGAACTCCGCCCCTTGCATGAACCAGGGCGGCTCCGCGCGCTCGAAGAAAATGAAATCCTTGTACTGGCGCATCGGAGCCGATGTGATGAAATCCAACTCCTGCCACAGAGTGTCGAGTTCGCGCTGCTGATTCGGATCGAGGAGCAATTCATAGAGCGGCGCGTCGTCGCGGAAATATCCGACCATGAGATGGAATCCCGCACTGAGAAGCCGCCCTTTGCTCTCCTTGTCTTCCGTGAGAAAGACGAGGCCGCGCTCGGACACGCAAAACGCGTCCGGGAAGATGCGACAAAAGCGCGCGAGCGCCGCCTCGAAACTCGTTCGCGCGGCGTCATCAGCGGGAAATGCAAGGGCCTGCTCAACGTCCGCACTTACGGTCGCTTTGTCCAATTCTCTTGGGGCAGCCTGGACATGCAATGTGCCGGGGACGTAACGCTGGTGGTTGGCTGCGAGTTCGCGATCCTTCCAGAGGACTAGCGGTTGGGAACCTGCGGCAATGCCTGGGACACCGAGGTTTTTAACATCGGTTTTTAGTCGTTGGTGAAGTTGAACCACGAAGTCGCTCATTTGCTCGCAGCCCAACCTCACGCGGGCAGCATCGTTCGTGTCCGCACCGGCCAGTTCGCGCCACCTTTTCCGAAGCGCTGCGAACGGACCCGCTTCGTCAGGACCTTCCTCAAGCGCTGACCAGATCGTCGCCAGGTATTTCGCGCTGAGCTGCTTCTTGCCCGCCATGTCGGCCAGGAGTGCCTTGGTTTCACCCAGAGTGAATCGATTCTTGAAGCGCCAGGCGGCCATGAAATAGTCGGCGTAGTGGGTGGGTTGGCGCTGATAGAAATCCACAATGCGTTTGACGCTGTATTTGTCGCGGTCCGGGTCGGTGACCATCGGGTGCGGCGCAAAGGTGAAACCGTCGGGCGTCAGGACAATGTGATTGGCGACCCGCCGCGCGGCCGCCAGGTATTTCTTTAGCAGCGTCGGCGACATCGCCAGAGATTCACCGGAATTGTCGAAGCCCGCTTCGTTCGCCGGATCGACGGGGAACTCGCGCGTCGGGCGGATGTCCACTCGGGTAAGATCGCGGACGGTGTAATCGTACTCCGCGTTGCTCAGTCTGCGCGCGAGGACCGGACCTGGATCGCCTGCGGTGCGCTCCGCTTGATGCGTACGGAAAGTTTGAATCCAATCGGCGACGTTTTTGCGGAGCTCTGGCGGCGGATGGTGCCTGGCCTCGTCGGGAGGCATTTCATTGGTCTGGAGCTTTTCGAGGAGGATATCCCAGCGACGATAATCCTGGGCCACACGTTCTGGGGTCGAATAAACGGTGAGGTCCAGCTTGCCCTTTTGCTTCTCCTTGTTATGGCAGTCGAAGCAGTAGGTCTCAAGGAATGGACGCACCCTGCGCACAAAGCGGCGTTCAAGATCACTCGCGGTAGAACCAGACGCGGAGTTACTCACGAGAGTGGATACCCCGAGCAACGGGGACACGAGAATCCACCCGCAGACCCGTATCCGAAATGTTCCACGAACATTCATTCGCCGGCGATTCAGACAGGGTGGACCGTTCAGTGGGAGAATTCTACATAACCACTTGATTCATACCAAGTAGGGCGGTGTATATTCCGCCCTTATGGCTGAACATCAACCCCTTCTTCCTCAGTTTCGCACTGAACTCGCCTCCCGTGGCTTCCGTCACGCTTCTCGAGAAACTAAAGCGGTTGAGTCGTCTTGCTCCAAAGCCATTGAATGTCCTTGTTGTTGGCCTGACTCCCTGGATTGAAGCCGCTGCGTTTGACCGGGATTTTCGTCCGAGGATCGATCCATTTCTTGATCTCAGAATGACCGTCCGCAAAGGCAAAGCCGCAAGCGCCGTTATGATAACTGGCCGGCCCGTCAGGCAAGACTGCGCCAGCCAAGTTGGGCGCTGGTTTCATATCGGTGCAAAAGAAACCGTCGTTAATACTGTCCGGATGTTCATCCACAAATACCCAGGTGTCAGCCGGGACAATAAAATCAGAGTCTCTCAGAAACATACGCCAGGGAGGGCTGTTTCCAAACCAAGTGGGTTTTCCATCGTGCATGCCAACCCACGCATTAATTGAATTGCTGCGAAGACGTTCTCGCGGAGTGCCGCCCACGGTGAAGAACTGATCTGCCGGGCACTTATAAATCTTTTGCGCGCCCCCGGTATATTTCCATATGGTGCCTTTCGCGAGAGTGTTTGTGACGTCCCAATTATCTCGATTGCCGCTGCTCCAATCCAGGATTCCGTAGGCCCAGACGTTATACGACGGTATGTCCGAGTACGCAGGCGGGATTTTGCCACCTTGGTCATCAATGTAGAGTCTCCAAGCGAGCATGAGCTGCTTGGTGTTATTCAAGCACATGATGCCCTGCCCTTTTTGTTTCGCCTTGCCCAGAGCCGGCAGCAGCATTCCAGCGAGGATGGCGATTATGGCGATAACCACCAAAAGCTCGATCAGCGTAAACCCACGCAAGATGCGGGGAGTCTGCGTGCGAAACGAAAGAGTGAGTTTCATAGAATCTGAAGGGGTAGATGGATTTGCTTTGTGACGCTCCAGGGTTAGTGAGATTCGGTCTATTGAATTCGGTGAACTTCCATCACAATCCCCCTGTCGACGGGCAGTGACAAGGGAATTTTGAGGCTGATGATCGGCAAGCGGCAGGCTGGAGAGAAGGGGAGAGGCTAGAGGCTGCATACCTTCGCTCCAGCCTCCAGCCTCCGGCCGGAGTTGCACTCTCCAGCGGCTTCGACGATCGACTCATCCTTTGATTCGCTTTCTGTCACCCCGTGTGGATCGCGCAGGCAGGCCGCTTGCCACCGCTAGGAGTTCGCCCACCGAACCCTGGACCGGTGCCGCAGCGTGAAAGGGATTGATCCGCTCCGGCGCGACGGGAATCGTGCGCACATAGGCAAAATCGCGTGAGATATTGCCTGGGTGAGTCACAAAGAGCGGACCCCACGCTGCATTCCCATCGTGCATCTTCTTCAAGACCGCCAGCATTCGTTGAAGGATGCTGGGAATCGGGGCGGCACCTGCGAGTGCGGCGATCGCGGCGGCTGCGACGACATGCGCGGCGAAAACTCCCGATTCGCGCCCTGCGGAGATCGGTGTGTTGGTGATGATTGACCGCTGCATCTCCTTCACGATGTTTTCGTCTTCATTCCGCCAGTTTTGGATCTCGATTGCGGAATGGTTGTTCAGCTTCGTCATGCGTCCTGCGGCAATCGTGTGCGCCACGATGGCGCACGATTGCTTGGCGCGTGAGAGTGGGATCGGGACATTTCCGATGGTGATCTGGGTGACATCCTTGTCCGTCTCGTGCTCTATGGCATCGACCCAAGCACCCGCTCCATCGAAGCTCAAGAGACGCACCGTGGACGCGGCAAGGTAGCCTCGCAGAATGTCAGCGGGATGCGGATCGCCAGGCTGACCGTCATTGTGAAGCCGTGGATTGCCTGAGAATGCCGCGTTCAGCCCGCAGAAATAGACGATCAGGCCGATTGCAGCCGCCGGCCCCATGTTGAGAATGCCGAACACATCCGATGCGGTTTCATCGATTCGATTTGTCCAGTAATTCGCGAGTCCGCCGCTGAGATTGGCCGCATTGAGTGCCACTCCCACGGCGTTGGATATCTCGGCTTCCAAACCGCCGTCAGCGTGTAGGATATCATGTCCCGCCGTCTCATGGCCGAGGGCGGGCCACGCAAACAATCCGCCCCGCGCATTCGACGGCGGAAGGTTTACGACACCCGAGGAGGCGTTGAATGAAGATGTCGCATCAATGGGCCATGTGTACGGGCCAAAATCGGGATTGCCCCATTTGCCCAACGGAGCGAGCACCGTGTTATCCGGGAGGCCGACTCCCCCCGATCTTCAGCGCTCAGGAAGCCGTCGTAGAGGTCGCTCACCAATTCCTCGAAGGAATCGGTCGCCACCGGCTCAAACCCTTCGCCGTTTTGCAAGACCGCATGCGACATGTCCAGGAGCAGGCCTGCCCCTCGCTCGCGTTGTGGATCGCTCGCGAGCAATTGATTGAATTGCTGCTCGCCCAGATCGCGGAGGACTCCCAGGAGTGGATCTGGAAATCCCACGCGATACGCCGGCGGCAACTTGCTCTTCGCCGCTTCCAGTCGTCCGAGCAGTTGGTGGTAATTGTTCGGCTCGGCCGGTCCGGGCGAACTGTCCAGGGCCGCAATGCGCGCATCTTCGACGCAAGCCGCAAGATTCGAAAGGTGTGGCACATCGGTCAGGCTCGCCGGCAGACCTTTGTTCAGACGCAGGATTGAAGTGGCCGTACGGAGGCCCGCCGTTCGCGCCGTACGGCGTTCGTCCGGATCGTCACCGACATAGAGGCAACTGCCAGGTGCCGCCGTGGCACCGGTGCGCTGTGCAGCGAGTTGAAAGATCGCGGGCTTGGACTTGTCGAGTCCCACTTCGCCGGAGAAAACGATCAAGTCTTTGTCAAAAAAGACGAGAAGATTTGCGGCGTCGAGCGCCTTGCGGATCGTGGGCAGCGCGACGCTGCCTGTGTTGGAAATCACGCCAAGGCGGAATTTTGCCGATGCCAGTTTTTCGAGTATTGCGATAAACATGCGGCATCGGCTGCAGACTTTTGAGATCGCCCGACGGCGAGAATACCGGCTCGGCTAGTGTTCCGCCAATGTCGAAGAAAATAGTGGTGATGGATTTATTCATTTTCAGATGTGGGATGTTGGTTAACCTGTCTGCATTTACTGCTGAGGCTTGCGGAGCACAAGTCGCGAGTAGCGCTGAATGAACCCAACGGGTTTACCAGCAAGTCAAACTGGCTATTTCAATTCAGGGTTCGCGGAGAGGTGTGAGATCTCCTGTGTCAGCTGTATCAACCCCGATACTCGCTGCCGAGGAAGCGTATCCACCCCGAGAATACGTCTGCTGGAGGGGCGAATGGTTACGTGCAGCCTTTCACAAAAATGTGGCCCGGCAATTGCCGGACCAAGCGTTTCATCTCCATTCCGATGAGGCAGGCATTGACCGTGCTCGCCGGAAGTTGAGTCGTGTTTAGAATGTCATCGATCGATTGTGGATCCGTGCTGAGGGCTGACCAGATCTGTCGTTCGACGTCGGACAGGGCAAGGGATCCCTGTTGTTGTGCGAGGGCGTCCCGTTCACGCGGGCCGAACAGGTACTCAAATTCCCCGAGGATATCATCGATGCCCTCACACAGTTTCGCTCCATTCTTGATCAATTCATGGCAACCCCGACTCTTCGGCGAATCGATACGTCCGGGAACTGCAAATACCTGACGACCGTATTCGAGGGCAAAGTTTGCGGTGATCAACGATCCGCTGGTCGGCGTTGCTTCGACTACCACTGTTCCGAGCGTGAGCCCGGCCACGATTCGATTCCGGATGGGAAACGTTTGCTTGTCGGCAGGACGATTGAAGGGGAATTGGGTCAAAACAACCCCCTTCTCTGCGATCCGCTCAAACAAGGCTTCATTCTCTTGAGGGAAGACGAAATTGAGGCCCGTACCCAGCACGACGATCGTTCTGCCGTTTGAAGCCAGGGCGCCGAGGTGAGCTGCGGTGTCGATTCCCCTGGCGCCCCCACTTACCACCGTGATTCCCGCATAACCGAGTTGGAAGGCAAGTTTTCGGGCGACCTCGACGCCGTAGTGAGTTGTGTGGCGGGAGCCCACAAGTGCGATTGCACTTCGATCTGTGGGGATCAGTCGGCCTCGCACGTATAAGACGCTGGGCGGGTCGTAGATCTGGCGCAACAGATCCGGGTATTCGGGATCTGCTTCGATGAGAATGCGGCATCCGTGCTCAGCAATTCGCCGGAGCTCTCCGGTGAGGTCAGCGTTTTTTTCCCAGTGCCCAATGGCTTCCGCGGTTTCCGCCCCGATTCCGGGAACCGCCTGCAGGGTCCTCCTCCTCGCAGAGAGGATCGCGACGGCGGATCCCAATTCTGCCCGGAGTTGGCGCAGTCGGATTGGGCCGACGTGGTCGATGAGGTTCAGTGCGATTAAAGCCTCGTGTTCATTCATGGAAACATCGGGGAACTCGGCGATGGCCATTCCCAATCCCAAAGAACTCTGGCGAACATCAAATTTCAGGATTTCTAATGGAAAACGATTGCCGAGACGACGGGCAGACCCGTACATGCTCCCAGTACGGTCCGATGTCTGCCCCCCAAACCATTCCGCTAGCGCATGTCTTCACCCACTTCCGGCAATTGGGGGGCGTTGAAGCGCTACTGCGTCGCCATCTTGAGCAGGATGTGGCTGCGAACCTACAGTCACAGGTCGTTGCGTTGTTTGAGACACCGAAGCCGTCTGAGCCCCGGGTGCTGGGCGGAGGTTGGACGTGGAAGACTTCCCCCGCTTCGGGCCGTGTGCGATTCCAGGAATTGAGATCTGCAATCGAAGGGCGGGTGGCGGTCTATCACAACTGTTGGGGTGCCAGCTTCCTCTCAGATCTTGATGGCGCGTCGCGCCGGCTTGGATTGCACCATTCAGACTGGCCCGGAGTCGAGCACGTGGTAAGGGCGCAGGCTGGGCGTTTGGACGGGGTGCTTTGCGTGGGCACAGCGGTGCGGGAGATCGTTGCCCGCGAATTGCCCGAGCTCAACTCCGATCGCCTCGTCGTCCTCCCTCTGCCGATCTCGCCTCCCGAGTCACCCATCCCCATCCGCACGCCACTCGGCCGCCCGCTCGTGATCGGCGTGTGCGGTCGCGTGATAACTCAGCAAAAGCGCGTGGACCAATTGCCCGAGTTCTGCGCCGAATTACATTCTGCAGGGGTCAAATTCCGACTCGAAATACTCGGTGACGGTCCTGATCGCGTTCCGTTGGAACGGCAGTTTGATGGGCGGCCGGAGATCGTTTTTCACGGTCGAAAATCCGGTTCGGAATATTGGGCTGTGATGGATACGTGGGACATTATCTTTTTTGCGAGTGAATATGAAGGTTTGCCACTCGCATTGCTCGAGGCGATGAGCCGGGGCGTGGTGCCGGTCTATCCGTCGATCGGGAGTAGTGGAGATCGGTACGTGAGCGAAGTTCGCTCGGATTTATTGTATCCGGCGGGCCGTCTTTCAGAAGCGGCGCGGGTCATTCGCCAACTTCAACGACTGGATGCATTCAGGTGGGCCTCTTTGCGCCAGGCATCCTCTCTTCTGGCGTTGCCGCATGCGGGGGGAGCCTACGACCGTGCCTTTGCCGAGTTTGTGCGGCGAATCGTGTCGTTGCCCCGGGTATCGGAACTGCAGCCGGTGCCTGTGGGCGGATTGGGGGCCCATATCCCGTTTGGTATTCTGGGGCGCTTACCCCCGGGGAACTGGCTACGTCGAGGATTGGTTTAAGCGGAAATGTGCAGAGCAGCGGTCGGGATAGAGCCGATGATTTCTGGATATTCCACATTGAAAAGCCTCGCATTTTACCTCTGAAAAAGTGTAACAGATAGGTAGTCAAGAAGTTAGCTATATTTTATTCCGCAAACGACTCATTTCTTGACAACTTGAGAACTCTTTTGTAAATACATTGTAGTTACAATGAATTCGCGATTGCATTACGCGTCTTACGGATTAGGGTCGGTGCAGTGGAGTTTGATTGGGACAATCCGCCGTTCGAGTTGGAAGGTTCTTTGACCGTCCGGGAAGTTGAAGAGTCATTTGAGGACCCTTTTGCGGTCCGGCTGCTGCCGGACTCAACGCGGTTCGGCGTGCAGGCTAGGTATTTTAACTTGGGAAAGTCGGTGTCGGGACAGGGTTACTTTAGTGTTTACCGGACGAACGGGCGGGTGGTGCGGGTAATCTTGGCTCGACCGTTTACGGACCAAGAGCAGTTCTTTTATCAGCGGCGGATGAACAAGACCTTCGCCTCTTGAGAGGCAGGGTGGAAATAGCGGCACGGGAAATGCGGACCACGAATCTTCTGGTGAAGGCGGGCGTGAAACTGGAACCGGACGGAATCAGATGGAATCACACGTGAAAGACACCGGAGATCGGTAGTCCGATGTGGATCAGAAACAGAACAGACTATGACTGCTACGGCCATCAGCGATTGGGAAGAGGTTCCTATGTTTGATAGTGAACAGGCTGAAGCCTCGTTCTGGGTGGAGAACCAGGTGGACCTCCGCTTGATGGAATCGGCGACTGCCGCGGGCGCGGAGTCGTCGGAATCGGTGACAATTACGCTTCGTATGGACCCGCGAATGCTGGCGCGGATCAAGCGAATGGCCCGCTCTCGCTACCTCAACTATCAAAGCATGATCAAGCAATGGTTGAGTGAGCGAATGGAAAAGGAATTGCGTGAACGTTAAGCCCCGGCAAGGCTCCCGGCTCCAACCGCCCCGAAGAATGAAAATTAGTGGAACATTAGCGATGAACGCCCAGGACATGACGTCGATCGGGTCGATCGGGTCGATTGCTCCGGCGACCGCGCTCGGTTCCCAACAGTCCACGGTGCGTTCCTTAGAGGTGGCCTTTACGTTAATTGAACTCTTGGCAGTGATTGCAATCATGGGGGTGCTCGCGGGCATGCTGGTTGGGCTTGCTCCGGTTGCGGGCGCCAAGATGCGGGAATCACGTATTCGAGCCGAACTTCAGCAGATCGTCGCTGCCATCGAGGAGTACAAGGCGAAGTATGGGTTTTATCCTCCAGACGGCGTGGCCACCGCTGGCTCCCAGAAAGGCTATGCGCGCCCGGAGCTCAATCCTCTTTACTACGAGTTGAGCGGAATGCTGGTCATCCAACCGTTTGATCCCGCCGGCTATTTTCGATCCATCGACGGTGATCAGAAGCTGACTTCGGTTCAGCTCTCGACCCATTTTGGGCGGACGGGAATTGCCAATTCCTCGCCGGACAAGAGGCGGATTCTCAACCAAAGCTTCAAGCCATCGCAACATGCGGACCTATATAAAAACGCCCCTGGCCAGCCCCCCATCGAGCTACTGGTTGTTCCGCAGCCCTGGCCAGCCTCAGCCGTCGCCAATGCCCCCCTGGCTGGCATTACCGGGGCGAATCTGCTCCTGAATCCCTGGCGCTATGTTTCGTCAAACCCAACCAACAACCCGGCCTCGTATGATCTTTGGGCTGAGTTCTGGCGGGGCAGACAGAAGATAACCATCGGCAATTGGAAGCAATGACGGCTCGACCCTTTCCCTCCCTTTCATTCAAATTGTTCAAACCCAGTTTCATCGAATCCACTCTATGAATCTCCCGCTCCTGAATCGACCCTCCCGCCGCGGCTTTACGCTGATCGAATTGCTCGTGGTAATCGCCATCATCGGAATCCTGGCGGGCATGCTGCTCCCCGCCGTCAGCAATGCCCAAAAAAAGGCCAAGGTCACGATTGCTCGCACCGAGATCAATAATCTCGTCGGAGCCATTAACCAATACCTTGCCACCTATAACCGCATGCCGGTGTCCCCTACGATCCGCAACTCAGTGAATCTTGCCAGCCCCGATTTTACCTTTGGGACGGTGGAGACGGTTCCAAGGAGCTTCGTCATGGCACTGTCGTCGCCGAGTGCGCCGGCTCTCCCCCAAATCTTTAACAACAACGGCTCTAATAAAGAACAAAGTAACCGCCAGCTCATTGCCACCTTGCGCGATCAGGAGCGGTTCGCGAACGGTGACCTTACCGAAAACGGCCCCCAACATGCTCTGAATCCGCAGCGCACCGTTTTCCTGAACGTAAAGGATGTTAAGAACCAGGCGCCGGCCGGCGTTGGGGAAGATGGCGTCTACCGTGATCCGTGGGGCAACCCGTACATGATCACGTTGGATCTCAATTATGACAACAAGAGCCGCGATGGTTTTTACCGGCGGGACGTGATTTCGAAGGATCTGGCGGACTCCAATGGCATCCGGGGTTTGGTGGGTTTGGTAAAAGCCACTGACGCCAACAGTGCATTTGTCAATGACGGCTATGAAGCCAATGCCACCGCCATGGTCTGGTCGTTTGGTCCAGACAGGAGAGCCGATGAAACTAGCAAGGCGGACAACAAAGCAGGCACCAATTTTGACAATATTCTTAGCTGGAAATAGGCACTCTCGAATGCCCCAGAAAAGGTCTTCATGAATTCTAACTGCTCTCCAATGCCGGTCCCGGGGTTCCGGTCGCCTGCAGCGGTGTCCCGGTGTGCGGGGGCATTCACGCTGATCGAAATGCTGATCGTCATCGCGATTATCGGCACTCTGGCGGTCATTAGCGGCCCGGCGCTGAAAGGGCTCGGAAAGACGAATGCCCGGTCGGCGGCGCAGCGGCAAATCCTGGATGACCTCGGGTTTGCTCGGCAGTCCGCTGTCAAGAACCGCACTACGGTCTGGATGGTTTTCGTGCCACCCAATGGACAACCCAATGCCGGTGGATCCATGATCAGCCAGCAGTACCAGGTGCTGAGTCGTTCCGGATTTTTCTCAGCGCTCACTGGGCCCTACGATCCGCTGAAGCAGGTGGTCCTCCGGTCCTTCACCAATACGGTGGTGAGCCAGTTGACGGGTTACACAATTATTTCCCGAAGCGGAGTGGGTGATCAGCCTGGCCGGGCGCGGTTTAAGTATCTAACGGATTGGAGAACGCTGCCCGATGGTATGATATTTCCTTCGTTTTTGTTCAACCGCTTTTCAGGTCCTCAGTTCCCGGCCCCGCTGAAGCAGTATCCAAATTACCTTGGCATGTCGACGAACTGGCTCGGGCTTCCGTTTCCAACGCTCGTCGATCATCCCGTCGAAAATCTTTATGACAGGCAGTTCGTTTCCGACAAGGATTTCGATGGTGGGGGCCTCCCGGCGATCGGATTTGGTCCGAATGGCCAGATTGTCATGGGCCCCCCCGGAGAGCCGATGAATCGGACAACCCGGAAAGGCGGCATGCCTCCGACGGATGTCTATCTCGCCATCGCGGAGGGTAGCGTATTCGTTCCCAAGTTGTCCGATGGACGATTCGACCTAAGCATCGCTCCGGATTCGGTGGAGACGCCCAAGGACAACTGGACCAACAGCATCATCCGGATCTCGAACCTCACCGGCCGCGCCCGGTTGATCAAACCTGAGTTTGCGCAATGAAGACCACCCCTTCCTTTCGCCGGTCCACGGCCTTCACGATGGTTGAGCTCGCCTTGTGCATCGCCGTCGCCGGCATCGCCCTCGTCGCCATCATCGGCGTCCTGCCGACTGGCATGAACGTTCAGAAAAAGAACCGCGAGGAGACGATCATCAACGCGGATGCGCAGTACTGGTTGGAAGCGATACGGAACGGAAGCATAGGCCTCCAGGATCTCACCAACTATGTCGACGTCATCCGGATCACGAGTTCGAATAATATAACGGGGAGTTACGATGTCAGTCATTTCGTGGGCGCCCGATGGAAATCGCTTGTGGGATTTAATCCGCCTCAGAATAGGGCCCGATTTTTCGATGACATCAACCCGAAGAGTGGTTACCAAGGACTGATCTCGGCGGCCAACATCGTCGGGCTGATGAGTCAGCCGAAAGTCTTTCCTCATTCGAGCGGCAATTCCAGCAAGAATCTGACGAACGAGGTTCTTGCCATTGTGCGGGCCATCACCGGTTCTGCGATTGAAAAGCCGGCGAGGGATCCACGTTCCACCAATTTCCAGGCGGCCCTCGATTTCGCCTTCAAGTATGCCATGACCGTTGAGCTGCTGCCGTATGCCGCATTTTCGCCGGATTCGCCGGATGCCGCCCGCCTCCACAACATGGGAAACAGCCTCTACGATCTAAAGCTGACCTTCGAGTGGCCCGTGTTTTTCGTAGGAGGCAAACTGCGAACTGGCCAGGGACGCCGGGTTTTCCGGACCCAGGTTGCAGGCGCCTTATACGAGGAACCTATTGCAAGCCGGCCGGAGGCCTGGGACTACAACCGCCGGTACCTGCGTCGCGATGAATTTGTGACCAAACAGCCCTGACATGAACTTCTCCGTGTCCACCGTTGCCTGCCTGAAGAGTCATACACTCCGACGATCCCGCGGCTTCACGTTGCTGGAGTTGCTGGTGGCTGTGAGCCTGCTCTCAATCGTGGTTTTGGCTCTGTACGCTGTGTTTAATCAGACCCAGAAAGCCTTTCGGGCAAGTCTAAACCAGACGAATGTAGGGGAGGGCGGCCGGGCCGCATTTGATCTTTTGGTGCGGGATCTCGAACGTTCCGTGCGGCTGCAGGAATTACCGGATCCTTTGACCAATAACGGAGTGAATCTGGTTCTCCGGAGTTTGGTCGGTCGGGGGTTGGAGCCATTGATCCCTTCTCTGGCAGGACCGGGTCGCCTGGTGAATGCCTTTGACGAAGTGTTCTTCGTCACCCGGCATCCTGTGCAACCCAACCGCTATGAGCCCCAAGGATACTTTATAAGTGCGGAGAGCAAGCCCGGCGTTTTTCCTACTAACGGGGTGGGCACTCTATACCGACTTTTTCAGCCACAGAGTCTTCCAAGCGCCTCCAACCCGAACCAACAGGTTCCCAATTCCTGGCTGAATTTCATGTCCATTTCGAATCGGACGAGCAAGCAATTCACGCGCTCGCAGGTCATTAAGAACCAATATTTCGCCCTGCCGTTTGGATCCGATCGTGCGATACAGTTTCGCACTAATTCCTCGCGCCTGATTGATGGAGTCGTCCTTTTCCGCGTCTCCGCCTGCGACGCAACCGGCCGTATTTATGATCGGTACGATGATTGGTTCCGCACGAATGAGGTGTTAGTTGCTCCTCGATTCTATGAGAAACAATGGGCTCTGCTTCAGGATCAGGGCGTCGATCTGGGATATCGCAGAGCTCAATCCCAGGCCGACCGCACGGCCAACGCAACGCTGTATTCGACCGGATTGAACGGCTTCCCGATCCTGTTGTTTGAAGGGCCGTCCCTTCCGGCGTTTCTCGAAGTCGAACTCGCAGTCTTGGAACCTTCCACGCTCGAGACATTTCGGTCACTGCCGTCGGATCAGGCCGGTCTCTCTCTCCGACGGGATTTCCTCCGCCGCAATGCGGGCAAGGTACAGATCTTCCGCCAGCGCATTCCACTGCGATCCGCTCCCCGCCTTCCATGAACTTCCCAACCGCTCACCGTCCGTCCGGCCTCCGTCGCGGGACTTCCGCGCGCCGGCAGTCCGAAGGTATCGCTCTTGTCATCACATTGATCATGCTGGCGGTGGTGACGTTGACCGCCGTGGCGTTTCTTGCCGTGAGTCGACGGGAACGAAGCTCGGTGTCTGCGTCCAGTGACCAGATTGACGCGCGGTATTTTGCCGAAGCTGCCACGGCCCGGGCGAAGGCGGAGATTGCCTCGCGCTTGGCAATCAGCGGTTCGCGTGCGGCGGCCTGTTTTATCGTTTCCACCAATTTTGCCCCCCATGAAAGACTGGAGGGTGCAAATTCGAACCCGTATCTGGATCTTATCTACGGCGTACCTTCGCTGATCAACCCCCGCGCTGGCGCACTGCAGCAGCAGCGAATGCTCACGAACCTTCTATACGATCCACGGGTGCCGGTCTTCGTCCGTACCAACGGCAATTCACTCACCCCTTCGGATGCGCGCTATTTCTTAGATTTGAATCAAAGCCGGGTGTTTGAGCCGACGATCAGCTATGTGGAACTGGTGCTCGATGCGAACGGAAAGCCGATCTCACTGCCAGGCAATGCGGGATTCCAGACGGTGACCAACTGCCTGATCGGGGATCCCCAATGGATCGGCATTTTGGAACAGCCGGATCGTCCGCATTCCAGCACAAACCGGTTTGTCGGCCGGTATGCGTATGTAGCGGTTCCTACGGGAAGGACCCTCGACCTGAACTATATTCACAACGACGCGAAGAGATTAGGGGCGGGGCTTGACGGGTTTAATCGAAATCAGGGATTGGGCTCGTGGGAATTGAATCTCGCCGCCTATTTCCGGGAGCTAAACACGAACATCTGGCTGCAATACCAATTCAACACCAACCTGGGCCAGGCAAACTCTCCAAAAGGCGCGAATCCCGCACAGAACGCCAACCTCACCGCCGCGAGATTGTACGAGGCCCGCACCAATGGGGTGACCGCCGCGAGCCTCAACAACGCGGTCCTTGGGGGGCTCAAGCCCGTGCCTTCCCTGACCAACAGCTACCAGGATCTGTATGCGAACGGCCCACGGTTGGACCTGTCTTTGAAACCCGCAGCCATGGCGAACGCACAGGATACAATAGGCACCCGAGGCAATCAAGATAACTGGCCCGGAGCGGATCAGGACAGGCCCTTTGGGGATCCCTTCCAGTTGCTATCGGTTCCCAGTCTTCAAAATACGTTGGGCGCCAATGCCTCGACATTCTTGGGCGGGACCCGAACGACCAACTATACATTCTACCGCCTCCTGTCCTCTCTCGGCACGGATACGCCCGATGGGCGTTTCTATTTCCGGACGAATCCTGATGGATCGGTGGCCAAAGCTGCAAAGCTCAACCTCAATTGGGCGCACGACGAGAGCGGCGATATCCTGGCGGCGCCTCGGATGAATGCTCTGGGGCAAGTGGAAACAGTTCCGTTTCGCCGTTGGACGACTCTGGAATGGTTCACCAACACCGCGGACCGCCTCCTTCGGAACGAGCTGACCTTCAACGGCTATGGCTTCAGCATCACTAATATCCCGGTGCGTCATGACCGCATTGTGATCGAGACCAATCCCCGCAATTCAGCGCAACGTGTCAACCGCTTCGTCCATCATGAATACGATGCCCAGCTTCATCGCCTGCTCCAGGTCGCATTGAACATTTATGACGCGACGACCCGCTCGAATGCCCGACCGACGGTCCTGCGCCCGCGGTTCTATCGATTGGCTGAAAAATTCAAGAATGTCGATGGTTCGGAGATCACCTACACCAATGTTTACATCGGTGGATTCCAGGAGGTGACGGATGCGGACGTCGCTCTAAGGCTCCCGTGGTTGGATCTGGACGACACAACCTCGACGAAGGGGGTTGCAGCGATCGGGGGTGGGGACCCTGGATTCAAACTCAGCCAGGCGAATGTCAGGGACAACCGTACGGACTGCAATCTCTACGGTGTGCCGTGGGTCATTGGTGCGAAGAAGGGCTATCCGAATTTCAATGAGGCGGTGTGGCAGACTGGTGTGCGCGTGACGCGTCGGTTGCAGCTGGAACGTCCGCGCCCGAGCGCCGCCGTGCAGACCAATCTCCTGTATTCGATCGATCTCGAACGGAACATTTCTCTTGAGGCGTGGAACTCCTACACCAATTCGTTCAAGGGCGATCACCAGATTCTGTACACCAACATTGTTCACCTCAGCTTCTCGAATCGGGTCGGCATCGCCGAAACGGCTGTGCCGATCTACAGTAACTTTAGATCGACGATCCCGGCGTTCCAATTCGTCGAACGGTTTGATCAACGGAGTCATCCGCTCGTTGATGCCCGCACTGGAATTTCGATTTCACCCGCCTCGGGCATCACGAACGAGTGGGCGCCGCGGACGAGCCTGTCGTCTATGCGGGTCTTCGTGCGTACCAATGCCCAGTTGGCAACCTTTAACTATACGTTCGAAAACGGCCGCTGGGCGTTGCGCGCAGCGCAGCCTCTTGACCAGATTGTCCTGACCAATCGTCATATCGGGTTCAATGTTGCGTCGCGCAACGATCTGACGCCGGACCTTTCACTCCAGGTCACCAATTATTTAGTCTACGCAGTGGTCGACCGCTCGCAGCCAGCCTTCCCGAAGATCATCGATTTCGTCAATATCAAAAGCACGGCGATCGAAACCAACATTCTCGCGCAATTCACGGATCCCCAAACGCGGCCGCTCAACACCGATTCCACGGTGACGCACAATCACATTTGGATGACGAATCGCATCGGGACGGGTTCCCTCACAGCGGGCATGACCAACCAAATGTACGTCTCGGTATCGACGAATGAGTATCAATATTCTCAGATTGTGAGGGGAGCGGCCGGACTGCCCACCGTGCGTGCAAAAAGTCGCAATGGACTGCCGCTCGGCCCGGTCATCACGACGGTGAAGCGGGAGGTATTGAAGCGCCGCTATTTTCTCGGGTTGGATCCGCAGGGCGAATTCCTCAACTACGGGGACGCGGTGGATGTCAGCACACCGTTCATCGGAGCGCTTACATTCTCGCGAAAGTTTCTATTGACCGACCGCCGCGCCGCGAATGATCCACTGGTGCATTATACAATCGAAGATTTGCGACCGGGAGCGGTATGGTTGATCGTTGATCCGGACGGCAGTCCGGGTCGCTCACCCAACGGGCAGGGAAACCAGGTGGCAAGCGACGCCAGTCACCACCGGATTGAGGCGGGTCATGACATGAAGGCTCGAAGCGTGCGGGCTTATGCTCCGTGGGGCTGGGGACAGGCGCTCCCAGGCGGCGCTTCCGGCGTTGCAACGGTGGCTGGCATGACCGTCGAAAAAGATCCGGGACGCAAGGATCCGGGGATTACCGCTTCGGATGATTGGGATTTCCCGAATGGCCCACTGCCTTCCGTGGGCTGGCTGGGCCGTGTGCATCGAGGGACACCGTGGCAGACCGTCTATCTGAAATCGTCGGTGGTGGCTTTTGGAACCGATTTCCGAGTGGCTCGTGAGCCGCGCCGGCGCATGCCCGGAACAATGAATCGGTTCGCTGAAGAGTTTAGAAATCACGCAGGCACCCCCCAGTCTCCGAACAATCGGGCGAATCAGCCGCCCAATGCTTGGCCCGTTTGGGCGGGCAACTACTACACCCATCCGGTAGCGGATTGGCATTTCTTGCACCTTTTCACCACGGCTATCAACGACAATGCCGCCCGCGGATTGATGTCTCCCAACCAGACGGAGCCGGCGGCGTGGGCGGCGGCTCTCGGAGGAGTCACGACCGCCGGAGTGACGACGACCGGAGCCGTCGGGAAGGCCGGCGTTCCGGAGCCGAGGGTGATCGAACCGGCGACGCCGGAATTCAGCCGGATCGTCCGCTCGATTAACAACGCCCGCGGCCTGACCCGCAGCGGAGTGTTCGATGGAATTGGCGGGTTCTTATCGGCTTCGGCGGTGACCATTGAATCCCCGTACCTTCCTAAAAATTACATTGCTGGCCCCTTGGTGAATGCTCAGTCCGACGAAATCGTGGAACGGATCCCCCAGCAAATCCTTTCACTCATGCGGGAGGATCATCCGCACTACACGATTTACGCCTACGGTCAGTCGCTCAAGCCCGCGCAAGCTTCCCTGTTGAACCAGCCTGGGCCGCTGTATGGGATCTGCACGAATTACCAGGTCACGGGGGAATTCGCGACCAAGACGGTGTTACTCTATGGCGGTGCAACAACGAATCTTCACGCGGACGTCCAGAAATACGAACTGCTCTCTCAGTAGTCCTGCGCACGCGATCTCGATAGTGGTTTACAAGTGTCTGAATCCTGAATTCTTCCTCCGCGCAACTTATGCGAATCTCCCGGATCAAGTGGTCTTTGGTTATACTGTCGGTGGCTGTTCTGGTCGCTCTCTGGTACAGAATGTCGCTGGGTAGGGTGGGGGGGCCCACGGCCGGTGCTGTCGGCGAATCCAAGCCGGCGCCCGACCTTTCAGCCCCCCTCGCTTCCTGGTCAGCCGGCAATCCCTGGAATGGCAGTGTCGCCGGTGCGGCGACGCCGCGGGGTATCAAAATTGTCTCCGCATCCCAGGCCGCGCCTCGGTTTACAGATGCCCGCTTTCCGCTGCGGCTTCGCAATACGCCGGAACCCCTGGACCAATTGATCCGCCAGGAAAGTGCGCTTCTGCTGCGACACGCGTTGATCGATTCCGGCAGTGCAGAGCCCTTGGTAATCCCTGATCACCTACGGTGCGCGGAGGAATCGGGCGCCTACTTGGTGCAGGCCCGCGAGGCGATCGATGACTCCTTCCGAGGACAGATTCAGGAGGCAGGTGGAAGAGTGGTGGCGTACATCCCGAACAACGCGTTTCTGGTCCGCCTGTCCCGGGCGGCCGCCGTGCGACTGGAGGCTTCGTCGTCGGTGGGTGCGCTGCTTCCGTATGAGCCTTACTTTAAATTCGATGCGACCCTGCTCCCGATTGCTGTTGAACAACGCGCGCTTTCAGAAGGAACCCGGGTCCAGTTGACCATCAATGAGGATCTGGACACCGTGGCGCGGCTCGAGGCGATGGCAGGCCCCGTGTTATCCAGGACTGCTTCACCGTTTGGCCCGGTGCTTACCTTTGAACCGGTTCCGACTGCATGGATTTCCCTGGCTCTAGATCCGGATGTGCATCACATGGAAACGGCCCGACCGCGCGTGCTGGCAAATGATCTCACCGGGCACCGGGTCGGCGCAACATTGAGTGACACGAACACGATTCCTTACCTGGGTCTCCAGGGCGCGGGCGTTTTGGTGAATCTAAATGACTCCGGAGTGGATGCACTTCATCAAGATCTTGCGGGCAAGGTATCCTCGCCAGATTTGTCCGTGTTGAGGGATCGTGAGGGGCATGGCACGCATGTGGCGGGCATTATCGCAGGCTTCGGTCGCGGTCGTGTGGCCCAACAACCCCAGGGATCTGTTACCAATGCGAGCTTTCGTGGGAAGGCGCCTCAGGCGAATTTATACGTGTTACCTGTGGACCTGAAAACCGGGCCGAAACAATCCGATGAATTCCTTCAGACCAACGCCGCTGCCAAAAAGACGTTCATTTCCAATAACAGTTGGAGCTACCTTGGCGCGTACGATTATACCTCGGCTTCCGCCAGCTACGACGGGGCGGTCCGGGATGCTCAACCCAGGGAAACCGGTTCCCAACCCATTCTCTATGTGTTCGCAGCAGGGAACGATGGGGGTGGCAATAAATCGGGGATCGGTGGAACAGAAGACACGATCTCCTCACCCAGCAACGCAAAGAATGTGCTGACGGTCGGGGCGCTCGAAAGTCCTCGATTTCTGACCAACTTCGTGGTGTTGGACACGAACGGAGTGGTGGTTCCCCGTGATCAGATCAACACCAATTTGCCCCCGGAGACGTATACCACCAACGTCCTCTACTTTGAGGCCAGCGACAGTGACACCCAGGTCGCGCACTATTCTAGCCGGGGCAACACGGGTATCGGCGTGGAGGGCGACGCCGGCCGATTCAAGCCCGACGTCGTGGCACCGGGCTCGTTCATCATTTCAACCCGGTCGCGCGATTGGAAACTGGAAAACCAGGTTGAGCCGAATTCACCGGAATCCTACGTCCTTGGGGAGTTGAACCAGCAACTTGCCACCAATGTTCCACCCGATCAACAATATCGCTACGAATCTGGCACCTCGATGGCTGCGCCTGCGGTGACAGGCATCCTGGCCTTGATGCAGGAATTCTTCCAAAATAATGAGCTCGACTATTCACCCGCTTTGTTCAAAGCCCTGCTCATCAATGGGGCGCGACCCACGGATGAGACGACGTACTCGATCAATCCGGATGAGCCGTTTAATTACTCCGGATGGGGCAGGGTGCAGCTGACCAACAGCGTCCCCCTTGCGTGGGGCAAGAAGGAAAACATTAACCGAGGGTCGAATTCCCCGACGCTATACGTTCCCGAATCCTATACGAATGCTCTCTCCACGGCTACATCCCGGGCCTGGCGCCTCGAATTGAACCCGACGAATGCAGCGACGGCGGAGCTACGACTGACACTTGTCTGGACAGATCCTCCGGGTAACCCCGGGGCATCGGTCAAGCTGGTCAATGACCTGGACCTGATCGTCTCAAACGTGGTGGACAAGACGGTCTACATCGGCAACAGCTTTTATCCGCGGAACAACGAGAGCGTGATGTACAACCTTACGGCAACGAATTCGTGGAGAGCACTCCCATTTGACAAAGTCAACAACGTGGAAAGCATCGTGCTCCGGAACCCAGGCACCAATTACGTGGTTTTTGTCAATGCGCGGCGGGTTAATGTGCCATCGCTAGGCAAGAATTCTCCAACCCAGTCTGGCCGGACCAATCAGCCGACCCTCCAGGATTTCGCCCTCGTGGTGTCTTCGGGTGACGGAGGCTCTCTGCCAGTGATCACCCGGTTTGCTCCGACAAACTCTCTGGTTTTTCCGGTTGTTTTCGAACCGGACATCCTTACCAACGGTCATCCCCGACTGGACGACCGCGCCGGAGAGAACTCTCCGCGGCTCGGAACCCAGCGCGGGATCACGAATCAATGGCATTTTTACACCTTCACAAACCGCATCGGCGAAACGAATGTGGTTGGCAATACGACCAACATCGCAGGGACGAATCTGGCGTTCGTGACCTTTCTTCCCAATGAGCTGGCTGTGCCTCGAGCGGAGGAAGCCGACATCGACCTATACGTTTCCACCAACGCCGCGCTGCTACAGTTGCATCCGGATGCACTCGCATCCGCTTTCAAAGCAGTCACTCGGGGCGGCACGGAAGTGGTGCTCCTCACCAACGATGCGGTGCGATCCAATGTGGTGTATTACATCGGCGTGAAATCCGAGGATCATCAGGGGGGGAGTTACGGGTTCATCGGTTTGAGTTCGAACCAGCGATTCTCCGACCAGAAAGATGGCATGGTTTCTGTGCGGGGGATCAACATTCGGATGCCAATCCCGGACGGATCTCCCGGGCGGCCTGGCGTGGGCATTACTCTGGCGATCGCCACCTCGTCGTTTGAAGTGGGGGCGATCGAAATCTTTCAGACGCTTTCGCACCAGAATTTTTCCGATCTGCTCCTTAACCTGACTCATCTCCGGGAATTCTCGGTGCTTCACAATCATCGTCCCTACTACGACTGGTACCAAAACCACTATGTGGACGGGGGCGTGAATATCACGAATGTTTACAATGATTCCGGCCTCGGATTCCGCGATGTCTATTATCCACCCGATGGTCCTGGCAGCCTGAACAACTATTTGGGGACGCCGATCAACGGGGTCTGGATGTTAAACGCCGTTGATAATGCCCTGGGCAGCACGGGCTTTGTTTCCAATTTCCGAATGACCCTCGAGGAAAATGACCTCAGTGGCTTCCGCCACCGAAAGCTCGCTCCGGGCCGGTGCCGCCTTGAGGTGCAAAATGTCCCCGCAGACGTCAGTCGGATGACGGTTCTGGTGACCAACCAAAACCCGGCGCTTCCACTCCAGGTATACATCCAACGGGACGAGGTGCCGGATATTCTCGTGCCTACCAACAATCTCCGATACGCAGAAATTCTGCCGCCCGGCGGCTCCGTGTCGATCGGCGTGCGGGACGTGCCACCTCTGACTCCTGGCCGCTATTTTATCACGGTCTGCAATCTAAACGGTGTCACGGTTGAGTACGACATCGGCGTGCGTTTCGAACGAAATCTGGATTCACGCTATAGCCGGATTTTTCTTCCGACGAACAGCATTCCTTTAAAAGATCTCGCTCTCGTGGACGGGAGAGTGACCGTGGACGACGCGCGGCCGGTGACTGCAGTAAGGGTTGGGTTAAGGCTAACGAATGAATTTGTTTCGGACCTCAAGGTTGCGCTCGTCAACCCCTCGGGGCAACGCGTGGTTTTGACCGAGAACCGAGGTGCCTTAACCAATCGGACCTTTGGCAGCCAGATCATCACGCTCGATTTCCAGCATGTCGCCCTGACCTACGAAGCCGAGGGACGGGCGAGCCTTTTCCACAACGGAAACCGGGTCGCGGAATCCTTGCTGCCGGGGATTACGCTGCCTACGAACCGCGCATTCTTCTTCGGCGAAGATCCGACGCGCCTGCGCGCTCCATCTCATTCTCCGGTGATCCTGGACGATTTCGGATTCTGGCGGCGATCGCTGACCGATCTACAGTTGCGCGATGTTTACGCCCGTGGGCTCTTCCGGCAGCCCAAGGGATCCCCTGCGGACCTCTTGCTCGACATGACGAGCTACTGGCCTTTCGACACCGACTCCACGGAGCGCCTCAATGGACTGGACGGCGTCGATCAAGGTAGCGTCAGCACGGTGGTTGGCCGCATCGCGGGTGCGCGAAAGTTTTTCGGCACAAACGGACTCTCTCGAGTGGAATCGGACGACTTCTTGAATTTCACCGATCGTGGGCGTGGTTCGTTCACTCTGGAAGGATGGGTTCGAGTGAGCGATCCCGTGAGTCAAGTCGTGATTGCGGGATGGGGGGATGACAAGAAGCAGTTTAGTCCGGCGCTTCTCGTGGGCTTTCCCCCACCGCTGGGGAATGGAGTGGGTTCGCTCAGCGCCGTGTTTCGGGATCCGGACGGGCGGGACCTTGTGGTATCCTCGGCTGCCGGCTTGGTTAC
The DNA here is from genome assembly GCA_009695205.1 of Pedosphaera sp. GTDB lineage: Bacteria > Verrucomicrobiota > Verrucomicrobiia > Limisphaerales > UBA9464 > SIBK01. Next base: position 12,141 of record SIBK01000045.1, on the reverse strand, counting down.
AATGGAAGCGCGGGCGACGAATTCGTTGTACGCCAATTTCACGGAGTATACCAACGTGACGCCACCGGAACTGATCAAGTTTGCAACGGGTGGCTTTGATGGGCAGCGGGAATTTTTTGCCGAAGAGCCCATGACTTCCCTGCTCAGCCAAGTAGGGGCCGGAGCCTGGCGCCTGGAGGTGACCGATGATCGTGTGGGCGGCGCCATCGGAGTTGTCTCCAGTTGGCAGCTGTCGCTCACATTTGCTCCGACCAACATCCCAACCGTGCAACTGACTAACGGGCTTTCGTACTCGAACTGCATTGCGGGAAGTCAACAGTTGCATTTCTTGATGCAGGTTCCCTCGGAGGCTCGCCAGGCCACCAACCTTTTGGCCAACCTAACTGGCGACGGCGGCATCGACTTGATTTATAGTGATAGTGGCGTTCCCGACGGTAACCAGCCCGACGACGTTTTCCTGCTGGAGGATATCCATAAATCGGCTCGATATACTCTGAAAACCAACCTGCCGCCGGTGTTGCAGCGGGGACAACGCTACTACCTCACCGTGCGGAATAGAGATCCTCATACTACGAATTGTTTTCGACTGAGAGTGGATTTAGGTGTGCCGATCATCCCCCTTTCGGATGGGGTGCCCTATGTCGCATCTTATGCGAATGAAGGATTACTTGGCTTTTTCCAATACGATGTGCCTGCGGACAGCTTGGAAACATCCTTTGTGGTCACTAACGCGAATCAGGATGTGAACCTTGTCCTTCGACAAGGCCCCAATCTTCCAACGAAATCCACCTTCAACTATTCAAGCACCCATCCAGGACTGACCCCCGAGGTGATTATTGCGGGCCTTGGCAGCGAACCGATTCCGCTCTTACCGGGCCGGTGGTATCTCGCGGTATATCCCGTCAATTCCTCCGTGCCGATCCTCTCTCCAATCCAATACACCATCGTTGCCCGGACGACGCGGGGGAAGCTGACCCCGGTGATTGGAGACAGCCCGCTCACGCGCACGAACACGACGGGTGGGATAGATTATTTCAGCATCGACGTCGCCGGGGATCCTATCGCATTGGTGATAGGCGTGACCAATCTACAGGGAGCTGTCAATGCGGTGTTGCGCCGGGCCTCTCCGTTACCCACTCCAACCTCATTCGATTACTCCAGCGCGCGACCGGGAACCTCGCCCGAGGAGTTTGTCATCGGGCGCGACAGCCGGCCGGTGCCGATAAGCCCTGGGAAATGGATTTTGGGTGTGTATCCGACGACGGCGGGCACCGTCCGTTATTCGGTCTCCGCAACCGTCCAGGTAGATCCGGGCACTCTCAATCCGTTGACTGAGGACTTCGATCTCTTCATCGATTCTGGCGGACAAATTCCATTCACCAATTATTTCTCCCTTACGCTCCCCGGTGATGCGACAGCCGCGACGTTCCATGTATCCCAGTTGACGGGCGACGCGGACTTGTTTGCGCGTCGTGCCGCGCTGCCCGACAAGACCGGTTTTGACTTCCTCAGCGCCAATCCGGGTACGAACGACGAGATTATAAGGGTCGACCGGGCGGTATTTCCGCGGCTCAGCGGCGATTGGTACCTTGCTGTCGTTTCCCGCGATGCCTTGGCGACTAACTATGTCGTTCGATTCAGTTTCAATCGCGATCCAACTGCCCAGCCGGTGCTTTACACGATCGAGCTGGCGCCGTCGGGTGACCGCGTAGTGATCCGATGGGTGGCAATTCCAGGACGGAGTTACGTCATTCAGGAGGCGGCTGGGCTCGCTGCAACACTGATCTGGACGGATATGGCAACGGTGGAAGCGGCAACCGCGGTGGGAGTATACGAGCTAGCGCTCCCTGCGGACGGTTCATTCCGGTTCTACCGCGTGATCTTTGCCCCATGAGCGGTGACCGAACGGGGGGGCCCTTGATCGTTGCACTCAATCCGGCCATCGATGCGGAGTGGGTGGTTGAGCAAGTGCGAGCCAGCGAGAAGATAGAAGTGGAGTCGGAACGACGATGGCCAGGCGGGAAGGGGATCAATGTTGCTCGATGGTGGCGTTGGTTGGGCGGGCGACCGCGGCTGTTGGTACCGGTCGGCGGAACAACGGGTCGGGAGCTGCTGGCGGGCGTTCGCCGCGAAGGGTTGCGGGCCGTTCCTTTCCCACTGCGGGAACCGACGCGGGTGAACGTAATTGTCTCACCCAGACGCGGACCCCAGCTACGACTGAATCCGCTTTGGCCTCGGTTTTCGACGGTTGAGGCCCGCCGGCTTAAACAGGCCTTTCGCACCGAGCTGTACCCGGGAAGGTGGATTATCTTGTCCGGTGCGCTCCCGAAATCCCTGTCCATCGACACCTACGCCCAGTTCATCCGCATGGCTCGGCGAGAAAAATGCAGGACGGTGCTGGATTGCGACGGTGAGGCGTTTCGATTGGCAGTTCTCGAACATCCGATTCTGGTAAAGCCAAATGAATTTGAATTGGCGCAATGGGCGGGGAGAAAGTTGATGACGCCCGCAGCCGAGGAAGCCGCCGCAACCCGGCTCTCCCGGCAGACGGGCGGATGGGTCCTCGTATCGCTCGCTCAGCGTGGCGGATTGCTGGTCAACGCCACGGAGGGATTTGTTCGCTGGGAAAAGGCTGTAAAGGTCACGGTTCGAAATACGGTTGGCGCAGGGGACGCCCTTCTCGCCGCCGTATGTCGCGCCATGATCGAGGGTGTTCCGCCGGATTTATGGCTCGGATACGGGTTGCGAGCGGGCGGATTGGCTGTATCGGTTTCCCCGGGTTGCCTGCCTGCCAGATCCTAATCTGTTTCAATTTCAATTAGCCCATGTCCACTTTGGAGGAACTGGAGTTGGAGGAGGCGTTTACTCAAAAGCAAATGTCGCGTGCGACCTTTGCCCGACTCCTCGCGTGGCTGCGCCCTTATCGCCGGATGCTTTGGTGGAATTTAATCCAGACGGTGATCGCCACCGTCTCATCGCTTTTCGGTCCTTACCTGATCCAAGTGGGTATTGATCGTCACTTGGGCCATGCCGAATCACCGGGGGTCGCTTCGCGCGGTTTGATTTTGATCTCCGTTTTATACTTGTTGAACCTTCTTGCGGGTTGGGGACTTTCTGCGGTTCAGGTACGGAGCGCCATCCACATCGGGCAAGGCGCTATGAACGATTTGAGGTTGGCCGTCTTTGAGCACATCCAGCGCTTGTCCCTGAGCTATTTCGACAAAACCCATCAAGGAAGGATTATATCACGCGCCGATTCCGACATTGAATCGCTTGATCGCATTCTTACTTGGGGGGCGAGCCAATTGTTGTCGAGCGCTCTCACTCTTGTTGGGGTGGTCATCCTGATGCTCCACTACGACTGGAGGCTGTGCCTGGCGGTGGGAATGGTCCTTCCGGTCCTTGCCTATGCAACGCGACTTTTCCATCAACATGGAATTGAGGCGTATCGGGAGATGCGGCGAATTTCCTCACGTATCACGGCCTCTCTCGCAGAAAACATTCATGGAGTCCGCGTTGTGCAATCTTTTGCGAGGGAGTCGGTGAACCTGGGCCGCTTTCGTCAGGTTCATGACGATTATGGCCGGCGGGTGCTGGTGGCGGCGCGTGTGTTCCACACGTACATGCCAGTGGTCGGATTCCTCAGCGGCTTAGGGATTGCCATTGTTCTTGGCTATGGCGGTCACCTCGTTTTTCGTCGAGAGATCACCGTCGGTGCGCTGGCGGCGTACATTCTCTATATCGGCATGTTCTTCGGGCCGATACACACGATGGGAGACCTTTACAACGCCGTGCTTTCGACGGCGGCGAGCGCGGAACGAATCTTTCAGCTGCTCGACACGCGGCCGCAGATTCGAGATCACCCGGACGCAACACCCCTATTGCCTCTGGAGGGAGGGGTGCAATTCGAGAATATTTGGATGCGGTACGAATCCACCCCGGAGGATCGGTGGATACTGGAGGATATTAGTTTCCAGGCAAAACCGGGTGAAACCATTGCCCTGGTAGGGACGACAGGCTCTGGTAAGACCACGATCATCAGCCTGCTTTCCCGGTTCTATGAACCTCAACGAGGCCGGATCCTGCTGGATGGCGTGGACATTGCAACTGTGACCTTGCAGTCGCTGCACAAGCAGATCGGAGTTGTGACCCAGGATAACTTTCTATTTTCCGGAACCGTAATGGAAAACCTCAAATACGGTAAGTCGGGAGCCACGGATGACGAGGTGGTGCGGGCTGCAACGGCATTGGGAACGAACGATACGATCCTCCGTCTTTCCGACGGATACAAAACCAAGGTTTCTGAGCGGGGCGGGAACTTTAGTGCGGGCGAGCGTCAGTTGCTGTGTTTTACCCGCGCGCTTGTGGCATGTTCTCGGATTCTGATATTAGATGAGGCCACGAGTGCGGTGGATCCGCAGACGGAAGCCCTGGTGCAGAGTGCCCTGGAACGTCTGTTTGAGCGGCGGACATCGATTGTGATCGCTCATCGTCTGAGCACCGTCCGGAAGGCCGACCGGATTCTTGTCCTGCAAAAGGGCAGGATAGTTGAACAAGGCACCCACGACGAGCTGTTGGCCAAGGGTGGCGAGTATGCGGAATTGCATTCCGAATTTGCCCGTCACGTGTGAGCCAGGAATCGTAGCCTTGACTTTTTCGCCATCCGGTTGAACTTAGGGGCGTTACTTGTGTCAGTATAGTGGCTGCACCCCGACAGGCCGCGAGTCACGGCCCGCTGTAGGTTCAGCCGGCAGTCTCCGAAAGGCCCTCTATGACCAAGACAGACGACCTCGCAGCTGAGGTATTGCGTGACAACCGCCACCCCTTCCGGGCGTTAAGTGACCGTCCCCGGAAGCCCCAAAAAAACCGCTACGAGCGGCGCAAGACGCGGGAGCTAATTAAGCACATAGACTGGACCTGGGAGTAGTGTCCCGGTGGGGTGGCGATGCCGCACCCCCAATAGTCTTCGGATCGCGGGATCCTGTTTCAAAACTCCGAAAGAGATTTCGGAGGATGGTGGCTTCGCCTCATTCGTCCCGATGCTCGTCGGAGTTGGCTCGGGCGGGAGGCGTCGCGTTTTTGTGGTTTTCCGGATTGCGTTGGGGCCAGTTCCGGGCGGAATACGAGGAATGCACATTGATTTCGAGAATTTGGGAGGCGGCAGGGCTTGGTCGAGTGTTTGTTTAGAAGCTTGGCATCGGACAGGCGCTCGAGGGCTGAGGCGACGGGTGCAACAGACTTGCGCCACTGGACGTCGTCTGGCCGCCGCCATGCTGGCGACACTGAGCGTGCTTCTGGCTTCTGCGATCAGCCACGCCGACAACTGGCCCTGTTTTCTTGGACTTAATGGCAATGGTGTTTCGCAGGAAACCGGCCTCCTAAATCGGCTGCCGACCAATGGCCCGGTTCAGGTTTGGGAAAGAGCAGTCGGCACCGGGTACAGCGCCCCGTCGGTTCGCGACGGAAAGCTCGTCGTGTTTCATCGTCAGGGTAACCAAGAAGTTGTCGAATGCATGGATGCCGTGACTGGCCGTTTGCGATGGCGTTACGCCTATGCGAGTCGGTACCAGGATCCCTATGGCTATAACAACGGGCCGCGGTCTTCGCCCCTGTTAACTTCAAACCGTTGCATTACGCTGGGAGCCGAGGGTCAGATCGTTTGCCTCAACATAGCCGATGGCTCTGTGCTTTGGGCGCGCAGCACAAGCAAGGATTTTGCGGTGCCAGAGGCTTTTTTTGGAGTGGGCAGCACGCCGGTGCTGGAGGGGGAATTGCTGTTGGTGATGGTGGGTGGGCAACCGGACGCCGGTATGGTGGCATTTGAAGTGGCTACCGGGAAGACACGGTGGCAGAGCGTCGGCTCGAAAACCTGGGATGGCACCCCCAAACGGGATTGGCCGGGAGAACCGCCGGTCGTCTGGAATTCCGAGGAAAAATCGGCGAGCTATTCAACACCGGTCGTGAGCACGCTTTTTGGCCACCGCTTGGCTTGGTGCGTGATGCGGCAGGGATTGGTGGGGTTGGATCCGACGGACGGACGCGTGTTGTATCGCCGTTGGTTCCGAGCTCGCGTGGATGACTCCGTCAATGCGATGACACCTGTGGCGGTGGGAGATCGGGTGCTAATTTCGAGCGCCTACTTTCGATCCGGGTCCCTCCTGCTTCGGGCGAAGCCAGAGCCGGCTCCCCTGGAGGAGCTTTGGAAGGGAACTTCCCTCGAAATGCATTGGAGTCAGCCGATGCTGATCGACGGCCATCTTTATGGATTCTCCGGACGGAATGAGCCCGATGCCCGTCTTCGCTGTGTGGAACTGGAGACTGGCAAATTAAAGTGGGATCGGGACGAGCGATGGGCGCCGCATTCGCTTGCTCAACCCCCTGTGTTCGGGCGCGGGTCTTTCATTCGCGCGGATGGAAAGTTGATTGCGCTGGGTGAAGGTGGGCTGCTGGGTTTGTTTGCTCCCAACCCTGTGAAATGCGAAGAAATCTCACGATGGCAGGTGCCTTCGCTTCATTTTCCGTGCTGGGCCGCCCCGGTTCTCAGCGACAAACGCTTGTACTTGCGATGCGAAGATCGATTGGTCTGCCTGGATTTCGCCGGATAACTCCAGCGCAGCGCGGTTGGTTGCCGTTCACAGTATGTCACTCCCATGCCATCCATGACGCATATCTTACCTCTTCATCCCTCGAACGATTGAACAGGTCCTTCCTCGGCGCAACGGGCGGTCAATTCTCGGGCTAGCTACGTTCAATGAGCGAAACCCTGATCCTCTTCCGGGAGGGGTTGACCCTTGGTTTCGGGAGCGAATGGCAGGACGAACAGGCCCAGGAGAAAGATCGCGCACATGGCCAGCCCCGCATTGCGCATCCCCTCGGGATAGCCGCGTTCCACGGTGAATATACGGCTGGTCAGCAAGCCAAGCAGCGCCGGCCCGGAGGCGGCGGCGAACCGCCCCACGTTATAGCAAAACGAGGTCCCTGTGCTTCGGAGGTGTGTGGGAAAGAGTTCGGGAAAATAGATGGCATAGCCCGCAAACAGGGACAATTGGCAGAATCCCATGACGAAGATGAGCCACAGATCGTTGATCGAGCGGTAGCCCCAGAATGTTGCAGCAGTACTGATCAGTGCCAGGACGAACGCGGCTGCAAGAGCGGGGCGGCGACCAATCCGTTGGGTCACCATGCTGAAGACGAGCATACCGCAAAAGGCGCCGGAATTGAGGACAATCGATGTGATTCCCGACCAGTAGGTGAGTTTACCGGCGAGTTCCTTACCCGCAAATCCCTGGGCTTGAAATGTTTTTTGGAGAACGGATCTCTGAAGGTCGATGCTAAAGAAACCGATACCCCACAGGCCAATGACCCCGGCGCAGGCAAGCAGGACGCCCACCAGCGAATTCCGTCTCCATCGGGTGTCGCCACCTCCAGCGAGCATCATCACCAAGCCCGCTGCAACCGCCAGCAAAGCCAATCCGAGATTTACAGCCAATTTGGGAAACGTGGAGGGGGCCGCAAAGGCGATCAGTAGAATCGATGCCACCGCACCGATGGCGATTCCAGCGGGCGGTTTCCAGTTTGGATTCCCGAAAAGCGCAGCATATGAACCGGCCGAGGCGGAGATTTTTCCAGCCGCTTTCAACGCTCTCCACCGTTCCGGCTCCTTTAGGCGGGCGCGAACCAGAAGCGCCAGAAGCGCGGGGAATGCCCCGATCAGAAACATCCATTTCCAGGCGTGTGCAATGGCCCCTGATTCCTCCAGATGACCGAGAAACATGCTGACGAGGGCTGCGGTGACGTTGCCGACTGCGGAGAGAGCCTGAAGCAGTCCGAGCGCATAGGGCCGTGCGATGTCCGGCATGACTTCGGCGACGAGCGCGACACCCACGGCAAATTCCCCGCCGACTCCGAGACCCGTGATGAAGCGATAGAAAGCAAAATCCCAGAAACCTTGAGACAGTGCGCTCAACCCCGTGCACAGCGAGTAGATCAGGATGGTTATCATCATCGTTTTTGCACGGCCGATCCGGTCGCCTAAGATGCCAAAGGTGAGGCCGCCCGTGGCCCATCCGATGAGAAAAATGCTGGTAGCATAACCACCAAATTCCGCGACCAGTTTTGGATCGGGCACCTTGCCGTCCGCGCCGACCAGCAACGTTTTCATCGCCGGCACACGGGCAAGATTGAAAAGCTGTTGATCGAGGCAGTCAAAGAGCCAGCCGAGAGCGGCTACCATGAGCACGAACCAGTGATAACGGTTCAAATGGCGCCACCAGGGCATTGCGGGGCTTGTCGAATTTTTCATTGCAGTCCGACACCATGGACCGATCCGTGGTACGCTTTCAATCTGTTACGGGCAAAAATGACGGGCTGGGGGTCCGCTCAGTTGATATTTCGTCATTGAGTTGCAGGAGAGATGATTTAGCGTGCGCGCCAACCGCAACGCCGAACCTCACGGGAAATCAATCTCATCGCAATGACGGCTCGCGGACACCGGTTCCCGGGAGATTTGCTATACGGCAGCACGATTTCTGCCGTGCGCCACAACACCACTGTGTCGGTTCTGTTGGTGAGAGCAGGCCACGGTTGACGGTGGAAGCGAGCTTGTCCCCAATCGCTTTATGCGGTAGGTGTGTGTGTGTCTATTCGCTTCCGAATGTTGCGGCCGGTGCTGGTCTTGCTCGTTGGGCTTGTCCTGGCGTGCGCTGGTACGGTCGAATCGGTGGCAGAGCTTACTGCTTTCCGGTTTCCAACTCGGGACGAATTTGAGTTCGAAACCCATTCTGCGAGCAGTGCCGTGAGTCGTGCGCGGGTGGGCGAAGACTGGATTCGGGGGCGGCGGGTGCGCGATCACGCTTTATTTTGGTTCGGCCGGAGAATAGTCATCGCGGTGGACTCGGAGACCGTTCTGGACCGACTCATTGCTGATCGACCTGTGAGCCGCCTGCGGACGTTTTCGACGGGTCTGTACCTGCTCGAATGTTCCGATGCCCAGACCGCCGTGCAGGAGTCGGCGTCGCTTGCCGCGGCACCCGGGGTGAACGCCGCCCATCCCGTGCGGCGCGGGACCGCCCGACTCCTTTACGCGTACGCAGCCGATCTGCGGGACCCCGAGTTTCCTCGGCAGTGGAACTACGATCACCGGATTCCTGGTGCTGGGCTGATCACCAATTCGGTCGATTTGAATCTTCGTGGGGCGTGGCCCGTGACCCGGGGTGAAGGTGTTGTGGTGGGCCTGGGTGACGATGGCTTGGAGGCCACCCATCCCGACCTGTCGGCGCAGATCCAGCATGACCGCAGCTTCAATTATCTTTCGCAATCACCGGGCGGTTCGCATACCGCGCTGTTTGAATATCACGGAACCGCCACGGCCGGTTTGATCGCAGCCTCTGCTAACAACACTCATGGCGGCTCGGGAGCCGCCCCTGCCGCGCGAATTGCTCCATGGGTCATATTCAATTCCGCGGGCGAGCTGGGTACCGAGGAACAATTGGCCGACATGTTTCAGGGTTTTTCGAACAGTGTTCCCGTCCAGAATCACAGCTGGGGAAATGCAAATTTTTTCATCCTGGAACCGAGTCTCCTGGAACAGACCGCTATCACAAATGCCGTCCAATTCGGACGGAACGGTCTCGGTGTTGTCATGGTCCGGGGAGGCGGCAATGCACGTCACCGTGACTTCGATTTTCGGTTGGGAGTGGGGGATGCTAATGAGGATGGATACGCTCGGAATCCCGACGTCATTTCCGTGGCTGCTGCAAGATCGGACGGGCGAGTGTCGAGCTACAGTTCGCCGGGTGCCTGTCTTCTCCTGGCCGCCCCGAGCGGTGATAGTGAGTTCGGGGAGCGCGGCGTGTTTACCACAGACCGGGTTGGTCGGAACGGGATCAATCATTTCGGGGACGGGGAACTCGCAGACTATTGTGTCGGGGTCACCGCCTTTTCGGGAACGTCTGCCGCCAGCGCGCAGATTGCAGGCATCGTCGCTCTGATGCTTTCGGTGCGGCCGGATTTGGCGATCCGTGACATCCAACAGGCGCTGCTGCTCTCGTGCCGGCACCTCGACCTTTCGGATCCGGACTTGCGGACCAATTCCGCCGGATTGCCCGTCAGCCACAATTTAGGTTTTGGAATTCCCAACGCGGCGATTGCGGTTCGCACAGCGCTCGCCTGGAGACCTCGTCCGCCCCTGGAGTGCATCCGTTTTTTTTCGACAAACCGCATCGAAATTCCAGATGATGCGCTGTGTGTGAAAGTTTCCGGGATTGACGTCCCAGAGATGTTGCGGCGTATTGCGGCGACAGGCGGGCTAGGTCTTCATCCGGATGCACCCACGTCGGTCCTGCCCTTGAGAGATTTTGGAGTCGGAGGGGCACCGGCTGGGAGCGTTTTCAAGGGAAGCGCCGCCCTTATTTTGCGGGGCGGAAACACCTCTGAAGACAAGATTGCCAATGCGGCTGCGGGCGGGGCGGAGTTCGTCATCTTGCACAACAACGAGGGAGGAGACAGCCGATTGACCAAGGGTGCCCCCAGTTTTTTCCGCTACATCGCCGGGACGGAGTTTTCGCCCATTCCGGCGGTCCTGGTGGATCAGGTGCATGGGGCGGCTTTGCAAAATTGGTTGCAGGATCATCCGGAGGCGACGGCACAGCTGGCTCTCGATTCCGCCCGGTATGAATTTGCGGTCACCAACACCCTACACTGTGAGCACGTCGGGGTGCGGATCCGCTGGAGCCACCCGAGCCGAGCCGATCTGCGTGTCACTGTTCGATCCCCGCGGGGAACAGTCAGCATTCTCCAACGGCAGAATATGGCGATGGAACCGGTGCCCGATGAACAGTCGTTTTGGTCCACTCACCATTTTTTCGAGGGCACCGAGGGGACTTGGACCCTGGCGGTGACGGATGAATGGCCGGGCTCGCAGGGCCGTGTGGAACAGGTCGAGCTTTTCCTGCGTGGAGTGACGATTGTCGACACGGACGGCGACGGGTTGCCCGATGATTGGGAACAGGCGCGCTTCGGCTCGCTCTGCGAAGGCCCTGCCGGGGATTTTGACGGGGACGGCAACGATACCTTGCATGAACTGCTAATCGGCACGGATCCAACAAGAGATGAAGAGCTGTTTCGCACCGATCTTTCCAGCATTTCTTCCGGACTGGTTCGCGTTAGCTGGCCAGGCCGGAGCGATCGCCACTATCAGTTGTGGTCGGCTTCCGGGCCCGAGACACCGTTTCGCCTCCTGCAGGAATTGCCTGGTCGGCATCCGGAGGCCGGACTTTTTCTGAACGTACCTGCGAACTCTCAGATCTACCGGATTGTCAGCCCGGGAAATTGAGTGACGCCGTGAAGGGAATTTGCGTTCGGTTCCTGGAGTGTCTCGCTCAACCCTGGCTATTGGGATGGCTGGCCTTTAGGCCTTTGCCCGCGAAGCATTTAGCTTGTAGATCATCGCAGATCCTGTATGGGTGTCACAAGTTCGAAGTTAACCCATCAAACTAACTCAACCTATCAAACGGACTCTCCGTGCGCCTGGTTCAACCGCGCTCACAACTCTGGCGTTCGCCTTGGCGGTCGCCTCCAGTACCCATGCGCAAACGGTCTCAGTGTCCGACTTGGCCAATAGCATCGTTGGAGATGTCATCGTCAATAATGATGTTCCAAGTCAATCTATAGCCCAGTCATTCACCACCGGCTCCGACCCATCAACTCTGTTCAGCGTCACACTACAAATCGGCGTGCAGTTCCTCAATATCGCCAATGGTGGCGGCGGGTTCTCGGTGTCGCTCTATGACGACAACAATGGCCTTCCGGGAGCGTCGCTCGCCGTATTGACCGGCAATGACACCCCCAGCTTCGAGGCGCTTTTGAGCAGTTACACGCCGTCGGTGTCGACGCCGCTGACGGCATCCACCCCCTACTGGATCGTGGCATCCGTGCCCCAACCGTCGCCGCTGCAGACCTACGGCCTGAAGGCCACGGCGATCTGACCGAGACGGGGCGCATCCCGAAGTTGTTGGAGATTTTTAGTTCCAAAGGATGGATTCGTCGTGATTTTTGAAAAGAACGTTGACGGCTATTAGGCTGCGGAGGCCAGGACGCTTGCAGAATTGACCCCGGCCTTTGAAGCGAGCTTCCAACTGTCCA
>SIBK01000044.1 GCA_009695205.1 Pedosphaera sp. | reverse complement strand
ACGCATCTCGAAGCCGCTTTCTCTTGAGTCTTGCCATCGCTGTATCGAAACAGGTTTTTGAACCCTCTGAAAGTAAGCAAATGCCTGTCAACAAGGGCCACAACTCACTTCCATCTTCAAAAATCACCCACTCAAGTACACGAAGAGCCTCTATTTTATCTGGAGAGAAAAGCCGAGGCCTTTGCCACGATTAAGGAATACTCGAACAAATTTTCGAAGAGCAACCAGGCCATACTCGCCAGCACGGAGGCGATACTCTTGGCTGCCGCCGGTGACGAGGCGTAAGCTCTCGACAGGATAACCCACGCGGGAGAAGCAGGTAAGGGATTGGGACATTTTCACCATTCAGCATACAACATTGCCTCAGCCCATGCGCTGCTGAAGAACCGGGAACTGGCCATGCAGTGGCTTCAAAACGCGGCGGAAGATGGCTATCCTTGTTATCCCTGGTTTGAGCGGGATCCGAACCTGAATAATCTCCGGCAGTACCCGCGTTTTATCGCCTTCATGGCCGAGCAAAAAGAGCAGCACGCACGTTTCCAGGCCAAGTTTGGAAGGTTCTCGCAGTCGCCTGTCCGCAAATAGTCATGAGGAGCTCGTCGAGGCGCGTTCTATCGCTCGGGGCTACGCGAGCCGGTGTCCAGCAAGGGAACCGTCCCCTCACTTGTCGTCGGGATCCAGCGTAGGGATTTCCAGCGATGGAACCCCCAGCGGAGGGTGGTCACCCGGCTTGCTTTCAGGCTTCTTGTCCGCCTGGAACCCCGTCCGATCTTTGAGCAATGCATCCACGGTATATTTGCTGACGAGGTAGGTCCATTTTCCGTAGGATTTCTCCGCCTTAAGTTTTTCCTGCAGTTTGCCCAATTTTGCCTGAAACTCTTTGTCGAGTTTATCCTTATCCTCAGGCTTTTCGTCCTTGCTCAAAGTGCGAGTCGTATTGAATTCACCCTCCACGGCGACCTGCAACGGGATCGCGTCGTCCGCCTGAGGCTTGCCCAGCGTTAGCTTATAGGTAAAGCCATCGGTTGTGCCGATGGTGACGACCGTGGGTTGATCAAGCCCCAGTTCTACAGGCTTCGGATCGGTGACGACATCATTAAATGTCGGGGACGAAAGGAGACTCGAGTAGGAACTCAGCTTGGTTGGGTCGATATTCTCATCGGACTTAGCATCAGCGAGCTTCCATTCACCAAACTCATTCTCCCGCATCAGCGAGAAAGTATTCGTTGGCGAGCGGCCTTGAACCACCACGGATTTCGGCTTTTCAATCTTGAAGAAATCCTTGTCAATCCAATCGGCTAGACGTGAGTCGGCCGTGCTAACGGCGTCGCCCACCAACGCGATCGCGTCGCCTACCTTGACATAACGGCCTGTCGGGAAACTGCCATGGCCAAACTGTGAATTGTCCGCTCCCTCTTTGACATGTTTTCGGCCCAGAAGAATGGCTTTGATAGGCTTTCCTGCGGCATCCAGCAATTCGAGCGTGGTGGCCGTCTCCCGGGTCAGTTCAAGCATTGGAAGTCGCGAGGGACCCACGCGAACGGGAGAAGCGATCTTTAGTTCGGCGAGCTTCTTCAGGAATTCGCCGACGGTTGGGAAGTTAGCCGGGTACCCCCCCCGACCCGGGATAATCCAGTCGTTTTCCCGCTTTAGAATCTCGGTTGGCGGATTGGTTCCGACGGTAATTCGAAAACCTGCCACGCTGTTGACATCGAAAGCGCCGAGCAGAGTTCCGCCCATTGTTGAACTTGAATCACTATATTGTGATTGCTGATTGCGGCGAACCAGTAGGCCGGCTCCACCAAGAACCAATCCGAGAAGAATGAGAAGAAGGAGTTGCTTGGAATTCATGACCACGGAGGAAGGTTGATTTCGATGCGTGACTGGGAGTTCGAAAGATCCATCAGCGGCGAAGAGTTCATTTCGCTCCCTGCCTATTTCGGCGGGCAAGAGCGAAACCGACGCCGGCGACGGAGACGAGCAGCGGCATCAGGGCGATGTTGCTCCACTTGAGCTTATTCTCGAGGGACTCCACATCCTGACGAAGGTTTTTGCGAACCTGTTTCAGTTCCTTGCCGGTTTCCGTCTGTTTCTTGCGGAGTCTCTCGATGGCCGCCTTTTGTTCAGGGCTAAGAATGATCCGGGCGGTATTCCCCTCCTTCTTGATCTGAATCTGGCTTAACTCCTGTTGCGCGGCTTGCTGATCTTTTTCGAGGCCTTCCACCCGGGCCTGATACTTGAGCCGGGCCTCGGTCTCAATCTGTTGAATCTTGGTGAACGGCCGGCGAAGGGAGGCGCGGCTCCGGGCCCCCATCAGAAACGCATCCCCAGCGGCCTGCTCAATCAGATTCTGAACCAACGCAAGATTGCCATTTCGCGGAAACGCCATATGGAACATTTGGTTCACCTCGACACAATAAGGATCGTATAGGAAGTCGGCGTCGCCAAACAGATAGACAATACCGTCGCCGGCGGATTCTTTGAGCATGTCCGTGGCGGGTTCGGCCTTCTTTTCGGCATCCTTCTTTTCACCCTTGTCGTCCTTTTTTTCCGCGCCGGGCCTGCCGTCCGGGAAGGCGGTTTTGAACTTGCCGGTCAATCGCACCGCGAGCGCGAAATTCACGTTCGCCGGGCGCAGTTCGTCGAGCACCTTCTGGCCGTTTAACTGCGAGGTGATACCATCCACCAATTGAGCCTTCAGAGAACTTTTCAGGAGAACATCCTGTTTCAAACCGGCGACGGGCGTGCCGGTAAAGGCCCCGGGGAACGGAATCCAAAGGTCATCGCTCTGGCTGGTAACGGCGTCTTCCTTGTTGATCCCTTCGGGAGTCAAAAACAGGAAGGACGGGACGTATTGAGGCCGCCCATCACGCCCCGAGAGCGGCTTTGTAGAAAAGGTTGGATCGGCAACTACCTTGCCCGTATCAAACTCTAATCCCCACGCTTTCAGAAGTTTTGGAAGGGAAGACCCCCCGCCCATGTTAAAGCCCATGGGATTGGGTTGCTTGTTATCCGCCAGACAGAGGGCATCCAGAAAGCCAATCAACTTGCCGCCCCGGAGCACGAATTGATCGAGCGCAAACTGAGCTTTCTCGGAAATTTCCTTCGGGTGAATGACGACTAGAACTTTAATTTTTTCGTCGATCTTTTCGACGTCCATTCCGACCTGTTCGACCTGAAAGTCCCTCTTGAGTTCATTGATCACCACCCAAGGCTCCTGCCCCTGCTGTCCCCCCATCCGCATCATCATCTGAGGGGGGACACTCATGCCGAAAACGGGGAGCGGAGACATCACGCCAATGACCGCTTTATTTGTGCTCATCACCTGAGAAATTGCCCTGGCAAGATCGTACTCCAGGAGTTTTTCCCGCTGAGGCGAGAGGAAGGGGAGAGGAACCTTTTGAGGATCCTGGACCACGGCAACGCCGAGATAAAAACTTTCGCCGTTTTGCAGCATTTGAGGTTCGATGCCGTCCAGTTTCGCTAGCTCCTCTGCTTCTGAATCGGGTTCCGGATCGAACTTCTTGAGTTCAAGATTCCCCCGTGACTGAGCCTTTAGCTCGCTCAGCAAGTCCTCAATGCTTTGTGCATAGTTCTTGAGCGCGCCCGGAAGTCGATTGTTTCCACGTGAGGCGTAATAGCGCACTTCCACCGGTGAATCGAGTTTCGCCAAAATGCGCTTCGTGCCTGCGCTGAGCGTATGAAGCTTGTCAGCGGTCAGGTCCATTCGCGCGCGCACCGGAGCGAACAGGAGATTGGTGCCGACGATTGCGATGAAAACGAGACCAACGCCCAGCGCCGAGAACAGCAGAGTTTTGAATTTCGATGTTTTCATGTTCGGAAACGGAAACTATTTGCGGATGGATCAAGAACTCCGCAGGCCGCGAAGGATAACACTGGTGGTGAAAAGGCTGAAAACCATGATGGAGGTAAAGAACAAAAGATCCCGGAAGTCAACCACCCCGCGCTGGAAGCTGGCGAAATGGGGCATCACGCTGAAGCTGGCCACAGTCTCCACAAGCCAAGTGGGCGCCCAGCGAACGAGAAGATTGGTGACAGGTTCCCAGCCGGCCAAGATCAGGAAGAAGCAGATAACCACCGACAGAATAAAGCTGATCACCTGATTCCGGGTCATTGCTGAGGTCATGACCGTGACGGCAAGGTAAGCGCCTGCGAGCAGGAAGCTACCGAGATAGCCGGCGAGTATCGCCCCCAAGTCGGGATTGCCGAGGTAGTAGACGGTCCCGACCACCGGGAAAGTGAGGAATAGAGCGATGCCGAGGAAGATCCAACTGGCGGCGAACTTCCCAGCGATTGCCTGCCATGCGGTAATGGGCAACGTCAGCAGCAATTCGAGGGTTCCAACGCGCCGCTCTTCAGCCCAGAGGCGCATGCCGGCCGCAGGAACCAGAAAGAGGTACAGCCACGGATGCCAACTAAAGAAGGGGCGAGTAAGCGACGCTTCGCCACTTTCGAAGAACTGCCCCAGCATGAAGGTGAAAAATCCATTCAGGAGCAAGAATATGACAATGAACACGTAGGCGACCGGCGAATTGAAGTAACCGCCAAGCTCGCGTTTCGCGATGGTCCAAATATTTCGTAGGGATTCGTTCATGAGAAGGAATAATTGATGGGTCAGGGATCGGACCGGACGGGACCCGCCAGACGGCTGACGGTTCACGCGCGTCCGGCTACTCAGATTTCGAGGTCACCGTATCGGGGAGGGTAAAGCTGCGGAATACTTCGTCGAGACGACCCTCCTCGGTATGCAGTTCATCAAATCGCCAGCCTTCCCGAACGGTGAGTTCCGCGACGGTCCGGGCTAGGTCACCGTTGACCCCCTTTGATTTGGGGAACACCCGGGCATGGATCCAGCCGGATTCTTCGCGGGCTGTGGTCCTCTCCACAGTCGGGAGACCACCGAGTTTGCCACGCACCGTTTCCGCAGCGGCACCCTGGACGCGAAGGGACACCGAGCCTGCCAATTCATGGCGTCCCCGCAATTCGGCGGGCGTCCCATTGGCAACGATGACGCCGCGGTCAATGATGATAGCCCGGGAGCATACTGCATCGACCTCTTCCAGAATGTGCGTTGAAAAAATTATCGCCTTGTTTTGTCCAAGACGCTTCAGCAACTGGCGAATTTCATGCTTCTGGTTCGGATCCAGTCCGTCGGTCGGTTCATCCAAAACGAGCACTTGAGGATCATGGATGATCGATTGCGCGAGACAGGTGCGGTGACGATATCCCTTGGAGAGAGTGTCGATGCTCTGGTGGAGCACACTCTCGAGAACACACATGCCAGCCACTCGATGAACGGCATCCTGACCGGCGGCACCCCTCAGTCCGCGGAGCTCGGCGATGAAGGAGAGAAATCCATGAACGGTCATGTCCGAATACGCAGGAGCGCTTTCCGGGAGATAGCCGATCAGTTTCTTGGCGGCCACCGGTTCGATGGCGACATCGTGGCCCCCCACGGTAACGTGCCCGGCAGTCGGCGGAAGAAACCCGGTGATCATCCGCATCGTGGTTGATTTTCCGGCTCCGTTGGGTCCGAGGAATCCGAGGATCTCACCTTTGTTGACGGTAAACGAAACGCCATTGACAGCTCGTTTTGTTCCAAACTCTTTTACCAGATTTTCGACGTGGATCATAACTCTGAAAGGGTTTTTCCCGCATTATTCGCGGCAGTTTTCGCGGCAGCGCCTGGGCGATCAGATTCGCCCCACACTCGCGGAACGAACGGTTGAAAAAACCACATAGAACTAATTGGTTCGACTGATCAGGGCAATTGGTGTTCAAAAAAATCTACCTGACAACCGGCTGCTGTGGCATCGAACGGCCTGGCAGGATGCCAACCAGTTTACACCATAAGGCCGTAAGCCAAACAGTGTTCGATCCGAAACAGCACCGCAGATCATGCGAGCAATATCTTGTCACCTTTTTTCAAGCAAACCATGGCCTTTTTCCAATCGCTAGTTGCGCCAGCTGCTTTGGTTGATTTCCTGCGCTTCTTGCCGCCAACGTTCATCGTATTCACCCGGGTAACCTTCACCTTGAAAAGCTCTTCGACGGCCCGTTTAATTTGTGGGGCGCTTGCCCGACGATCGGCTACGACGGTGTACTGGTTGAATTTGTCCGCTTGGAGTGTCCCTTTTTCAGTGACTCGGACCGTCTTGATAATATCAAAAGAATTCATGTCGGTTACTTGGCGAGGCGTTGTTCGACCTGGGCAAATCCAGCCTTGGTGAATACCAATTTGTCGTACCGTAGGATTTCGTAAGTGTTGATTGATTTTCCGGTGGTCAAACCGACGTTGGCAATGTTGCGGCTTGCGAGTTCGATGTTGCGGTCAGAACCATCCACCACGAAGAGAGATGTGCCGTCCAATTCCAAACCGGCCACGGCGCCTATGAAGTCCTTGGTTTTCGGTGAAGACAATTTCAGATCGTCTACCACAATAACGTCGCCGGCTTTGAGCCGCTCGCTGAGTGCCTTGCGGAGGGCCAATTGCTTGACCTGGATATTGAGCTTTTTGGAATAGTCCCGGGGTCGCGGGCCGTGAGTGATACCACCGCCTCGCCAGAGCGGACTAGCGAAAGATCCCGCGCGGGCGCGACCCGTTCCCTTCTGGCGCCAGGGTTTCTTGCCGGTTCCATTGACCTCGCCCATCGTTTTTGCCTTGTGAGTGCCGGCCCGGCGACCAGCCCGATAAGCCACCACTGTGTCGTGAACAGCCTGGGTACCCTTGCCCGTGGTAATAACTTCGAATTTGACTTCGAGTTCACCCGTGGAGAGACCTTTTAAATCTTGGATCGAAACTTTCATCGCTCAATGGCTCCTTATTTCTTCTTCGCAGCCGCCTTGGCACCTGCTTTCTTTTCCTTCTTGTCGGCGGCTCCATCTTTTGCTTTCTTCCGCATTTCCTGGATCATCTTGAATCGGGCCGAGGCGATCGCAATCTTCTTCGCCTCACGCACGATGACATATTCTCCTTCGCTGCCTGGAAACCCACCCTTGATGAGCAGCAAATTGTCGTCCTTGCGCACCTGGATAATCTCGAGGTTCTGGGAGGTCCGACGGTCCTGCCCCATGTGTCCAGGCATCTTCTGGCCACGGTTCACGTGACCCGGGAAGAGGCGGCAGCCAATAGCGCCGGCGCGACGGTGCCATCCCTTGGCACCGTGGGTCATGTCACCGCCCCGGAAGGACCAGCGACCCACGACGCCCTCAAAGCCACGTCCCTTGGTGGTTCCGATGCAATCGACAAATTGTCCAACTTCAAAGAGATCGGCGCTGACGACATCTCCCGGTTTTACATCACGGGAGAAGTCGCGGAACTCCTTGATACGTTTAACAGCAGTGCCGTTGAATTTCTTGATATGACCCAGCACGGGTTTGGTCAATCGCTGCTCCTTCTGGTCATCAAAACCCAACTGAACGGCATCGTAGCCATCTTTGCTGGATTTGGTTTTCACCTGAAGCACGCGGTTGGGTCCGACGAGGACCACCGTGACCGGCGTCATGTTGCCATTCGAGTCGTAGACCCGGGTGTGGCCCAGTTTTTTTCCAATGAGTCCGAGAGGCATGAGAAGCGGTCCGTTAGATTTTGATGGTGATGTCGACGCCTGCCGGCAGGTTGAGCTTTTTGAGCTCATCCACCGTCTTGGCGGTCGGATCCAGAATGTCGAGCAATCGCTTGTGCGTCCGTTGCTCGAACGATTCATGCGATTTCTTGTCCGCGTGCGGGGAGCGAGCCACCGTTACGCGTTCAATCTGGGTGGGAAGTGGGATGGGACCTGCGACTCGGGCACCGGAGCGTTTGACGGTTTCGACGATTTCAGTCGCCGATGCGTCAATAAGCCGGTGGTCATAGGCCTTGAGGCGAATTCGGATGCGTTGTCCAGCCATACAAAGAACAATTTTGAGCGGTCAGTTTAGTCAGACGATGGATTGAAAAGCAACTAGCTTCGTGCGGCAGGTTTCTTCTTCGCTGCGTCCAGGATGGTACTCAGCACACTGTTCGGGACTTGCGAGAATGAGAGCGGCTCCATGCTGTACGAGGCACGACCTTTGGAGAGTGATCGGATCGCCGTTGCGTAGCCAAACATTTCAGCCAACGGAACATGCGCATTCAGAATGGTCTGCCCAGCCTTGGCGTCAACACCATGAATGACACCCCTCCGGCGGTTAATATCACCCATGAGATCGCCCTGATATTCATCCGGCGTAGCCACTTCTACCTTCATGATTGGTTCGAGCAGAATCGGGCCAGCTTTTTCAAAGGCATTTTTGAGGGCGAAAATACCCGCCATTTTGAAGGCCAGTTCATTCGAGTCCACCTCATGAAATGAACCGTCCGTGATTGCCACTTTGATATCGATGACCTGGTACCCGGCGTAAACTCCAGATTTGGTAGCCTCCTCCACGCCGTGAATGACCGCCGGAATGTATTCGCGGGGAATGGTTCCGCCCACGATCTCGTTGATGATTTCAACGCCCTTCCCTTTTTCATTCGGCTCCACCCGAACGCAGGCATGGCCGTACTGACCGCGACCGCCAGATTGCCGGATGAACTTGCCCTCGCCTTCGGCTTCCTTGGTGATTGTCTCACGGTAGGCAATCTGGGGCGCACCGGCATCGGCCTCGACGTTGAACTCGCGTTTGAGACGGTCACGAATAATCTCCAGGTGGAGTTCGCCCATCCCCGCAATGATCAACTGGCCTGTATCCTCGTTGGTAAAGCAACGGAAGGTGGGGTCTTCCTCCGCCAGTCGCTGAAGTCCCTCGGACATTTTGTCACGATCCGCCTTCGTCTTCGGTTCAATGGCCATGCTGATGACCGGCTCCGGAAACGTAGGTGGCTCGAGCATCACGTCGAAGGATTCGTCACAGAGTGTGTCGCCCGTGATGATGTTTCGCAATCCGACCAACGCTGCGATATCGCCGGAGTACGCTGAGTCAATGTCCTTACGTTCGCTGCCCTGAATGACCATGAGGCGACTGACGCGATCGCGTCGGCGCGTCCGCGGGTTATAGATGGTGTCGCCCTTCTTAAGCTGGCCGGAATAGACACGAAAGAAAATGAGCTTGCCTGCGTACGGATCGGTCCAGAGCTTGAATGCGAGAGCGCAAAACTTGGAGGAATCATTAGGTTCGACGGGAACGGAAGTTTCCGTTCCAGGTTCGTGGCCTACCGCTGCCGGAATATCGAGGGGAGACGGCAAGTAATCGATGACCGCATCGATGAGGACCTGCACGGCCTTCTTTTTGAAGGCGGATCCGCACAAAACGGGGATCAGTTCGATCCTGCAGGTCAGTCGGCGTATTGCCTGCTTCAGAACCTCTGCGGGGACCGCTTTCCGCTCCAGCACCAGTTCAGCGATTGTGTCGTCTTTGTTGGACACCGCCTCGGTGAGCTCTTCGAGTCCCTGCAACGCGCGTTCCTTATCCTCCGGAGCGATGTCGGCGACTTGATATTTGAGACCTTCGTCGGTCACATCCCCGGGGCCCCAGAGGATGGCTTTTTGGTTCACGAGGTCGATAACTCCGGCAAATCGATCCTCGGCGCCGATAGGCAGGAAGATCGGATAGGCGTAGGCTCCCAATTTCTTCCGCAGATCACTGAGGGCATTCTCAAAATTCGCCCCAGTCCGATCCATTTTATTGATGAAGGCAATGCGAGGGACACTGTACTTGGTGGCCTGTCTCCAAACCGTCTCCGACTGGGGTTGAACGCCGGCAACACCGCAGAAAACGGCGACCGCACCGTCGAGCACGCGCATCGATCGTTCCACTTCAGCGGTAAAATCCACATGACCCGGAGTATCGATGATATTGACCCGGTGGGCGATACCCTCCCGGAGTTTCTCGATGCCTGGGTCCGGCTTTTGAGTCCAGAAGCAGGTGACGGCGGCAGAGGTTATGGTGATACCTCGTTCCCTTTCCTGCTCCATCCAGTCAGTGACCGTATTGCCGTCATCGACGTCCCCGATTTTGTGGATGAGACCTGTGTAAAAAAGGATACGCTCCGTCGTGGTCGTCTTTCCGGCGTCGATGTGCGCCGCGATCCCGATGTTGCGGGTTCGCTCGAGCGGGTAGTGGCGATGCGGTGAATTGAGCGCAGAATTGATGACAGCGGCGTCGCTCATGATCTTGGTAAATTAATATTGGGTAGGATTTCGGGGAATAAAAACGCCCCGAGTTGCCTTCGGGGCGTGGTCAAACACTGGAGTCTACCAGCGGAAATGTGCGAACGCCTTGTTTGCCTGGGCCATTTTGTGGACGTCGTCCCGTTTTCGGATTGCGCTCCCCTGCCCCTGATACGCTTCCATCACCTCGGTAGCCAAGGCTTGTTTCATAGGAACACCTTTGCGCTTGTCAGCAAAACTCACGATCCATCGCATTGCCAGCGAGGTCTGACGATCCACGGTAACTTCCATGGGCACCTGATAGGTGGCTCCGCCCACTCGGCGAGCTTTGGTTTCAATGCGCGGCTTGGCGTTATCAACCGCCCGTTGGAGGACATCCAACGGGTTAGCGCCAGGATTTTTTTCAGCAAGCGTATCCAGGGCGCCATAAACGATCCGCTGGGCGATGCTCTTCTTGCCGTCGATCATGACCGTGGTCACGAGCCGGCCGACGAGGACACTGTTAAATTTTCCGTCCGGAATGACGGACCGTTTCACGGCTTGGCGACGACGAGACATACAAACAAAGAGCGATTAAAAGAACGAGTTAAGTCAGAGGAGCGAGGTGAGCTGAGTGACAAGAAACGTGTTGGAGGAAGTAAACCAATCAAAAAAAGGAAAGGCGGATTGTTTAGCCAAGATTCTCGGGCATTGCAATTATTTGGCGGCTGGCGCCTTTGCCGCTTTCGGACGTTTGACCCCATACTTGGATCGGCTGACGCGACGTTTCTCGACGCCGGCGGCATCCAAAGTGCCACGCACGATGTGGTACCGAACACCGGGAAGATCCTTCACGCGGCCGCCCCGAATGAGGACGATCGAGTGTTCCTGGAGGTTGTGGCCCTCGTCAGGAATATAGGCAATCACCTCGAAACCATTGACAAGCCGCACTTTTGCCACTTTGCGCATCGCCGAGTTTGGTTTCTTCGGCGTGCGGGTCATCACCTGAAGGCAGACCCCGCGGCGGAAAGGAGCGTTTTCCAGAGCCGGAGCTTTGGACTTAAACTTCAACTTCTTGCGGCCCTTACGGACCAACTGGTTAATCGTGGGCATTTGCAGCCTCGTAGTTACGAACTTTTCCGCCGTGCGAACCGACCGCCGACTATTTTTTTCTGAAAGTGAACGATACCCGCTCCACAGGACGAAACGGAAGGCGGACAATATCAATGCGCGTCTCGGGTGCAACAGGTTTTTCAGAAAAAATGGATGCAACCTCTCATCGAGCCGTGGCGCAAAAAATTCTCCCCTCAATAAAACCAACCCCTACATCACCGATTTCACCCTGTTTCCAGACCCTATTTCCAGTTTTCCTTCCGAGTCTTCCGGGGTTTCCGGGGCCTCGCCACAGGTACTCGCATTCAAGCCAGTGAAAGCCTTGTGATTTGGGCCAAAGCCGTCAAGATCGCCGCCACACAATGGACAGTGACTCGTTGATCGGCATTTTTGCCCTCCTTGTTTTCAAGGTTCTGGCCCACTTTTTTGCAGTGAGCAAAATCGCCCGTATCTACGGCGAGGCTCGACCGCCGGAGTTAGCTGTTATCACCCTTCGCACTTCCGTGGGGTTGCTGGCGGGAATGGTATACGCTCCGATCATGTCCCGATACGAACTCACACCTTGGTCTCAACCTGGGCATCCGTGGATTTTCCTGGCCGGTGTTGCAGCAATCAGTCTTGCGATCTGGTGGTGGTGCGTTCTTTGGTTTTTCCATCGCCGGGCTATGCGGGAGACATCCGTGATATATCCCGTTCTAGTGGGCGCAGCGTGGAGTTTCGGTTGCGATTTGATTGCGATCTTCCGGTTGATTATTGTCGAAAAAATCTGGCCGATCTGAAGATCAGAAAGATACCCAAGATTAGTGCCCGACTCGCCCGACTGCGGTTGAAGTCGTCAACTGCACACACGAGTAATCCACTCCAGGAGTGGGAGGTTGCGGGCGACGCCGAACCCGCACAGAGCACCACCAACTCCCACAATGAAATTGGGGTCTCCCGCCAATGTCAGAAGCCTTCTGCGTCCAGTGGGCATCAGCCACCATTCCGCCAGTCCCATCAGCATCCCCGGTAACAGGATCACCGCCAGCGGATTCAGTCGAAAGGCGGCGCTGATATTGCCGTGAAGCAACTGATGACACGAGCGCAGGCCACCACATCCCGGGCACCACAAGCCCGTGGTTTGGTAAAACAGGCACCTCGGGTAGAACCCGTGCTCCTGGGGATTGAAGTGGTACAATCCCCATAGACAGGTCGATGCGACGAATCCAACGAACGGCAGGGGATACCGCTGCAAAACGGAAAAACAGCCTTGATTCATCGCGTCCTTCCGGACGGATCACCGGAAATGCGCCCGGACTTCGGGCTTGTTAATCACGACTAGCGCCCAGATTCCCACGGGAATGCTAACGCAGCAACACCCGGAGAAGCATGGCAATAGTGTTAGAATGGCCCCCGTGAGGCAAACCGGATAACTCTCAAGCTTTTGCATCTTCAAGGCCGACCACAGAATGAACCCGTTCCACGGAAGCGAAAGCAGCGAGCTAAAAAACCCCAACCCTTTGCTCATGTCCTTCCAGGTTTCAATCGCCCGGCGCACATTTTCATCGGGGATATTCGGGGCCGAACCACCCCAGAGGAGGCTAATGAATGCGCTGCCGATTGCCATGATCACACCCAGCACGGCACAAACGATCATAGCGACGGCGGGGCCGTTGACGGCGCGCTGGGCGCCCTCGCGGTTTCCTGCAAAGTAGGCCCCCAGGTTCGGATCAGGAACGCCCGGTGTCGCCATGGCTGACGGAGGCAACGCCGACCCGGGACTGGAGCTTATGACACCACCCGGCTCTGCAGGGACACCTCGTATCGTATTAGCCGGCGGACTTGTTGAGGAGGCTCCCATGCCGACGCCTTCCGCGAACTCGGGAAACTGGCCCAGGGGCTTCCACCCTGGGCTCGCCTCGTCGGACGCCAATGAAAATCGGTTCAGCCGGTTCTCCGCAATCCACTGCCGCACCTGTTCGGCTGAAATTGGCCCGTACTCCTTCTGGTCGGCTCCCTTTACTTTATACATGGTAGGAAAAATGGGGTTGTGTTTTGAACGCACGAACAATGCGCTACCGGCCCGCAGATTCAACGCCTGTTTCCATCCATCGCGCGCGCCGCCCCCCAGGTCCAGATGATTTAGAGTGTAGAGGGTATGGATGCCGATCATCCCGTAAAAGCTGAACCGCTCGCAGACCTCGTTGCCTATGACGTAGTTGATCTGAGGCGGAAAGCGATCGAGGTGGCGCGGACGACTGTCTGGATTCGAAACGCTGCGGGAAGCAGCTTGCACGCAGTGCCTTTACCGGATCTGGACCCACGCCGGATTCAGAGCGTAATCCTCTTTCCCGTGCCGCCATCAAAGTAGCGTACGCGCGCCGAGTCGACGGTAAGCAGCACCTGAGAGCCCGGCTGCAGGAGCGATCTTGGCGGAACTCGGACAGTAACCCGGCGACCCGAGACTTGAGCGACGATCCAGGTGTCGTGTCCGGCTCGTTCGACGGCCAGAACTCCCGCCGAGAATCCAGCTTCCCCTGACTCTAAAACAAAGATGTCCTCGGGCCGCACACCCGCGTCCACATGAGTTCGTACCGCCATTCCCGGAGCTACCCATCGAATCTCACCGCTGACACTCTCAAAGCGAACGCCGTCCGTGTGCGGCCGCAGATTGCCCGAAAAAAGATTCATCCCCTGCTGCCCAAATAATTCTGCCACAAAGCGGTCCGCGGGATCCCCATAGATCTCGTCCGGGGCGCCGAGTTGGATCAGTTCCCCCGCGCGAAGAACGGCAATTCGATCGGCGAGAGCCATGGCTTCCATCGGATCGTGGGTGACATGAATTACGGTTAACCCGGACTCCTGTTGAAGCCGACGGAGATCGCGACGGAACTCGAGGCGCAACGGAGTTTCAAGACTGGTGAACGGTTCATCCAGAAGCAGGATTCGCGGGTTGGCGGCGAGGGCACGCGCCAAAGCGACTCGCTGCCGCTCGCCTCCGGAGATTTCACCGGGACGCCGGTCCAGCAATTGTTCCAAGCGAAACCGAGCGATTAGAGGTTCCAAGCGCCCGGCAATCTCCGGAGCGGACATCCGCCGAATCTCCAAGCCAAACACGACATTTTCCCGAACGGTCATGTGCGGATACAGCGCGAGGTTTTGAAAAACCAGGGATAGATCCCGGCCGGCCGGCGGAACACCACGAAGGGATCGGCCATTGAGACGAATATCCCCGGCAGTCAGATTATCCAGTCCGGCGATCAATCGCAGCAGGCTCGTCTTGCCACTACCGGAAGGGCCGACGACGACAAGGCATTCCCCAGATCGGATGTTGAGGGAAACGTTGTGGAGGGCCTGGACACCACCACTCGCCGCGGGATGCCACCGGGAAACCTGGTCTAATTCCAATTGGGCCACGGCATCGAGTGTCGAGGGAGCCCGCGCTCAAGTCGACCTTCCAGTACGCATGCCAATAAGCATGCCTTGTCGTCACCCGTGTCGGCAGACTAGTGTCACCGGTGTCCTGGAAAGGTGGGGGGTCGCTCTTCCGCGAAAGCGGAGGGGAGGAAAGTCCGAACTCCAAAGGGTACGATGCCGCGGAACCCGGCAGCACTCGGCGCGAGCCGGGGAACGCCGGGATGCCCGCGGGAATATTCGTCGTGAGGCGGATATGACAGACAGTGCCACAGAAAATAAACCGCCCACGCCGTAAGGTGTGGGTAAGGGTGAAAAGGTGGGGTAAGAGCCCACCGCCCGTGACGTGAGTCGCGGGGCACGGAAAACCTCATTGGGAGCAAGGCCAAATAGGGAACTCTGATGCGGCCCGCATTAGATCCGCGCAAGCGGGTCGGGTTCCGGGTATCGGCTGCTGAGATAAATGATCCTCTCCCCCGGGTGACCGGGGCAGACAGAACTCGGCTTACAGCCTTTCCAGGACAAAAAAGGCGCCATCCCAAACGGGAGGGCGCCTTAATTTTTGACAACGATTACCAACCAAGCGCTCGGACAACAATTCCTACTACTGGCCCAATACTCGGAAGAAAATCGTCTTGGTCTGCGCGGAGATCGTTTGAGGAACGACCACCGTGGGAGCGGTCAAGGTTCCAGTGGAGCTTTGCGTCCACACGGGCGGTCCGATTGTCGGTGACGATTGGAGTGTCTATTTTTGTCCGGGAGTTCCGGCGATCGTCAACAGCACCTGATTCGCGGACTCCAACGCAATCGATTGAATGGAAGGACCGACTGCATTGGAGGGTGGATTTGCAAAGATCTGAACCAAATAGGGCCGGCTCAGTCCATTGAACGTGGAGAAATTGCCACCGAGTAACAAGTGCCCATCCGGGTGAAGGATACCTCTGCGAACATGGCCATTCGCACCGGTGCCGATGGCCCGCGTGGGATCGAGCAACCCTTCTCCGCTGAGCCGCGCCAAATACCCTTGGGGAGAGCCACCGAAGCTTGTGAAGTCGCCGGTCGCCACGATCTTGCCATCGGGCTGAATCGCCAGCGACCAAACGGTGGAATTCAAGCTGGCAGATCCAGCAAATGAGGTGTCCAACGCACCGTCGGTACCAATGCGCGCCAAGTATTGAGCGGGTTTTCCAGCGTAATTGTTGAACGATCCGCCGGTCAGCACCCGCTGATCCGGAAGCACCCGCAAAGCTCGGACCGTTGAATTTGGCCCAGTGCCCGGATCGAATCCCGCGACCAACGCACCGTCCAACTTAATGCTAGCGAGCCGTGTTCGCACCAGCCCTCCTACACTGCTGAAATCACCGCCAATGACCAAACGATCGGTCCCGACCAGGGCGATCGTCCAAACGGTGGAGTTGACCCGAGGTGTAAAAGTGGTCGCCAGGGTGCCATCGGATAGCAAGCGAGAGAGATAGCTATAGTTGGCGTCGCTATTGAACGTCGAGAACGGGCCGCCTACCACGATGTCGTCGTCCGGCGAAACGAGCAAACTGTAAACGTCCGAATTGGGGCCAACGCCCGGATCAAAGGTGCCGTCAAGAATTCCATCGGAATATAATCGTGCGATCCGGTTCCGATTGACGCCATTGACCTGCATGAATTGTCCGGCGACCACCACGCGCCGGTCCGACTGCAAACCGAGCGCGAACACCGTCCCGTTGAACCCCGTCGCGGGCTCAAAGGAGGAATCGACGCTGCCGTTTGCATTCAATCGAGCCAACCGCAGGCGGGCCACGGATCCAATCGCACTTAATTCACCTCCAACAAGCCACTTGCCGTCGGGCTGCAGCAGAATGTCGTAAACGACTCCGTTGGCGCCCGTCATTCCCGACATGTCCACGGTCCCGAAATCCGTCGGCCGCCGATCGTCGTTGACGATGACGAGTGTGGCCCGGCGAATTCCGCCGAGCACGGCGGAGCCGCTCGGGTTCGCTGGCGAAAGTTGGATAGTCTCGTCGTCTTCAATGAGGTCATCTTGTTTGATTGAAACGGAAAACGTCTTCTTTGAGTCACCGGGGCCAAAAACCAGTTTTCCGGCGGCGCCGACATAATCTGCGGCCGTGGCCGTCCCGTTGAGTGCGGCGTAATCGACCGTCACCGCCGAGCTGGTATTGCCCAAGCGCCGAACTTCGATTGTCCCGGAACCCGCCCCTTCGGAAGCCGAAAAACGAGTTGCGCTGAATTCAATTTCTCCCCAAAAAACCGCTGGCTGCCCCTGGATACGAACGATTCGCTCCTTGTTGAACCCATTAAACTGGGTGAAGCGGCCCACGGCAATGATCGACCCATCCAACTGAAGAGCCGTCGACCACACGAGGTCGTTAGCCCCCTTGCTCATGTCGAAGCTTGCATCAGGGGTTCCGTCTGGAAGCAGGCGGGCGAGATGATTTGCGGTGTCAACACCGTCGGCTGTAAAGGCACCGCTCACGATGAATTTGCCGTCGAATTGAGGAACGATCGACGAGACAAAGCCATTGAACTGCCCTGGAAACGAGGGATCGGGAACCCCATCCGCCAGAAGCCGGCAGATGTAGCCACGAGGGAAACCATTGACGACAGTGAAGTTGCCGCCAATCAGCATCGAACCGTTTGCCAGCGGCAAGAGCGTCCGCACGGTGGTGTTCGGGCCGGCGCCAGAATCGAAGTCAGGATCGATCTGGCCATCCCCAGAGAGTCGAGCCACACGAATCCGACTCAGGTCGCCCACGCGCGTGAAATCGCCGCAAATCATCAGCTTCTGATTCGGCACGGGGACTATCTTATAGATATTGGAATTGACCCACCCTTGGAAGGATTGATCCACGCTGCCATCATTGAAAAGTCGGATTAAGTACGCCCGTTGCGGATCTCCGGAAAACGCGGAGAACGTCCCACCGACAACAATGTCACCCAACGGCGAAACCCAAATCGCCAAGACCGCACCGTTAGGACCGGCCCCAGTATCAAAAGTCGGGTCCAAGGTGCCATCCGCATACAAACGTGCAATATGATGTCGGCTCTGACCGTTGACGGCATTAAATTCGCCTCCGATGAGAATCCGACCATCCTCCTGTACGACGGCAGTATAAATGGCACCATCCGCCCACGCCGAAGGGTTGAAGCTGGGATCCACGGGGCCGCCATCCAGCAAACGCGCGATTCGCAACCGGTTGGCGCTTCCGACACGCAAAAAACTCCCCGTCACCAGGATTGTATCTTCCGGCAGCACCGTTACGAAAAACGCTTCCTGATCCAACCCCGAAAGTAAGTTTGCCTGCCGGCGAAGTATAATCGCCGGCATTGGCCGTGCCGTTCGCCCCGCCATAATTGACGGTGACCGACTTGGAGGTGTCGCCCGATCTCCGGACCTGGATCGTGACATTCGGAGCCGCTTCGCTCACAGAGAATGCCGAAGAGACGAACTCAATCACTCCGCCGGGAGCGATATCCGCAGCTACGATCCGGGCCAAACCTGGGTGGGCAAACGCTCCATAGGTGGTGAACGATCCTCCAATAATAAGGTTTTGATCCGACTGCAGCGCTAGAGAGTAGATTACGTCGTTGGCCCCGGTGCCAATGTCGAAACTTGGATCAAGGGTCCCGTCCGCCCGCAACCGTGCAAGTCGGTTGCAGGATTGACCGGCAACGTCTGTGAACCCACCTCCCAGAACTACCCGTCCGTCGGATTGAACCACAACTCTATGTACCACACCATTAACCGAGGAAGTGAACGCAGGATCCAACGTCCCATCTCGAGCCAATCGAGCGATTCCGACCTGCGGAAAACCGTTGAAAACGGAAAAATTCCCCGCTGCAATGACGGTTCCATCGGCCAGTGGAACCAAGCTCCGAACCGTCGAATTTGCTCCAGCTCCCGAGTTGAACGTGTCATCCAAAACCCCATCCGCCGAGACTCGGGTGATCCGAAAACGCGGAATGCCCTTGACCGACGTGAAGTCGCCTCCAAACAGGATCCGGCCATCCTTGTCAGCGGCGAGACATAACACAGTTGAGTTGGGCCCCCCGTGAACGTCGAATCCACGCTTCCATCCCTGAAAAGGCGGACTAGGTAGGCCGACGAGGGCTGGCCGGCAAATACCGAGAAGGGACCTCCAACCAGGATGTCACCATTCGGCCGCGGCAAGATTGAATAGACATCTGAATTGGGACCCACCCCTGGATCAAAAGAACGGTCCAATGTTCCGTCGGCATTGAATCGCGCGATTCGATTCCAAGTGACACCATTGAGCAAAGTGAAGCCTCCGCCAACGAGAATTTTCCCATCGGTCTGGATGGCCCCACAATAGGCCGGCGCGCTGAGCCATGCGGATGCGAGAAACGACGGATCGAGCGAGCCATCCGGACGGAATCGGGCGATTCGGAAGCGAGACGAGCCGTCAGCCTCATTGAAGCTGCCCGCAACAATGATTCGCCCGTCTGTTTGAATCAGGGTGACATCGGAATAAAATGGAGAATCCCCCTAAAGCTGCTGGAAACCGTCGGGGGCGCAAGGGGATGTTACACACTTGCCCCTAAACAATCTCCACGGGACATCGGGGTAAAGCATCCAAGAACGCCTGGCCGTAGCGCTTCGTCAACACCCGGTTGTCCAGCACCGCCACGATACCCGAGTCGGTCCGGCTGCGAATCAAGCGGCCCACGCCCTGCCGAAATTTGAGAATGGCTTCGGGTAGACTGAACTCGCTGAAGGCATTGCCTCCGGCCGCTTCGATCCGTTCGATCCGGGCTTCGGTCAACGGATGATCGGGCACGGCAAAGGGCAACCGCGTAATGATGACATTGCTGAGAGCCTCACCCGGGACATCCACTCCCTGCCAGAAGCTTTCTGCCCCGAAGAGCACACTATCGATATTCTCTTTGAATTTTTCGAGCAACGTTGAGCGCGGAGTTCCGGTCCCCTGCACGAGACACTGAATTCCAAGTCGATTAAAAAAAGACTCCATCCGGCCAGCCACCTGTTGCATCAGGCGAAGATTGGTGAAGAGGACGAACGCCTTCCCGTGGGTTTGGGTGACGAAGTGTTCAATCCACTTTACCAGCGCATCTTCGTATCCGGGGTCCCGTGGATCGGGCATCTTGCCGGCGACGTATAGTTTCATTTGCTGGTCGTAGTCGAAAGGAGACCCGACCTGCAGGGTCGCCGCATCCTCCCCTCCCACGCGTGTAGCAAAATAGCCCAGTCCCGGCGCTGCCCGTAATGAACCGGCCCGAGCGGTTGCCCATCGATCTGCACGGGACGGTCCATCCCCCTTGTCCGCTGCCGCGAGGACGCGCGTGGCGTCCTTGACTGACAACGTTGCACTGGTCATCACCACACTCGTTTCGGATCCGAACAGCCGTTCGCGTAGGAATCCCGCCACGTCGATCGGAGCGGCGTTCAGAGAAAGATTGCGCTGCGTCCGACCCGTCCGCTCCACCCAGTACACCTGATCCTCGACCTCTTGTTTGAGGAAATGCTGAACGGCGAGCCGCAGGTCTCCGAGCCGGCGGTTACATTCCATCAGCTCGTCACCGGTCTCCTTGTCATCCGTCCGCTCAATGATTCCGGCAATCGCTTCACGCAATCGCAGCAACGGCAGCGTCATTTGATCCTCCACCAATTCCGGGCGACGGATCCGCAGTTGCGACCAGGGGCGGCGTTCGGCCCGAGCGGTCCGTTCAGCGCCCGTTTTCTCGCCGATCACACTCTGGCTTCGGTCTGCGGCCTCGGTCACCAATGCATCGCAACGGCTTTCGACCGTGGCAAAAAAGTCATCGCTCTGTTTGAGCAGGTCTGAGACGAGGCTTACTTTTCCGCCCTGTCGCAGGGTTGCCAGAAGGCCCTTTTCTGTGCGTGGGTTCCACAGTCGTTGCAGGGCATAGCGGATCTGGCCGCTCGCGACGCTAACTCCGATGTGTCGGGCGGCCACCGATTCCACCGTATGGGCTTCGTCGAAGATGACGAAGTCGTTTTTGAAAAGGATACCTTCGGAGGATTCCTCATCGACGCCATTCAGGAGAGTGAAGAAGAGGGTGTGATTGAGCACGAGGACATCGGTGCCAAGGATCCGTTGGCGGGCTTTCTGGAAGAAGCAGACCCGGCCAGTTTTCCCGAATTCACTGGTATGGCCACACTTTTTTGGGGTGCACAGCCCTCGTTCCGAGCAGACGTGTTCCCACACTTTTGGATCCGGTTCGTGCTCGAAGTCGCTGAGCGATCCATCCGCGCTCGTCTGGCTCCATTCGTAAATCTTTCGCAGTTCGGCGACTTCAGGAGAGGTGAAGAGCGAATCCGCCTGTTGCATGGCTTTTTGGAGCCGTCGGGTGCAGAGGTAGTTGGAGCGTCCCTTCAACATTGCGCAGTTGAATTCGACTGGCAGGATTTGTTTCAGCAAGGGCAGGTCCTTTTCGGCGAGCTGCTCCTGAAGGTTGATCGTGTGCGTGCAGATCACCGCCTTTCGTTTTGTGGCGACGGCGAAAAGGATGGCTGGCACGAGGTACGCGAAGCTTTTGCCAACGCCGGTTCCGGCTTCGACCAGCAGATGCTGCCGCCCTTCAAGGGCGTGCGCCACGGCCACGGCCATTTCCTGCTGCTGCGGTCTGTACTCGAAATTCTTGGATTTTGAAAACAGCCCGGTAGGTGAAAAAATCCGGGCCACCTCGGCCGCCAGATCGGCGGATGGGGCGGCGCCGGCATTTTCTGCGAGCGAAATCACCGGGCCATTCTAGGCCCAGAACGGCCTTCAGAACCAAATTTTTCATTCGGAGTGCAATTTTGAATGGAGTTGATCGCCGAAATGGACTGGAATGGAACACATGAAGCACACTCTCGGATTGTTCCTCGCCGGACTGACAGCGCTGCCCCTCGCCCTGAAGGCAGAGCCAGACTTCGCAAAAGAAATCCTCCCCATCCTTCGCGACAACTGTGTGAAGTGCCATGGGCCGGAAAAGCAGAAAGGCAAGATGCGCCTCGATTCCAAGGCGGCCGCGTTCAAGGGAGGCAAAAGCGGCAAGGCCAGCATCGTTGCGGGCAAACCGGACGAAAGCGATCTGGTCCGGCGAATTCTGCTTCCGAAGGGGGATGACGACACGATGCCGCCGGAAGGGGACCGACTCAGCGAGGCGGCGGTGAAGCTGTTTAAGGACTGGATCGCTGCCGGGGCGAAGTGGCCCGACGATCTCGCCATTACGGCGAACGAGCCGGCGGCGGCGGCCTCGACGGCTCCGTTGCGTCCGAAGGTGCCCCAACCCGTCCTGCCAAAGGATTTCAAGCCGGGTCCCGGCGAGGCCGCAGCAATCGCAACCCTCGCAAAGGCCGGGGTAAACGTCCGCCCATTGGCGCAAAACATTCCGTGGACGGAGGCAAATTTCCGGCTAATGGGCACGAATATCACCGATGCACAAATCGCTCCGATCAAGGAGTTGCCGAGTCTTGTGGAATTGCGGCTCGGCAACACGCGGGTCACGGATGCAGGCCTGGCTATGCTCGATTCGTTGCCGAATCTCCAAGTCCTAAGCCTGGAACTTACCTCGGTCACGGATGCCGGAGTAGCTCACGTTAAGAATTTGCCGAACCTCATGTACCTTAACCTCTATGGGACATCGGTCACCGATGCAGCGCTCGATCATCTGCGGGATAAGAAACATCTTCGAAGTCTGTATCTCTGGCAGACGAAAGTGACGCCGGAAGCCGTAAAAAAACTGCAGGAAGCTTTGCCCGGAGTGGATATCAACACCGGAGCGCAATTGGCAATGATCAGCACGAATTCCCCGAGTACGAATTCCCCGGCTGTGAAAACGGAAGACAAGAAAGAAGTGAAGAAAGAGGACAAAAAAGAAGAGAAGAAAGAAGAGAAGAAAGAAGAGAAGAAAGAAGAGAAGAAGAAAGAGTAGGAGCGCTTCGGTTCGGTTTTTCATGAGCACCTCCTCTCGCCGTGATCGGGTGCGCCACTCAGGGTTCAGCGGGGTCGAGTTGCTGATCGCCCTGGCAATTGCGATGTGTTGCCTCGTGGTCTGGCAGTGGATACGCGAGGTAGCCGTTCACGAGAAGAATGGCAGCTTGGTGCGGACGATCGAATTCCTTGGGTCCATGACCAACGACTATGCGCGCACCCTTGAGAGCCTGCGGAGCGATAGTTCGCGAGTGGACGAGATCCGAACGGGCCTGGAGCTTCAGATTCGAACAAACCGGGCCGAAGTTCGCCGGCTGGAAAAGGAGCTCAACACGGTTACCCTTCTGGCAAACCGCTCTTCTCGCGACGCACAGGCCTACAAGCAATCGCTGGATACCGCCAACCAGGCGATAAAGGAACAAAATGCGGCTGTCGCAAAGCAGAATGAGAACCTCGAACAACTGAAGAAGATCGCGTCGGATCGCAACGATTTGGGGAAAAAGTACAACACACTTCACGTGGAATACGAAACCCTCCTGAAGGAACGTAACGGGTTTGTCGAACAGTTGAACAAACTGACCCAGGTCGCGTCGGAGAAGAAATAGACTGCCGATGACGACGGCGAACAAGATTACCATCATACGGATCCTTTTAATCCCGTATTTTGTTTACCAGATACTCGGGTACAGGGAGTCCGGCCTAGAGTCGGACCGGTGGTTGGCAGTGGCTGCCTTTGGCCTTGCCGCCGTGTTAGACGGGGTCGACGGATTTGTCGCCCGAAGGTTTCACCAGAAGAGCGAGCTCGGAGCTATTTTGGACCCACTCGCCGACAAACTGCTGCTGGTTTCCGCCGTGGTTCTTCTGAGCCTTGACCACCCACACTTCGACAAGATCCCACGGTGGCTAACCTTGATTATCGTGTCGCGTGACCTCCTGCTTCTTGCGGGAGCCTTGGTCATTTACATGACGTGTGGACGCGCTGAGATCCGTCCGCGGTGGGCTGGCAAGGTGGCGACCGTTCTCCAGATGGCGACCGTGCTCTGGATTCTCTTCAAGCTGGACACGGGCTGGAGGCTTTGGGTGGCCGCAGCGGCGACGCTCACGACAGCGGGTTCGGGGATCCAATACCTGTTCGACGGAGCGCGACAATTGAGTGCGAGTCCTCGGAGCGGTCCCACCCCTGGGCAGTGACGCAAGATTCCAATCATTGATAAGTGCACACGACACCCACTAGGTTTCGTCGCCAATGAACTTGATGCCCTCGCTCTTCCGTGTCTGGCGATGGCTGTTTGGAGCTATGGGAGTCATCGTGTTGTGGGGCTCGGGCATGATGGTGGCAGCGAGTCTGCGCTGGCACTGGTCGAATCCACGTCCCTTTGGCAACAATATTGCCGATCTCACTTGGCGATCCAACGGTGTGTACGTTGCCGTGGCGGACCACGGTCAATTGTTCACCAGCGGGGATCTGGCAACCTGGCATGCCCGCGAAACTGGCACACCCCTCGCTCTTCGGGCAGTCACGTACTTGGGCAATCGCCTCGTCGTAGTCGGCGAGGCCGGAGTGGTCATCTGGGCCGACACCCCCGATTCTTTGAATCACGGAAGCCTAGGCACCCGCGACTGGCTCGAAGGCATTGTCAGCATCAATGGGCTCGCCGTGGCGGTGGGGGATCATGGGGCCGTGTACACAACGCCCAACGGACAATCCTGGACCCGGCAACCCGCGGGTATCACGAATTGGCTTCGGAGCGTGACCTGGGGGAGGGGACTTTTTTGTGCCGTCGGCGAATTCGGGTTTGCTGCCACCAGTCCGGATGGCACGAATTGGATCCGTCGAACAACTTCTGTAACCAACCACTTGAACCGTGTCACCTGGGTCGACACGGGCTTTCTCGCAGTAGGCGAGAACGGCCGGGCACTGCTGAGCGATCCGGCAGGAAGCGCCTGGCGCGATTCGAAAACAGGAACGACCAACCACCTGAACGCCGCGGCGATCGACAACGCTCCCCAAGGCATGCTGATCGCGGGCGACAACGCTCTTCGGTTGTATTTCCCTCCCGTTTGGAACGACGAATTGAACACCAACCGAACCGCGCGTCCTGCATTCGGCATCCCGTACCTCGCGCTGCTCTGGAAAGGGACCGAGATGATTTTGGGCGGCCGGACCGGTGCCTTGTATCGCGGCTGCCGCAGCGGATTCGGGTTCAACTGGGTCTCGG
This sequence comes from Pedosphaera sp., assembly GCA_009695205.1. Lineage (GTDB taxonomy): Bacteria > Verrucomicrobiota > Verrucomicrobiia > Limisphaerales > UBA9464 > SIBK01. Next base: position 14,510 of record SIBK01000044.1, on the reverse strand, counting down.
ATTTTCCCGAAGAGCGGCCCTGGCTTTTTGACCTGGCGGCTCGCAGCGCCTTCGGTACGAACATCACCCCCATCTTCGTCCAGGGATCCATCCAGTTCACCACCAATGCAACGACCAATACCTTCTATTCCGCCGTTGGCGAAGGTGCGACGCTGCTGGAAAGCGACGACGGCCGGACCTGGCAGTCCGCCGCAGCACCCGATTATTTGGGTTCGCCGCCCGTGTTTCTCGGTGTTGGCGGTCACGACTCCCTCCTGGTGGCCGTCGGAAGCGGAGGCAATCTCGCCTATTCCACCGTGGGCTATCAACCCGTCGTGAGGACCAATCTTGTTCCCGTCTCGCCAGGTCCCGGTCAACCCACGAACTTCGTCCCGGTGGTTGTCACAAACTTGGTGAATACGTTCGGCCTGGACTGGAACAAGGCGCCTACGCTCCCAGTGCTCACCAATTATCAGGGCGTTTGCGCGACAACTGGCCTTTTTGTGATCACGGGTGCCGGGGGAACGATCCTCACAAGTCCCACCGGCACGAACCAATGGACGATCCGAAATACTCCCCGACGGACCTTTCTAAGTTCCGTTGTCGCCTTTCCAGGGGGATTTGTTGCGGTCGGCGACGGAGGTGTTGTCGTTACAAGCACGGACGGCGTGAAGTGGGTGGATCGTTCCCCAAGTGGAATAGAATGGATCTATCGAATTCGATGGGTCGGAGATCAACTGGTGGCCGTGGGGCAAGGCGGGAGAATCCTGACCAGCACGGACGCTGCCATCTGGACTGCCCGAGTCAGCGGAACCCCCCTCTGGCTCAATGATGTCGTTCGCGTAAATAACACGCTCTACGCCGTCGGAGTGCAGGGGATTGTGCTGGCGAGTTTCGACTCGGGTGTGACGTGGTCGGCGTTGGAGATCCCGACTGGGAAGTCCCTATACGCCGCCGCGACCCACAGTGGGCAGCTCGTCGTTGCGGGCGTTGAAGGAATTGTACTGAGAGCTCAATCCGGGGATTGGCCGCAGGCGGTCCGTTTCCTGAACTATCCGAGGAATCCCTCCGAAAACTTGTTTCAGTTCATTGGTTCTCAGGATCAGCGTTTCCGGCTCGACCGCGGAGCCGTTGTGGATTCATGGACCGACGGGCCTGAGTTCGAAATCACCGATCCGGACGGTATTCTGCTTTTCTTTGATCCGACACCGAACGCCGAGGCAGAGCAGTGGTTCCGATCGGTGACCGTTCCGTGACCGCGTAGTGTCCGATAACTCGAACGGCTCAAAACCTGTTGAAACTGAATACGTTCTAAGACTTTGATTCCGGACAGTTGTGGGTGCGGGTGGCAAATTAGTATTCAAGCAGCGATTGGCAACTCGAATATACCGTGGCAGTAGGCTTGCCAAGCGTACGGATCGAGCTTGAGCGGTTCGGCAGGCGCACCTCCTCCCTTTTCCTCCTGCGTGGCTCCGTCCAGGGATTTGTGCACCCGAAATTTATTCTGGCCTGATTGAACATTCGACACAGACTCGGCCCATCCTCGGCAACCCATACATGGTGAGTCAGGGCATCTTTACGTGAGCCGCCACAAGTTCACGGAACATCGCGAGGATCGCACTCACCTGTTCCAGTCCTGCCTGCATCCGGTCCCACTCGATTTGAAATCCATAGCCGTGATGGACGACGTGCCGAAACCGGCGGAAGGCACCAAGTTGGCGGGCCAGCGCCTCATCAAACAACATGGGCAGCGGCGGTTGCGCGGGCGGGCAGAACCGTTTGAACAAGTCCAAGTGCCAGTTCTCGCCCGCGGGCAGTTCGACGCCATGAAACCGGCTCAGCCGTTTCAGAATATTTTCGATGCCCGAGTAGAACTGCGCGAGGAAGGCCGCCGCCGCCGTTTTCTCGCGCACCGTCGGCTCACGACCCGCCACATCCCGCCGCAGAGATTCGAGTTCATGGACGACTTGTTGCAACGCGTCGAACTCGATCGCGATCTCGGCTTTCAGTTCCTCGGCCGTCACAAGAGCACGCGGGCCCGCTTTTCGATGAGCCGCGTGAAAGGCGTCGGTGGGTCGAGCGGCACCAAGTCGAGCGGGACACCCAGAGTTTCCTCCAGTGCAGACGCCAACTCGAAGAGCTTCCAGCCAGGAACGCCCGCGCAGGCCAGGTCCAGGTCCCGCGCCGCCGCTGGGTTTTCCAAGCCGCTGCCAAAGAGGAGCAGCCGTTTGGCCCCAAACTGGCGGGCCACGAGGACGGCCTTCGTCAGCAATTTCTCCAGATCGCTCATGATTTGGAAAATATCACCTCAGCCCAGAGTCGACAATGGCAGGTATTCAAACCGCCTCAATTTCCAACCATGAATCCATTTCGCGAAGAACCGGTGTTCCGGTTTGCCCTGAGCAAGCCCGCTGCGAAACGAGCGGTGTGGCTCGACGCCGAATGCGAAGGCGAAGATGTGCAAGTAAAGTGCAAGTGGTTCCCGGGTCGATCCCCATCGAAAATGATTCTCTCGTGCTCTTTTCCACGGCCTCCAACTAAGCTTTCACGAAGTCCTTCGAACCCAGAACCACTCCATCGCTCATCTGTCGCAGTCGTTAACCTTGCCAATCGACCTCTTAAAGAGACATTCTGAACCCTGAATTACTCCACTCGATGAAATCCAGGATGCCGAGCCGGGATCTCCCGTGCTTGCAACGACACTATGGAGTGTGGTGCGTTTGGCTGGAGCGGACGGCGGCGCAGATGCAGACGCTGCCCACGATAAACTCTGCAAGCTTTACTGGTATCCTTTGTACGCTTTCGCTCGACGACGCAGAAACGATGTTGAAGCGGCCAAAGACTTGACCCAAGGTTTCTTTGCCCACCTCCTCGAAACGAAGCTCATCGCACGCGCTGACCGGAACGCCGGCAAGTTTCGATCCTACCTTCTGAGATCCTTTATTCACTTTACTGGACAAGAACACATAAGAGCCAACGCAATAAAGCGGGGGGGTGGCATCCAACACGTTTTCATTGATGCCGGCGACGCGGAGAGCCGTTACCGCCTCGAACCCGCGGAAGAATCCAGCGCGGACAAAATCTTTGAACGACGCTGGGCTGTATCGCTCCTCGAGCGAGTTTGGCATCGTCTCGAACAGGAGATGCGGGCACTTGGCAAAGGAGATGACTTCGAGAAAATGCAGGATTTTCTTGCTGGAGACAGAACTCTTTCAAATTACGCGGAACTTTCAAAGACCCTGGGCATGAGTGAAGGGGCTCTTCGCTACCTTCTCCAGGTCTTGGCTGCCTAGTCTCGAACATCCCGGCTCCGTGATTTGGTTTATCCGGTTCGTGGAATCTGATGGATTCCGCTCCGGCGAATCAGCGGCTTTGTCCTGCTGCAAACGCGAGGCTTTGCAGGTTCAGGCCCCTCAAACAGGCGGCTCCGTCAAGTACCACGATCGCGGGATCGTCTGACGTTGAACTGGGCACGTGTAACAAATTCCCAGATTCTCAATAGAAGGAGGAGAGAGCCTCGGATGGCACCGGCATGAAAGCGGGTCACGGAGGCTTGAAGGAACAATAAATACCATTCATCAACAATTATGAAACAATTCAAAACATTGGTTCATATGTATTTCCTTACAGGTGCGCTTGCAGCTGTGCGTGGACAACAGAGCCACCCACTCAACGCTACCCCGGTACAGGGCGGAGCCAAGTTCAGCGAAAAACAGTTCTTGACTGGATTGCATACGACCGGATCCGGAACCACGGATCGAGGAGAACTCTGGTGGACGTGGACAGCACCCACCAATGGTGTCGTAACAATCGACAACCTCGGTAGCGAAGCCTACACCTCGGTCCGTGTCTACGTCGGGAGCAGCATTGACAACCTCTTGCTAGTACGGATGGCCACGTATAATGCCGAGGGACAATCCCTTTCAATCGTCAGCAATCAAGTCGTTGTTGGAACGGTGTATCAGATCCAGCTCGCGGTGCCGTTCAGTATCCAATCCCGTGGCCCGTCGCGTTGAATCTGCATTTTAAACCGAACTCAAACTTGCCAACAGTGGTTGGAACCGCTGCCTTCGAAGCGGCCCATGAACTGACCGGTTTCCAGGCACATGGGATCGTCAATAACAACAACAGTTCCGGCAGCGTCTGGTGGAGTTGGACCGCGCCGATGGGCGGTCCGGTGAACATGGACACGCTCAACAGCGAGTTCTCCACATTCCCGAGTATCTCCACAGGGCCGTCTGAGACAGCGCAAATCCCGATCACCAGCAACATGAGATTCAACGGCCTGTGGACCTCACACGTGAAGTTCAATGCAGAAGCCCATCGACGTTACCATATTCGGGTCCAGGGTAATCCGGAATACTCACCACGCACGGGCAACATCGACCTGAACCTCTACCAACCTGGTGATCCGGATAGTTTCTTGCATATTTATACCACCGTTGAAGTGGAACTGTTTGCGAAGAGTGATCAAAGGTATCAGCTCGAACGTTCCCCCGACTTTGTGAATTGGTCCGATGCCGGTGTCCCATTTACGGGCAATAATGAATACATACGATGGTTCTTTCTGGCTCGTCCCGGTGAGAAAGAGTTCTTCCGCGCCCGTAAGTTGACACCGTGAGGAAAGTCGGAAAAAGTGGAACGTGCTGCGCGGAGCGGTTTGGGCACGTGCCTCTTCGATTGCTTCTTTGGAATATAACTGAAATGTCTGCGCTATGCACCGCGGCCGGAGGGCAACCCCTCCGGCCTTGCTGTGCCCCGTCCGTTCAGCTGATTCTGTACTGAAACCATGCCTGTGAAACGCATCTGTCCGAATGCAACGCTGTTCTGAGCTCGGACGCTTCGCGCGGGCTGTGCGTGAGGTGTTTGGCCCGACGCGTGACCTTGTCGATCGAACTTTCGCCCTCCGAGGATGTGAGTATCGGGCGAGTGATCCGGTATTTTGGCGACTACGAACTAATTGAAGAAATAGGCCGCGGTGCCATGGGTGTGCGCCTTTCGCACACCGCAAAGCAGTCTCGACTGAATTGTCGCTGTGAAGGTTTGTGCAAGCGCGACCTTTGCGGATAGCCAGGCACGTGAGCGATTTTACGGAGAGGCACGCGCCGCTGCGCGGCTTCAACATCCGAACATCGTAGCCCTATACGAGGTTGGCAAATACGAGGGAAAGTTCTATTTTTCGATAGAATTGGTCGAAGGACCCACGCTCGCTGCGATGATACGCGAACGGCGTCCGACCGCACGCGACGCTGCGCAGATGGTCCAAACGCTCTCGGAGGCTATCCATTTTGCGCACACACAAAATATCATTCATCGCGATCTCAAGCCTTCGAATATCTTATTCGACGCCTTCGGCCGGCCTTGAATAACCGATTTCGGCTTGGCCAAACGGCTGGATCACGATGGCAGTCTGACACAGACGGGCCAGACACTGGGCTCACCGAACTATATTCCACCCGAGCAAATCTCTTCCAAGTTTGGTTCTGTGGGCCCCAGCAGCACGTCTATTCCTTGGGTGCGGTACTTTATCATTTGCTAACGGGTCGCCCGCCTTTTGTCGCCGACACGGTGCAGGAGACGTTCGAAGCGGTCTTACACACCGATTCTCCGCCTCCGCGTCTATTGAACGCCAGCGTGAATCCCGACCTGGAGACCATCTGCCTTAAGTGCCACGCCAAGCAACCGGTGCAGCGGTACAGAAATGCAGAGGAAATGGCTCTCGATTTGCAGCGATGGTCGCAAGGCCGCCCCATTCACGCCCGGCGCGTCGGCCTTCTCGAAAAGGCCATCCAGTGGGCCTATCGGAATCGTTTGATCACGGGAGCCATCAGCGCCATAGTTGTTAGCGTCGTGGCGGGTGGGATCGCGTTTACACCCCAGTGGCTTGCAACCGAACATCAACGCAAACGTGCAGAGGCATCTAATCGAGATCTGGATGGATTGGTTGCGAAATTTCGAATCAATCAAGCGCAACAGTCACTCAAAGAAAGACGTCCCACCGATGGCTTAGCGCAGTTGGCTCTCGCCGTCCGAGCAAATCCTTCAAACCAAGTCGCTGTTTCACGATTGGTTTCCACCATCACGTTTCGCAATTTTGGGATTCCAACAGTCCCATCAATGGACGATGGATCGGATATCGCCTCCGCAACGTTTGGCTCGAAGGGCACTCGAATCGTGACTTGGTTTAAAGGAACGGCTGCGCGTGTTTGGAACGTCTTGAACGGAGTGCCCGTAACCCATCCCTTGATCCACACCAATCCTGTCAAAAGCGCCTCCATCAGCCGGGACGGACGCTATCTCTTGACAATGGCGCACGAACGATTCGCCCGAGTATGGGATGCCCGAACCGGTGATTTAGTTGCGTATCTGCCAATCGAATCAGCCAATATCGCCACGTTCACCCCCAATGGACTGTGGATGATTGTCGGTGGCACTAATGGAAACATTCGAGTTTTTGACGCGGAGCGATTTGAGTTAGTCCACGAATTACGAGAGCACTCCGGCAAGTTCGGTGCGTCGTGTTTAGCCCGGACGAATCCACCCCTTTTGACGGGATCGATGGGCGGTACCGTGCGGTCGTGGAATTTAACAACCGGTCAATTGTCGGGACTTTCTCTTCGGCATCCGGCAGGAATCACTTACGTCGAAATGAGTTCAGATGGCAGTACGATCTTGACGAGCTGCTACGACCTTAAAGCTCGAGTGTGGGACCGTGGGACGGGCAAACTCCGCTTCGCTTGGTTAGATGTTGACTTCAATCCAGTAGCCATTTACTTTAGTATATACGGCTCCCGATTTGTGACCGGCAATGAGCGTGGCATCTTGACAATATGGGGCACGCCGAACGGAAATGTCATAACACATTATACGTTGCAGGCGCAAGGACAATTCGGCGAAATCTATGCGGTGAACTCCAACCCAGATGGGCGAAGTATCATCAGTTCCGGTCAGGACGGCTCGGTCCACATCTGGGACCTGGGCACCGCCACTCCGTTAATCGAGCCATTTCGACTACCTTCGTGGGTCAGTGCCGCTGAATTCAGTCCCGATAGATAACGCGCATTGACGGTTTCGCTTAGGGGCAGCGCCCAGATTGGGGATACCCTACCGGGTCGTGCGCTTCCGATTTAGATCTTAGAGACGAACACGGTGATTAATTTTGGACTAAGCCTGGACGGTGGCCCGTTGGTTACGGCGTCCTCGGCCGGAATTGTCCGTGAGTGGGACACGAACACAGGAAAGCAGATACGAGTTATGGCAGACCTGGGTGTTGGTATCGTTCGAGCAAAATCGAATGAGGCGCGAAGATGGCTGGCGTTGGCAGGAACAGACGGAATTGTTTACGGCTTCGATTATTCATTGGGGCGTCTTCTGAAAGGTTTCCTTCATCATACCGCAAGCATCGCTTCGATCCAATTCTGCCAAGATCAACCACGACTCCTAACCGCGGATTCCGCGGGAACTGTAATTCAATGGAAGATTGAATAAAGGCGGCTGTTATCGGGACCCGCGTTCGCGACAGCAAAGAACCGGTTGTACGACACCGTGTTCAGTGGCGATGGCCGCCTCATTGCCACCGTTAGTCACGACAACACAGCCCGGGTGCTCGACTCCGCAACGGGTGTGTTTGTTGGCACTCCATTTCTACATTCTGCACCGGTCAGTTCTGTGCAGTTTAGTCCCAATGGAGGGGAGGTGTTAACGGCTGGATTCGACGGAGGTGTCCGCATCTGGAGTCTTTCCAATTCCAGCGGGTCTCGGCTAATGGTCCGGCATCTGGAGACCGTTCTACATGCAGCATTCAATGCGGACGGAAGTCGCATTTTGTTCTGCTCACACGATGGCACCGCGTGTCTATGGGATGCAAAAACGGGTGTTCTTTTGACCGACACGCTGCGGCACGACGGGCTGATCAGCTTCGCCGCATACGTGTCAAATCAAGCAGAAATCTTGACAGTAAGCTGGGACGGCATGGTGCGCCTATAGGACGGTGCCATCGGCCTTCCGTTATCTGAGCCGTTCAGTTCGATGCCTAACGGCAGTGCCGACACGGTCATTTCGGGAAACATTCGTCGCTTCGTTTCAATGACCCGCACGAATACCCTCTCCGTTTGGACAATTCCCTTTTTAGCCCAACCCGCGCTGGAGTGGCTGCCCACTTTGGCAGAGACCGTCGGCGGGAAACGTCTCACCGAGAACAACGCCGAAATCCTTATCTCACCGAATGAATATCTTTCCCTCCGACAGCAACTGTCAGCCCTGGGTAAGGCAGAAGGATGGTCACGGTGGGGCCGTTGGTTTGTGTCGGATCGGAGGACACGAACGATTTCTTCGTAATCACCGATTGAACGTGTCGGTCCTCAGTTGCAATAGGGTCGTAGGGTCGCACCCTAATAGTGGATCTCCAGCTTGGCAGGCGTTTCAAGTATCCATAGGCTGCCCCGGGTACCAGCCAGCCAGCCATCAGCGTCAACACGAGCCAGGGGGCGTGCGCGCCGACTAGCTTCTCCTCGGGGCTGAGCCGGCGAAGCAGCCACAGGTTTAACCCCAAGGCCAACAACACGGCCAAGCCCACCAGGATTACCGCGTAGCCTTGCTCGAAGGGCAACCCGACGACAAACGGACCGAAACCCTGGGTGACATGCGCTCAGGCCAGCAACGCCAGCCCGAGGATGCCGAGCTCCGCTGCCAGCAGCATCGACAGGACTGCAACGCCGAGGCTTCCGAGAACCCGGCCTGGAGGAAGCGAACAGGGTGGTGCCAAACCACAACCACGAACAGGGCCGGTGTCAGCCAGGCGAGCGCGTTCGCCAGCCCTTGAGGGTAGTGAACGAGGACTCCACGCCACATCGGGAAAAAGGTCGCCTCCCCGGCGTCTTGTAATCCCTCCAGTTCTGCCGGAGCCGCCTGGCCCAAGGCCACGGTCAACGGTAGGAGTTAAGAGCCGTAGTGCTGCAAGGTGCGCCGGCTCAGGTTCTCCGGAGTGTCCTGGGCGGTGTGGTAGTATTCAAGCCCCCCCCCAACGAAGGCAAAGTTCATCCCCGCCCGCCCGGCTTTGAGGAACTCGGTGTCGTTAGGCATCCGTCGATAGATCTCACGGGAGAACGAACAGGCCACCGGATAGAGACAACTCTTGCTGAGCCGGGCGATCAGCCGGCGGGCGCCGGGACTCGTCTCGAACATCATCACCGGACCGCGATTGCCGCGCGCTTCCAGATTCAGCACCACGCGGACATCCCGCCACAATTCGGGTTGGTCCGCGGTGAAGGCCCGGGCACCGAGCAACCCGTTTTCCTCGCCGTCGGTGAACAGGACCGCGATGCCGTTGCGCAGCGAACCGCTAGCGCGCACGGCGCGCACGTTTTCCAGCAGCGCCGCGACGCCACTGGCGCAATCGGCCGCCCCCGGCCCGGCCGACACGGAGTCGTAGTGGGACACCAGGAGGATGGCCGGCTGGCCGCCGGCGGTTACGGGGAGTTCGGCATAGAGATTCCCAAGTTCGGTCCCTTCCTGCTTGCCGGGCAACTCGCGGACAGCGAGCCCAAGTTCGGTCATCGATTTGCAAAGGTAAGCCCGGACCCGCCGATTCTCCTCCGAAGCAGCGGGGTGCGGCTGTCGGGCGATGGCGCTGGCGTGTTGCCAGGCGCGCTCGGCGGAGAACGGGGTGACCGGGGCGTCCGACGGCAGCGGCGCCGGGAGCCAGCTCACAGATAGCCCGAGCCCAATGGCGATGGCACACACGCCGAGTTGAATGGCGGCCGCGGGCTTCATGGCAGGACACCTTGCACGCCTTGCCAACGCCGGACAAGCCCGGCGAGTTGAACCCGATTCAAGAGAGTGGAGTTGATAGATGCCATGAGATCGGCTTCGAGCCTGGGAGGGTGCCCATAGGTTCTTCACCGTCATCCAATCGCGTCCACTCGTAAACCACTCAGCCCAGAGCGTCCAGGAGCCTCTGGCCGACGACGACGATTCGCGAGACGCAGTGATACACCGCGGATTCCGTCTTGCTTATGTTCCTGGTCGTCATACTCCTCTATGGATGGTTCCCAGGTTCAGGCCGCGGCCCGTCGTAGTCGGTCAACAATTCCAGCCCATTCCGGGGTGGCCGGCGGTGCCTCCACTATAATCCAACGGGCGCCTGCCTCGTCGCATCGATGTAGCTCCCCGTAGAGGGCTCGCGCAAATGCCTCCGCATCGTGCGGAATGACACTAATGTTCGGGAAGCGGCCTCCCAATGGAATGACGGAATGGGCAAGAACCTGAAGATCCGAAAACGAGGAGTCCATTGAACCCCCGGCAGGGTCCGTCACAGCGAGAAGTTGTTGTGCGAGGTCGGCCTCATCTTTCCATGTTAGAACTCGCAGCGTTGCCTTGGGCGAATAATGGCGCTGCAACATTCCTGGACTGCGCACCGGACCTCTGGAAATCCGCTGAGATCCGGAACCGTCTGCCGTTTTATCAGATTTTACGACAGCGCGGATCGCGGCCTCGGAGATCATGCCCGGTCGCAAGACGTGCGGTCGTTCACCAGTGATATCCACCACCGTCGATTCAATGCCCACCTGGCACTGTCCTCCATCAACGATGCAGCCTAACACGTCCCCCAGTTGTCCCTGCACGTGATGCGCGCCGGTGGGTGACAGTTGATTCGACAGATTCGCGCTGGGTGCCGCCAAGGGGAATCCACATTCACGGATGACGGCCTGCATGAATGGATGCTGTGGCCATCGAATGGCAACCGTGTCTCCGCCCGCGGTGACGGCGTCGGGAATTCGGTGGCTTCGTGGCACGATTACCGTGAGCGGGCCGGGCCAAAACGCTGCAGCCAGAACGTCCGCCATGGGAGGCCAGGAACTGGCGCATTCGCGGGCTTGGGCCAGCGAAGCCACATGCACGATGACCGGGTTGTGGGCTGGCCGACCTTTGATGGCGAAAATCCGACGCACAGCATCTTCGTCCAGCGCATTCGCCGCTAGCCCATAGACGGTTTCGGTCGGCAGCGCGACGACCTCTCCCGCGCGGAGGCGGCGCACCGCCTCGCGTACCGCGATTAAGAACAACGCCGGAGTGTAAGTTGGCAGAAGTACCGTGGACACGGTATCAGCATGGCGAATTTCTGCGAACCGGGGAAGGACCGCGCGGCCCGAAGTGGGCGAACGCGGCGACAGAGATGCTCTGGACGCTGAGCAACTACTCCGTTTCCTTGCTCCCTGACAATCCAGGGAACCAAAGCCGGCTAGGCGCTTTTCTTGCTGCGTCGGCGCAGCAGCAAGCCAATACCGATAACGAATGCCGATGCGGCTAGGACGATTTTTTAACGTCAGAGTTTGGTGTTACCGACAGTTTGAGCCATCCTGACATATCATGCGGTTGCTCATTGCCATCACCGGTGCCAGCGGATCGCTGTATGCCCAGCGCCTGCTCGATAATCTGGATACCAGCCGGCATGAGGTGCACGTGATCCTGAGTCAGTACGCCCCCGCCGTGCTCGCCCAGGAATTGCCGGAGGGACTGCGGTTGCCGGAAAACGCGCAGATTCATGGGCTGCGATCGATGAACCTTCCATTCGCAAGTGGATCCAATCCGCCCGACGCCATGGTGGTGATTCCCTGCTCGATGGGGACACTGGGCCGGATCGCACACGGATTGAGCTCTGATTCGCTCCTCCGCTGCGCCGACGTCGTCTTAAAGGAGCGACGCAAGTTGATTCTGGTACCCCGCGAAACGCCGATGAGTTTGGTGCACGTGAAGAATTTTGAGCTTCTGATCCAAACAGGCGCGATCATACTCCCCGCAAACCCTGGCTTTTATAACCGGCCCAAAACCGTGGAGCAGGTCGTGGATACGGTCGTTGCCCGTGTCCTCGACCACCTTGAAATCGCACATTCATTACAGGTTCGGTGGCAAGAGGAACCCGAGTAGCGGAGGTTCAGCGCTCACTCGCACTCATTCCCCATGTTTCGCCTCCTCTTCAAGTGGTCTTCGTTCGTGAAGCTAAGCCATACGGTCTTCGCCTTGCCGTTTGCTCTGGCTGCGATGGTGGTGGCCGCGCGGGATACACAGGGCTGGCCGGGGTGGCACACGTTTCTGCTGATCGTGGCAGCCATGTTCTCCGCTCGCACCTGCGCAATGGCGTTCAATCGGATTGTGGACCGCCGGTTCGATGCCCGGAATCCGCGTACCGCCGGCCGGCATCTGCCTCGAGGGGAAATCTCCGTCATCAGCGCTTGGGTGCTCTGTCTGCTGGCCGGCACGGGGTTGGTCGCTGCTGCGAGCGCCCTCAATCCCCTGTGCTTACGTCTCTCGCCCGTGGCATTGTTTCTTGTCTGCTTCTACTCGCTAACCAAGCGCTTCACCGATTTCACCCATATCTGGCTGGGCATTGCACTTGCCATGGCTCCGTTGGGAGCGTGGATCGCGGTTCAAGGCAGAGTGGAGTTCATGCCGCGTCCGGAGGGCCTGCTGGATCTTCGCCATAGCGTCTGGGTGCCGCTGGTTCTTGCCCTCGCGGTAGTGCTCTGGCTCGTCGGTTTCGACATCGTCTACGCGACGCAAGACTACGAATTTGACCGGCGAGAGAAGCTTCATTCACTGGTGGTTCGGTGGGGACCTGGAAATGCGCTCGCCGTCGCGTTTCTCGCCCATTTATTCATGTGGTCTGTGCTGGTTGTCTTCGGCTTGTTGAACCAGTTTCGACTCGCCTATTGGATGGGGCTGATGGTGATTCTCGCGCTGCTGATGATGGAGCATTTGCTGGCACGAAGGCGGGACGTGCGCTCGATCAACACCGCTTTTTTCAAGCTGAATGGAACGGTCAGCCTGGTGTTTCTAGTGATCGTGATCACCGAGGTGGTATTCCCCTGGTTCCGACTCCGCTGGTATTGACACGAAGTAACCACCGCAGCCAGCAGCCAAAGCCGCTTTTTGCGCTCAAAGACCCTTATCATCACTCAAAATCGGACCGAAATCGGACCGGCCGGGAATTCTCTCGTGCTGCGAGGGGCGCGCCCCACACCGCCGTGATCCCGTTCCCGACATCAAGTGCCAAACGCTTCACGAAATGCGCGCATCGTCTGCCTGCCAGCCGTCTCGTCATCGGGCATAGGCAATACTTCCGCAGAAACAAATCCCGAATACTGAATGGTTCTCAGGGCCGAAACAATCGGACCCACGGGTGTGTGCCCAAAGCCGATGGCACGTCGATTGCTGTCGGCGTAATGAATATGGCCGACATGTCGGCCGCCGCGACGCAGCGCAGCCGCAATATCGGATTCTTCGATATTCATGTGAAACAGGTCGCACAGTAGTTTCACATTCTTGGTTTGCAGCGTGCCGAGAAAGGCAACCGAATCGTCGACGTTGTTGAGAAGATTCGTTTCATAACGATTCAATGGTTCGACAAGCAAGGGAACCTCCAAGGCATGCGCGCGAGGCCCCAATTGATCCAACCCCTCCTTCAGCCACGCCATCGCCTGTTCGCGAGAGACCTCCCCTCCCCATCGCCCTTGCATAGATCCAATAATCGCCGGCGCTCCAAAGCCTCCCGCAAAATCAATGACGGAGCCGATGAAATCCGAGGCACAGAGGCGGACGTGCGGATCCGGATCCGTTAGCGACAGCTTGCGGACCACCCAACCCGCACCGGTGCCCATCGCCGCCAGTCGCAGACCATGTCTCCGCAGGAGTTCACGCAGTGCATGGCCGTCGATTTCATCCGGATGCGCTGGAAAGATTTCAACGGCCGCGAATCCCATCGCCGCCGCCCTCGCACAGGCCGTGGGCAGATCGTCCCAAAGCACAAACGGGCCACCGCGCGCCTGTGGCACAAGGGATACAGTGACAGCGGGAAAGATAGGCATACGACGGATGCGACGACGAACGACAACAGATCAATGACCGAAAGTCTCGAAATTTCCCACCCTAAACGCACCCTTCAATTCCCACTTGTGCAACCTCCGGCGCGTCTCTACGTTCATTCAAGAATGACGACTATTTCTCAACTCTCGCCGGTGTTAGCCGGAATCGGTGGCACCGAGATCATGTGGATCGCCATCGTTGTTTTGGTGCTGTTTGGAGCTAAGAAAGTGCCTGAGCTTATGAAGGGTGTTGGCACGGGCATCAAGGAATTCAAGAAAGCCTCCCGCGATGTCCAGGACGAGGTACAACGGGCGTTCGACGAGGAAGCCCGTCCGACGACGACACCTCCCGCTCCCCAACGTCCCACAGACTCGATTGCGCAGTCAAAATAGGTCTACACGCTTTCTCCCCGGGCCCGGCGAAACGGCGGTCGCTGACCGCCGCTCCCGTTTTTGGGCCGGCTGATTCCCCCGTTTCATGGGCGAAAATCCCGAGGACTTGTCCCCCGCCGCTCCGGAGCCATCTCCGAAATCGGCGCATGAGCCAAGCCATGAGCCAAGCCATGAGCCAAGCCATGAGCCAAGCCATGAGCCAAGCCATGAGCCAAGCCATGAGCCAAGCCATGAGCCAAGCCATGAGCCAAGCCATGAGCCAAGCCATGAGCCAAGCCA
>SIBK01000043.1 GCA_009695205.1 Pedosphaera sp. | reverse complement strand
ACCGCCACCGCCGCCCTTCCCGCCGTCTGAAAAACACACGGCTGACACCATAAACATCACTGGCAAGGGCTTAGTTAGGGGGCTTAGTTTTCCGACTTTATCGCGTAACCTGTTGTAATAGAAGGTGGTGCCAGCGGGAGGAATCGAACTCTGGACCGCATTCCTGCTTGGACTCGCCGGAAGCCTGCATTGCGCGGCCATGTGCGGGCCGCTGGTTCTGGCGTTGTCGAAGGCGAGAGGGCGGGCGGCGACGGAGCGCGAGTCCACCGGCCGCGACTTCTACCACCTCAGCTGAGTGGCATCCTCCTGCCTGCTCGGACTCATGTTGGGATTTCTTGGCCATGTCTTCGTTCCAACTGGTTTTTAACGCTGGCTCTCGATTGTGCTGGGGGTTGGGTTGCTCGTAGGTTTGCTGGCCGCATCCCGGGTCTCGCTCGCCGCGCCGGTTTGGAAGTGGGTCAGTCTTCTGCAACGCTTCATGCGCGCGCGGTTGGACCGGAACTCGCTCGTCTCACAGGCTGTGATGGGCTTAATGGTCTGTTCCCTTGTGGCCTTGTTTATATTGCAGCCGTCGGAGCTACGGCTACAGGGCATCCTCTATCCGGCGCAGCGTACATGGTGTGTTTCGGTCTTGGCACCTGGCCAATGATGATGAGCATTCACATGGCTGGTCACCGTCTCTCAATTCCGTTCCGCCTTCCATTCGGCAGCATCACGCGCGCCGCGGTTCTCCTGATGGCTGGCCTGCTGATTCTCCGCGGCCTGGAACTTGGCATTCCTTTCGTTAGCCCCGACCTCTCCGTCGCCAACAGTGGCGTCAATCGCTGCCATTGATATCTTGGGCAGTCAAAAACTCCGGACGATAAACCCGGCGTTTGCCCAATCTGCAAAATCCTCCCTCGAACCGTCACCGGCATCCATTGCCACAAGACTGATCGTCCTGGCGCCGTCGGGAATTTCGATGTCGAACCGCCACGCGGACGACATCAGCCGCATGACAGGACTGGCGGCAGCTTCCTTGCCATCAATGAACACTTTGAAGACTATGCTTGGATACTTCGCAAGGTTCGAGCCGTTGCTGATCTTGACCAAGTTCTCATCCGCGCCGGCCAGTGCAACGAAGCGTTTGTACTCCGGTTTGATCTCATACATCAGTGCGCACGGAGCATGTACGCCCAAGCCTCGTTGGTAGGTCTGGCGATTGATCTTCAACTCCTGGCCCTGGTTCGACTTGTTCTTCTGCGGCGCCTGGGTGTTGCCGGAGTAGCGCACGTCTCCGCCGTAGGTGTGGCCAAAACCGACGTTCCGAATCGGCTTCAAATCACCGATGTGAATATCCGGCGCCGGCGGCATCGATCCCATCCGCGCAAAAGATCCCTCGGATTCCAGGCAGACCGCCCGCCCATCGCGAAAGGCTGCGGTTCGCAGATGCGCGGTGTTCATAATCACCAATGGCTTCGTATAGAGCGTCGAGTGGACTGACGGCTGTGTTCCGTCGAGCGTGTAGCGGATTTCCGCGCCCAACTGGAGAGGTGTGGCGAGCGTCACGGTGATGGGCTGCTCAAAAAGATGCGGACGCATCGGCGTGCCCCACGGAGCGATGCGGACCGGGTCGACCACCCAGTTCGGATCCCATTTTCCCAGCTTGGTCAATTCCTCTTGGAAACTGATCGTCGCCGCGAGGTGCTTCTCAAAGTGTTCCACGACCTGCCCGGTGTTTAGGTCAGGAGTGAAGTTTCGCGCGGGATCATAGCCGGGATGTGCGTCGGTCATGTCGCGCGCGAGAACGCAATTCAAGCCTGCCGATTTCATGGCCTTCAAACCCATCGGCTTGCCAAGTAGACAGACCTGGGTGTGAAATCCAACGTAAATCAGATGCGTCAGTCCGTGTTTCTTGCAAATCGCGTACACCTCCGCCTGCGTGTCGGGCATCAGGTCCGCTTCACCTATGCGGAGCGCCGGGTGCATGCCGTCCCAACCGAAGTTCCCACCGCATCGCTCGTTGCCGCAGGCGCAGCCCCCAGCATCCGGCACCGGCGGGCACGTGACATTCACGACGGATGGCACGGGAAATTGCGGCAGGGCGAAGATGGCTTCGCGCTGCGGATACCCGACGTAGTTGTCCACCACGTCGCTGGGGCACAACATGACCGTCATGCCCAGAGCGCGGGCTGCTTCGAGCGCCTTATTCATCCGCGGAACGATCACGTCAACCCGCATGGTGGCTGTCTTGCACCAATGATAATTCCAGACATCCACGGCGATGACGCCCACGCGTTTCGGGTCTATCTTCTCGGACGCGAGCCGGATCTTGCTGGTGGCGGGGTCGCGCGTTTGTAGGGTCAGTTCAATTTCTGCGCCGCTTGCTGCGATGGATGTCAGCACAAGCAGGGAGAGAATCCACCGAACTTCATGGCGCACGCTGTGACGACATGAACCGTTGCAGGGGAATGATTTGCGCGGACTCCCGTCCGCGACTACGATGTTTCGGTTCATGGGTGGCATGGCTGATTTGGGAATTTTGGATGGGGAAGGGGGTGCTCCGTTCGGGCTGAATCGAATGAGGGGAAGAAACACAAGGAGTGGAATTTCCAACCGAATAATTCCTTTTGGCTTGGGTCGCAATCTTTATTGTGTGCGAAAAAATAAGGGGACAAATATCGGAACGGGACAACTGAAGGTTTGGAAAGCAAAGGCGCACCCAGGCGCTCAGAAAATAGAGGGTTTGAATCCTATTCGAAAAGGAAATGCTCGAGTGGTTTAGTACGGCCTCATAGTATAAACCCTAACACATTCCGCAAGCACATGAGCATTGCAATCGACTTATCGGGCAAGGTCACGCTGATTACCGGCGCGTCACAGGGCATCGGTGCGCAAATGGCGCGAACGTTTCATCGCGCGGGCGCGACACTCGTCATCAACCATCCTGGAGTTAGCACGACGTGCGCAGACGCGGAGACGCTTGCGGCGCAGCTGAATTCGCTGCGAGCCGGCAGTGCGCACGTCGTAGCGACGGACGTTTCGAAGGCTGAAGCGGTGCAACGGATGATGCAGGATGTGAAACAGCAACTCGGTGGCATTGATTTCCTGATCAATAACGCTGCGATTCTCCGCGACCGCACCCTTGCCAAGATGTCCCTCGATGAGTGGAAGTCGGTCATGGATGTGAACCTCAACGGTGTATTCCACTGTTGCAAATATGGCCTCGAAATCATGCGCGACAACGGCGCCATCGTCAGCCTGGGCAGCATCGCGGCGATTCAGGGATTTTACGGACAGGCCAATTACGCTGCCGCCAAAGCCGGCGTTCAGGCGATGATGCGCGTACTCGCCCGTGAAGCCGCCCGCCGCGGCATTCGCGCCAATGCGATTGCGCCGGGCGTGATTGACACCTCGATGGCGGCGACGATTCCCGAAAACGCTCGTGCGGAGATGTTGAAGAACATTCCACTCGCGCGCTTCGGCCTGACCGAAGAGGTGGCGACAGTGGCTCTATTCCTCTGCTCTCCGCTCGCGAGCTACGTCACAGGCCAGACCCTCGAGGTGAACGGAGGATGGCGGGGATGAATTGGGTTGCCGCATTGCATGGATGAGAGCCGCTGCCCGCATCGTTTCCGCCGCTGAAGCGGTGGCCGCCATCCCTAGCGGAGCCACGGTCGCCGTCGGGGGCTTCGTTGGCGCGGGACATCCCGAGGCGCTCACGATCGCCCTCGAACAGCGCTACCTCCAAACGCAAACTCCACGCGATCTCACACTGGTTTATGGCGCTGGCCAGGGCGATCGTGCCGACCGCGGATTGAATCACATTGCGCACGCTGGCCTTTTGAAGCGCGCGGTGGGCGGGCACTGGAACCTCGCGCCGAAACTCGGCAACCTGGCGCTCGCAAATCAAATCGAGGCCTACAATCTTCCGCAGGGCGTTCTCTGTGCGTTGTTCCGTGAAATCGCTGCAAGACGCCCGGGAATTTTCACGAAAGTCGGCCTGAACACGTTCGTCGATCCTCGCAATGGAGGTGGCCGGCTTAACCCCCGCACGATCGAACCGCTGGTTGAATGCCTCACGCTCGATGGCGAGGAGTGGCTTCGCTACCGCGCTTTCCCGATTACCGTTGGATTGATACGCGCGACGAGCGCCGACCGTAAAGGCAACCTGACGTTGGAACGTGAAGGTGTTATTGCCGACGTGCTTCCCATCGCGCAGGCGGCCAGGAATCATAACGGCATCGTCATCGCACAGGTCGAACAAATCGTTGATCAAATCGCCGATCCCAAATCCGTTCGCGTTCCCGGTACCCTCGTCGATTTCCTCGTCGTCGCTGAACCGGCACAGCATCCGCAGACATTTGGTGACCAATTCAACGGCGCTTTCTGTGCCGGCGCGAACGGGCGCTTCGCTCCCTCTCCGCTGCCCTTTTCAGAACGCAAAATCATCGGCCGCCGCGCGCTGATGGAAATCCAGTCCGGCGACATTGTGAATCTCGGCATTGGCCTGCCCGAAACGGTCGCGGCAGTCGCCATCGAGATGGGCCGCTTCGACGAATTCACGCTGACGGTCGAAAGCGGTCCAACGGGTGGTGTGCCAGCGTCGGGACTCAGTTTCGGTTGCAGTCATTTTCCCGAAGCAATCATTGATCAGGCGGCGCAATTTGATTTCTACGACGGCGGTGGCTTGGACGTTGCCGTCCTCGGCGCGGTTGAAGTGGATACCGAAGGCAGCGTGAACGTGAGCCTGTTCGCGGGACGGTTCGCGGGTGTGGGCGGCTTTGTGAACATCGCGCAGGCTGCAAAACGTGTCGTCTTCTGCTGCACGTTCCGCGCGGGCGATCTTGAAGTAGCAGTCGATAACGCCGCGCTCCGAATTACGCGCGAAGGCCGGCATGCGAAATTTGTGAAGCGTGTGCAGCAGGTCTGCTTTCACGGTCCGTCGGCTGTCGAGCGCGGACAGCAGGTGCTGTTCGTAACCGAGCGGGCGGTCTTCGAACTTACGCGCGATGGACTCGAACTTCGCGAGATAGCACCCGGTATCGACGTTGCGCGGGATATTCTGCACGGGATGGATTTCGCGCCTGCGCGCAGCCAGTTGCGCGTGATGCCGGCGAAATGTTTTGCGCCATGACCCCTCTGCCATCTGTGAACCACCCCGTCGTAGTCGCCGACGGAAGTCCGCGCAAAGATCTTCCCGGCAACGGTTCATGGTCCCAATTCATGTCCGTTCGTTGGAAGACTTTGCTACCCATGAACCGAAACGTCGTAGTTGTGGACGGCAGTCCGCGCAAACATCATCCGTGCAACAGTTCATACCCACAACTCACGTCTATTATATGCAAGCTTTCCCGACCCAGGCGGTGTTAAAATGAAATACTCGCAACCCATCTACCTCGTCGCCGCGCGACGCTCCCCCATCGGCCGCTTTGGCGGCGGACTGAAATCGCTGGCTCCCACCGACCTTTTGCTGCCCGTCGCCGAAGCGGTTGTGCCACCGCCGCTCAACGTGGCCATCGACCAGGTCATCCTCGGTCAGGTGATCCAAGCTGGAAGTGGAATGAACGTCGCCCGGCAACTCAGTTTGCGCCTCGGCGTGCCGCAGAGTTCTCCGGCATTCACCGTGAACATGGTCTGCGCTTCCGGTCTGAAGTCGATCACACTCGCAGCCGATGCAATCGCGGCGGGCGAAGCGTCGCTCGTGCTTGCGGGCGGTGTTGAATCGATGAGCCGTGCACCGCATTATGCCATGGACGTGCGTTGGGGAAAGAAGCTCGGCGACACCGCGCTGGTGGATGCCATTTTCTCCGACGGCCTTTGCGACCCGGTGATCCAACTCGGCATGGGGGAGACCGCCGAGCGGGTAGCCAGTCTATTGAAAATCAGCCGCGAAGAGCAGGACCATTTCGCGTTCACCAGCCAGGGGCGCGCCTTGGCGAACCGTCCGGCGATGCAACGCGAGATGGTCACACTCAAGACGCCCCACGGTGATGTGACGGCCGATGAGCATCCGCGCGCGGACACGACGTTGGAAACACTCGCCCAACTTAAGCCGGCCTTCCGCTCAACCGGCACCGTCACCGCCGGCAATTCCTCCGGCATCAATGACGGCGCTGCGCTCGTGCTTGTGGCGAGCGATGCCTCACTCGAGCGATATGCGCTTCAACCCCGAGCGCGTATCATTGGGGCTACAGGGATCGGTTGCGATCCCTCGATGATGGGTCTCGGCCCCGTCGGAGCGATCCGGAAACTGTGCAAAGAAACCGGTTGGGAGCTGGAAGACGTTGATACCGTCGAAATCAATGAGGCGTTTGCGGCGCAGGTGCTGGGGTGTGCGATGGAACTACGACTCGATCTCGCAAAGCTCAATCAACGCGGCGGCGCGATCGCGATGGGGCATCCCATCGGTTGCAGTGGCGCGCGGATACTTGTGACCCTGCTACACATTATGGAAGACTTGAAACTCAAGCGTGGTATCGCCTCGCTTTGTGTCGGTGGCGGCATGGGCATTGCGATCGCGATTGAGCGCGTGTAGCGCCGCGGTTTGTGACGTGGGTCGCCGCGAGGTGGGCGATCTGGCAAACTCAGGACTCCGGACCTCATTCCTTCCCATCACGGATGGGTCAGCTCAACGTGCTCCGAGCTGACGTAGTTTCCGGCTTTATCCTTGATTGCTAAAAACGCCACGATCGGACGTGCTGTGGGCAACTCAGCGGTCACTCGCCTGCGGTCCATGCGCGCCGGGACGGTCTGCCATTTCCGCAAGTGCCATGGGCCGGAATTCGTCGTGTAGCAGAGCGAAGTGTCCGCCAAGCCGGTGACGCGATCCAAGCTCGCAGAGAGGCGGCCGCCGTCCACCTTCAGCGCACCAACCCGCACCAGGGGCGGGCCCTTACGCAAGACACTGCCGACGAACGCATCCACCTCCGGAAAGGTCCAGATGTGACCGTGCGGTCGATTCACCGCCATCGACACATGCCGCCACGTCACTGGCACGAGTCGGTACGTTTTCTGGTAGCTGTCCATGGGATACGCGAAATCCGTCGTCCCATTCACGAACAGGATCGGGTAACGCACTCCGCCGACATAACCGCTCGGATCAAATAATCGCAGCCAGAGTGCCCGCGCCTCCGGCGTCATCTCGGCCAGGGATTTGTCCCTCCAAGCACTATTTTCACCAAGGTAACCACAGCCATAGACCGGAACCGCCACCTTGAACCGCGTATCAATGCCCGCCACGATGCAGGTGAGGTAACCGCCCCAGCTGATCCCCGTAAGTCCAATGCGATCTTTGTCCACCCCAGGCAACCCACGCAGCAGGGAATGGCCGCGCACCACCGCCGCCACTGCGTGATACGTCCACATCTCAGGTGCCTCAGCCCTTGAGAAATTGCGGAACTTCACCGGATCCGCCTGGTCCGGTCCGCCGTCGGGCAAGCGTCCACCAGGGCCATTGCCTGCGAGATCCATCGCCAACGCAACATAGCCGCGCTTCGCCCAATGCTCCGCCCAATCCTTGAACGCCTTTCCTCCACCGCCATGCACCAGGACCATCGCTGGACTTTGAATTGACACTGAGTTCGTCGGCCTGCCCAGGTAGGCGAAGACACGTGTGGGCTTTCCCTGCAGCGGTTCGCCTTCGTAGTACAATTCCTGCACCAGACCATTCGTCGCGCCCCAAGTCGCTGCGGGTGCCTTTGACAGTTCGTCCAGGCTCCACAACCCGGATTTCCGTGGCGTTGAGACTGTTGTGCATCCGGGGAAGAAGACCCAACCCGATAGAGCCAACGCGACCCAGGCCAGCACGATGAATGGCAGGAAGGCGCGGTGCAGAGCGAAAATTCGGGCGGATGTGTCAATGCGAGTGGTTGATGCCATAGCCGACTGTGTTGTGCTCCCTGAACTGAGTCAACGTGCGCCTCTGAAAAGTCGAACAAGGTGCTGCTTGCGGAGTGAAACAATCTTGAGGAGGATGCAACGAATATGATGACTTTTGGCAGATCATTTCCGAAGTTCACGGGTTTCCTATGCCTCGCTATCGGTTTGAATGTGGCAGAATTTTCCTTGCAAGGCGCGACTGGACCGGAGGATTGGCCGGCGTGGCGCGGACCGACGCGCGATGGCATTGCCGCCGCCGGCCAGACGCCGCCGGTGCAATGGAGTGAATCGGAAAATATCGTTTGGCGGACACCGATACCGGGCCGAGGACACAGTTCTCCCACGGTGGTCGGCGATCGCATTTACCTCGCCACGGCCGATCCTGGAACACAGACGCAGCGAGTACTCTGTTACGATCGGAGTTCAGGCCGACGGGTGTGGGATACCCAGGTTCACCAGGGCAATCTGGACTCGGCCGGCCATCGCAACACGTCCCAGGCATCCTCCACGGTGGCCTGCGATGGAGAGCGTTTGTATATCAATTTTCTGAATAAAAAGGGGATTCACACCTCCGCTTTGGATCTCACCGGGAAAATTGTGTGGCAACAAACCGTGGGCGACTTCGTCACGCATCAAGGCTTTGCTTCGTCACCGGTAGTTCACGAATCAGTGGTTCTGGTGACGGCGGACCACAAGGGCGGTGGCACGTTGGCGGGACTCGACCGACAATCCGGCAAAGTACTTTGGAAGCATTCGCGTCCGAAGATTGCCAATTATACCTCACCCGCCGTTTTGCACGCCGCCGGTCGGACCCAACTGGTCGTGGCGGGATGTAATCTTCTCTCCAGCTTCGATCCATTGACCGGTGCGGCGCTTTGGGAGATCGATAGTTCCACAGAGGAATGCGTCACGACAGCCGTCACGGACGGTCAACGGGTCTTCGCAAGCGGCGGTTATCCCAAGAACCACACGATCGCAATCCACGCCGACGGATCGGGCAAAGTGGCCTGGCAGAATACC
This sequence comes from Pedosphaera sp., assembly GCA_009695205.1. Taxonomy (GTDB): domain Bacteria; phylum Verrucomicrobiota; class Verrucomicrobiia; order Limisphaerales; family UBA9464; genus SIBK01. The sequence goes on along the minus strand of SIBK01000043.1, from coordinate 31,464 downwards.
GCCCGCGTTTACGTGCCTTCGATGATTGTTCAGGACGGCTATCTCTACGCGGTGATGGACGCGGGAATAGCAGTGTGTTGGAAATCAGACACGGGTGAAGAGCGCTGGAAAGAGCGCCTCGGCGGTGACTTCTATTCGTCACCCGTTCGGGTGGGGCAGTTGATCTATGCGACCAATCTGGGCGGACAAACCTCCGTCTTTGAGGCGACACCCGATCGATTCAAGCGGATTTCCCAAAACCAACTCGGCAACGAGGTGTACGCTACTCCGGCAATTTGCGGAAACCGTATCTTTATGCGGGTCGCAAAGAACGGTGACCCCAGGGAGGAGTTCCTCTACTGCATCGGTTCGCCTTCGAATTGATAAATCTTGATTTCGCTTATGCGGTGGTCCTGCAGGCGTCGCCCATAAAATCGGGATGCACCCGGGAACGCGTCAAATCCGGTGTTGAAATTGCGCCCTGCCCGGTAGACTCTGCTGCCTCAATTCGCTTCTCTCACCATGAATCTCCCGTATCGCCTAATCGCTGGCGCGGTCCTGGCCGCGCTTCCAGTCTTCGCCGAAGTCAACAAACCCCAGGAGATTGCCCCGGGCGTCTGGTTCCACGAGGGCGACATTGGCCGCAAGGGCCATTGTAACAACGGTTGGATCATTTTTGGCGCGTATGTGCTCGTCATCGATGGCAATTTTCCGAGCGGCGCCCAGGAGATCATTCCGAAGATCAGAGCGCAGACCGACAAACCGATCCGGTTCACCTTCGATACGCATCACCACGGGGACCATGCCTACGGCAATCAGGTGTGGGCCGATCTCGGCGCCACGCTGGTGGCCCACGAGGGCGTCCTCTCGGAGATGAAAAAATACGAACCCGGCTACTTCGCAGGCGGGAAGCCTGGCCGCTGGGAGGATACCGCCAAGAGTCGCGAAGACGTCGCAAAGTCCAAACTTCATCCGCCCACCCTCCTCTTTCCCCGGCAGATGAGTTTTGAGGACGGCACGCACCGCGTCGAATTGCACCATTTCGGCGTTGCACACACGCGAGGCGACGGATTTGCCTGGCTGCCTGCGGAACGGATTCTTTTCACGGGCGATGCCTGCGTGAACGGTCCCTATAATTCTATGGGTGACAGCGACACCGCCGCTTGGGTCGAGACTTTGGAAGCCGCCCGCCGCCTGGAACCGAGGTTCATCTGCCCCGGTCACGGCCTGATGGGAGGGCCGGAAGTGTTAGATAACCAGATCGCCTACCTCAAGGCTCTGCGCTCTGAAGTCCAAAAACTCTTCTCCGCCGGCAAGTCCCCGGCCGAAGTCAAAGCCGCACTCGACACAATCAAGTCAACGATCCAGCGACAAGAGAGCCTGGCAACCTACCTGGGCGGCGGGTTCGAGAGCCAAGTCGAGAAGATCTACGTCGAGATGGGTGGAAAACCGTTTCAGTCCTCCGCCGCGCCCGCCCGCCGGCCCCGGCGGGACGATGAGGTATTGGCAAGGAAGTAATCAAAGTTTGGCACGACAGCTTTCCAATCTCGAGTTGGCTGAAACGCTTCGAAACTGGAGCCGGGCGAGCGATGGGTGGAGGGAGTTCTGTGGCGTGAATTGAGTCGAGGCGCATGGAGGACGACAGAACTCAAGTTGACACATGGCGGCTCTGTGAGCAGCTTGCTCCCCGGTTCGTACAACCAAAGCGTAAAAAGAAGATGTCTGTTTACTGTGCGGCGCTCCAATTACGGGCCAGGTAATCTGCGGATTTGAGACCATGAAAACCAAAAAGGTGGCTGCACTGGTTCGATTTTTTTTGGATGGCCATGATGTCGTCTGCGATAACCCTTCCAGTGGCAGCCCAGCCACAAATTGTATCCCTGACGTGCATCACCAGCGGGTTGACGCGCATTTACAGCGTCACAGCCATAGTCACGCCAGGCATCATCCACAGGTTAGACGCCTCGATCAATTTGGCATTGCCCGGTTGGCTCGAAGTTGGGCGAGCCACATCGACGGGCTCTCTGCTTAAAATCGATGTCACCAACTCCATCGCGACCGATCCGAGGTACCGCTTCTTCCGTTTCGTTGCGGAATTCCCAGCCGGTGGGCCAGCCGGCATGGGTTTGATCCCGGCCGGCACGTTCCAGATGGGGGATACATTTAACGAGGGCGAGCCCGACGAGCTCCCGGTGCACTCAGCGTTTTACATGGACAAGTACGAGGTGACGAAGGCGCTGTGGGTCGGGGTCAAAGCTTGGGGCGCAGGAAATGGGTATGGCTTTGATTCGGCGGGCGAAGGAAAGGCGGCGGATCATCCCGTGCATACCGTGCGATGGAATGATGCGGTGAAGTGGTGCAATGCGCGATCGCAGAGGGAGGGGCGTGTGCCTGCGTATTACACCGATGCGGCACTAACACAGGTTTACAAGACGGGGCAGGTGGTGCCGTATGTGAAATGGGCAGCAGGGTATCGGCTGCCGACAGAGGCGGAGTGGGAGGAAGCAGCTCGAGGCGGCACAAGCGGCCACCGCTTCCCGTGGTCGGACGCGAACACAATCACACACAGCCGAGCGAACTATTATAGTGATTCCTCCTATTCCTACGACATCAGCCCCACGCTCGAATTCCAACCCGCGAATACGGTTGGCGGCTTTCCCTTCACCAGTCCGGTGGGCTCCTTTGCAGCGAACGGGTATGGACTTTATGACATGGCTGGAAACGTCTGGGAGTGGTACGGTTTGTATTCGGATGCTTCTCAAATTGACTCCCGCGGTCCGACATCGGGCTTGTCCCGAGTAGTCCGGGGCGGCAGTTGGGGCAGCTACGCATTCCTCTGCCGATCGGCGCTTCGTTATGACGGCTACGCGCCGGTCAGCAAGGGCTTCGACTACGGATTCCGGTGTGTCCTGCCTCCAGGGTCGCTTTGAACGGACCAAACTTCCATGGCCAGCACCTTCCAGGTTGAGTCTGCAGTGCGTCGTCGGTACAGCGAGGCGGCCGGCAAACAAGTCGCGGCGCTCTGTTGCCCTATCGAATACGACCGCCAGTATCTCAAGGTCATACCTCAGGAGATTATCGACCGCGATTATGGCTGCGGCGATCCGTCGAAACATCTTCGGACGGGCGAGACGGTGCTCGATCTCGGCAGCGGCACGGGCAAGATCGCGTTCATCGCCGCGCAGGTCGTTGGCCCGACCGGACGCATCATCGGCGTGGACATGAACGACGATATGCTCCAGATGGCGCGGAAGTATGCGCCCGTGGTGGGGCAGGCCATTGGCTTTCACAACGTCGAGTTCCGCAAGGGCCGCATCCAGGATCTTGCGCTGGATTTGGAAAGACTGGACGCGGATCTGAAGTCGAACCCGATACAGGATGCGAATTCCTTTCTCGCAGCCGGCGCCCGTGCGGAGGAATTGCGTCTGACCGCACCGCTGATTGCCGAAAACTCCGTGGATGTCGTGATCTCCAACTGCGTGCTCAACTTGGTCGAGCCACAGGCCAAGCAGCAGCTTTTCCGAGAAATCTTCCGCGTCCTGCGCCAGGGTGGGCGCGCCGTTATTTCGGACATCGTGAGCGACGAACGGGTTCCGATGGAAATGCAGAACGATCCAGTGTTGTGGAGTGGTTGTATTGCGGGCGCCCTCACGGAAGCCATGTTCATACAGGCTTTTGCCGATGCGGGTTTCTACGGTGCCCGCATCCTCCAGCGGGATGCCCAGCCCTGGCAGACGGTGAGCGGGATCGAATTTCGGGCGTTGACCATCGAAGCCTTCAAGGGCCGGCAGGCGGATTGCTTCGATCACAACCAGGCGGTGATCTACAAGGGGCCGTTTAAGGAGGTGGTGGACGACGACGGGCACCATCTCGAGCGCGGATTGCGTTACGCTGTCTGCGACAAGACCTACCAGCTCTATCGGAAGGCGCCTTACCACGAGTACTTCGAGTTTGTGGATCCACGAGTGCCGATTGCTCCGGCCGACGCCAAACCCTTCACCGGCGTGCCGGGTCGATTGCGCGACCCGCGCGAGACCAAGGGCGTTGATTACCGAGCCACGACCAGCGCCAGCCAGTGCTGCGATGCGGGGAGTTGCTGCTGAAATAGGGACCGTCTGCTAATCGGCGGCAGGATCTTTCAATTGGCTGCTGACCTCGTGGAATCGAAGGGACCCCTCACCCGGCCTCTGCGGCCACCCCGCCCATGAACCGTCCCGCCATAGTCGCGGACGGAAGTCCGCGCCTGGAGATTGGCCATTCATGGCAACATTCATGGCAACTGAATTGAGCCATTGAACTTTGACCCTTCCGGCCCCCTTGGCGTACCCTCCAGACGATGAAACTTCCAAGGCGAACCGGCGTGCCTTCGACACGCTTTTCGGGCGTTCTCGTCCGCAACTCTTGCGCGTTGTTTACGGTGTTGCTCGCGTCGGTCATCAGCTCGCGGTTGATCCACAGGTGCAGCGCCGCCGAGCCGGAGCCGATTGTTCCCGTCGCGCCGCAGCCGCTGGCCGCGAACGTGACGCGGTTGGTGGAGGCGCTCGATTTCCTGGGTGCGTCGCTGCCGGCGGCGGTGAAGCATACACTTGCTGAAGCTGTGCGAAAGCCGGACGCGGGCCGCTTGCAGCAAGTGCTCGATGATCACGCGCTCTTCATCGTGGAATTGAACCCCGAGTCGCGCGTCAAGGTGCGGCGCGGTTCCGTGAAAGCCGTTCTTCAACAGGGCGGCTACACGCCGGTCATCGTAAAAGTTGTCAACCTCAGCACGGTCACGAAGGAGCTTCGCGTCTCCAGTCCACAGGCGGGGCAGGTCTATGCCGGCATGACACCACTCAGCGCGAAGCGGATGCAGCGCGAACCGCTGCGCGAATTGGAGATGAAGACGGCCAACACGAATCAGTTTCTCGACGTCGAAATGTTCGCGCGTCCACCGATGACGCCCTACCTGAGCGGCCTCGAAGTGGAATACGCCTTGGCCCTCATTCACAGCCGCGACGTGGGCAAACATGAGGCCACGGTCGCGTTCGATGTGGGCGGGGCGACGCAAGACTTGGGGTTCCGGGCGGAGGTTCCGGTGTTGTTCGACATACAGCCTGCCGTGTCGGTCAAGCTGCGCGTGCGCGACCACGATGGTTCGCCGGCAACCGCGAGCTTCGTGTTCCGGGACGCAGCCGGCCACGTGCATCCGCCGCAGGCGAAACGGCTCGCGCCCGATTTCTATTTTCAGCCCCAGATTTACCGCGGGGAAGGCGACATCGTGTTGCTGCCTCCCGGCAAGCTCACCGTTGAATTCACTCGCGGCCCGGAATATCGGCGATTGCCTCGCGAGGTGACGGTTTCGCGAGGCCCGAACGCGGAACTCTTCTTCCAACTCGAACGCTGGATTGATCCTGCCGCGTCCGGTTTCTACAGCGGTGACCACCACATTCACGGCGCGGGTTGCGCGCACTACACAAGTCCCACCGAAGGCGTGACGCCAGAGGACATGTTTAAACAGGTTGAAGGCGAAGGGCTGAACATCGGCTGTGTGCTCATCTGGGGGCCGTGCTTTACATATCAGCGAACGTTTTTCGCGCCGGGCGTGAGCCGCTTGAGCAAGCCGCTCACCGTGATGAAATACGATCTCGAAATCAGCGGCTTCGGCTCGGAAGCGCTCGGCCACGTCTGCCTGCTCAATCTGAAGGACCAGACGTATCCCGGTTCCGAGGGCTTGAAGACGAAGGGCTGGCCTTCGTGGACCGTGCCGGTGATGAAGTGGGCGAGGGCGCAAGGCGGTATCACGGGTTACGCTCATTCAGCGAGTGGTCTGGAAATTCACACGCCGTCCGCGGTGAAGCGACTCCTTCAGAAACACGATGCCGACCACGATGCGCGCCTTACCGCTCCGGAAACGACAACCGCGTTACTGCCATTCACCTTCGCGGAAATCGACGATGACCGCGACGGCGCGGTGAGTGAGGCCGAGCTGGCCGCCGCCCACGAGCGTGCCGCCAGCGAACTCCCCAACTTTGCCGTGCCTGCGATGAACGGCGTCGGCGCGATGGAGATCTGCGTGAGCGTCGCACACGGCGCGTGCGATTTCATCAGTGCGATGGATACGCCGCGGGTCGCCGAGTGGAACATGTGGTATCACATCCTGAACTGTGGCTTCCCGCTTAAAGTCAGCGGCGAGACGGATTTTCCCTGCATGAGCGGCGAGCGCGTCGGTCAGGGCCGTGTTTATGTGCAGCTCGGAAAACAGAAACGCCTCGACTTCACCGAGTGGTGTGACGGCCTCGCTCGCGGACGCTCCTATGTGAGCGATGGATTCGCGCACGCTCCTGCATTCAAGGTGAACGGCACCGCGCCTGGCTTTGGTGAGGTGCGTCTCGACGCGTCCGGCGAAGTGACAGTCGAAGCGGAGGTCGCCTTCGCCCCCGAAACGCCGGCACTCGTCGCCCACGGATTCATTCTCCCACCCGGCGGCCAACGCTGGAGCGGCGACACCGTCACCCTCCACGGCTTGCGCACCGACTCGCTGACACCGGGCGGCGAGCGCTTGGTGGAAATCATCGTCAATGGCCGGCCTGTTATGTCGGCGCGTGTCCCTGCCGACGGAAAGGTTCACGCTCTGCAATTTCGGATACCGATCGTCCTCAGCAGTTGGGTTGCGCTGCGTCAGTTCCCGCAACTGCACACAAACCCGGTGAATATCCGGGTCGGCGACGCGCCCATCCGCGCCTCGCGCCGCAGTGCCCGCTGGTGCATCGAGACCATCGAGCGGCTCCGCGAGCAGCGTCGCAATTCCATTCACGAACCCGAACGCGCCGCCGCCATGCAGGCGTATGATGAAGCGGTGGAAAAATTCCGCCGCCTGGCGGACGAAGCGCCGGAGGGGAGTTGAGATGCGACGTGGGATGAAAGCAATGGGGTCAAACCTGCACTATCGACCTAGTGATAGAGATTTGCTTGGCGCTCCGCGGTTGGAAGAGGCCCGAAAAACTCGGCGAGCAGGAGCCGAGTGCGCCCGGCAACGGGATCGTCATAGCGCCAGGCGAGGTACGGTTCAGCGCCCGGACCCGCCCAGGAAAATACGTTTGAGTTGAGGTCGATCGTCGCTGAACGTTTCTCGGCCAAATGGAGAAAGGATTGTTGTCCACCAGGGTCAACTGATGTTTGCCGTCGTCCCGCGTTGTCTCGCCCAGCCGCCGATTAACGTAGGGTCTAATCAGAGACATTCGGGCGCTTCATCGGCCGGGAAATGAGGGAGCAACTGGACTCGGGTGCCTCGGATGCCTGGTTGCTGTCGCGCTTTAGGCGTCCTTCGGTTCCTGACGGGAGATCATATCATGGAGGAGGGGTTTGGGCGTGTCGCTGGTCCGCGGACGGAAGTCACATGGTGTCCAGCGGCTATGACGGGACGGTGAGGATCTGAGAGGCGAGATGCCGCCAATGGTGGCATTAAAAAAAGGGGAGATCCGGCCCGTTGACTCATGGATCAATAACGCTCAGAAATCCTGGGTAGGCTGAGGTGGATAATTCACGCAATTTGTTGTCTTTGGCCAGTCTGCAGGTTATGTCCTTGCCTTCAGCTAAATCTTCCGATGACTGTTTCTTGCCCCAGTTGCCAACACAGCCTGACAGGCCGCCGATCAGCGATGGGAACCCGCGTTGCTTGCCCCATCTGCAACCATTCCTTCTTCTGGACGGATTGTCACCACGCCGCCGAAACGTTCGTGGTCTATGACCTTGAAACGACAGGACTATATCCGGAGGCGGACGAATTTATTCAGATCGCGGCGATGCGGTTTTCGGCAGGTTACATTTGCCCGGAGGAAACGTATTTCAGTTACGCGCGGCCAAGGCGGTCGATCTCCGCGTTCATCGAGAGTTATACCGGTGTGGGCAATCGCCACGTCCAGCATGCGGCCCGACCCGAAGAAGTCCTGTGCGAGTTCGCCGCGTGGTCCGGCGATTCCACGTTGATCGCCCATAACGGTTTGCGGTTCGACAGCAAGTTCCTGGCGGCGACTTGCCGTCGTCATGGGTTGCCGACGCGCGAAGTCCAGAGTATCGATTCGATCCACATGTCGAAGATGCTTTTTGGCAAAGTGCGAGGAACCGGTCACTCGCTGGATCACCTGGTTTCGCGACTGAGCATCCGCTCGCAGGGAAGCCGTCGACACGACGCCCGTGGCGACGTGGAAATCCTGGCCCGCGCGGTGGCTGGTATGTGGGAGCGTCTGGGGTTGGACCGATCCTTCAACGGAGTGCCCAGACACAGCGCGTTCCTGCCGGTTGGCCGTGGATGAGGAAAGTTCGTCGAGGGCGCGCTGGTGGCTGATCGCTTCTTGTATTTCTTCCCGCTGCCGCACGGGCAGGGATCATTCCGAATCTCACCCTCGTTGGTGAGCCACCGGCGCAGAATGTTCCCCCCCCCCCTGTGGATTCGCGCTCTTCACGATGGTCGCCGCGAGTAGGGTGGCGCGGGTGTTGTCCGGTCCGTAGGCGATCAATATTCCCGCAGGGCATTGGGTCTGTTTTGGAGTGGATGGCTTCATGATCTGGAATCGCGGTTGAACGGTTGCGCGGCGTTCATGCGGGCGATGCTCGCTTCACCGGGTGCGGTTGAAATCTCGTTTCATGCCCTGGCGCGCAGAATTCAATTCGGCCAGTTCCACGTCAAGCATGACCCTCTCACTTTCATTACATATCCTCTCCAATCAATCATTTCCTGGCTCGACGGAATTTCTGCCACCCACAACCACCTCACTTGCCGACGCTCACTCCGGGTCGGTCCCTCGCGACCGGACGCGCGTGGGCCATAACGAACTCCACAAGCTCCTGGCACTCGAACCAACCGGACCACATGTCGTGCCCGCGACCTCGCGCCACGTTTAGCGTCATTTCCCCTCCGAACGCCCGGTATCGGCGGGCCAATTCCCCGGAATTCAATTCAAGCGGCATCGTCGCGTCGGAATCCCCGTGAATGTGGCAAATCGGGACATGGGCTTTGGCCAACGTTCCGATGCGGTCAATTGGATTGTGGTCCGCCAGCGCGTTGTTGAGTTACGACTCCGTCATTTTATACGCACCGCACGCCTTCCCGATGCCAGGGTAGCTGGCCAAGTTGCATACCAGATAGATCCCGGCTATGCACGCAACGGAGGTCGCATGCTCGGCAGCCCAGTTGCACTTCAAGTCTCGTTGCGTCCCCGCGATCATCCTCTACCGATGCTCAGGCGGGATGTTCCGGACTGAAGCCGCGAACTGGGCATGGATCGCCGGATCCACTGGTCGGCACACAACCGTTTCGCTCGCCGCATCCTTGCCAAGGTGATTGTCTCCCTTCCAATTCCTCGACGGCCGGACCGGCCTCGGGACGAAGCTACCCCCGCAATTGGGGCAGACGTTGGAGAGGACGCCGTCAACACAGGCGGCGCAGAGCGTGCATTCGTAGCTGCAAATGCGTGCGTCCAGACAGTCGGGTGGCAACGCCCGACTGCAATTTTCACAAGTGGGTCTTAATTCAAGCATCGGATGTTCCAAAATTTCCCGGACGAAACCGTAGAGTTCCAGCCAGGAATGACGCGTTCTCCGAGCACATGAGGCATTTTGGGCGACTTAATTCCAAGCCGAGACATCACTGCCTCCCTTAGATTTCGAAACTTTCTATACGCGAATACCGGCTGGTGCCCAACATCGGCGGTACAGCGCCAACAATTTGCATGAGGGCAGAGTGAATGTTCTGCCACGGTGCCCGAGTTTGAAGCATTTGCGGAAGACAGATGCCCTCTGGAATGCCGTCTGGACCGGGGGCATTTCACATCCACTCGAAGTCATCCAGCAGATCACCTGCCTGCTGTTCCTCAAGTGACTCAACGACCTGCACACCCTGGAGAAAACAAAGCCGCGCGGATGAAGCTCAAGAAGCTTAAGCGCCGCGTCTTCCCCGAAGGCAAAGACCCCAAGGGCCGCGCCTACGAAGACTGTCGGTGGTCGCGGTTCAAGCATTTCGAGGCCAAGGAAATATTCGAGGCCGTTGATCAACACGTTTTCCCGTTCCTGCGAACGCTGGGTAGCGATGATTCCCCCTACGCGCATCACATGAAGGAATTGGAAGGGATGCTCAAATTAACCGCGTTGCACATTTCCAAGCGTGGCGACGCAACTGTAGCTCCGTAGGAGCGGCATGAAAACGATCTTCGCTAATTCAACAATCGTGTCCGGAGCCAGGGCATCATGCCGCCCCGCTGGGGCTTGGAATGGTTTTTGGGTGTGGTGTTCTACAAAGATGTCGCGCCGCTGGCGCTTGGAAATCGTACGCATGCCGGCGAATTCGAATGGACAGAACGCAAGGGTGCCGGGCAAGTTGACGTTGACGCGATGGCGTGAACTGCGGGTGGTTGCCCCAGTGTAATATTCATGGGGATCCAGCAAATCCACTTAATTGCCTTGTGTCACGTCCGGCAAATTCAGGCGCTGGCCGGAGAATTCCTCGTAAAGAAACCAGATGCGGCGTGCGTAAGCGCCCGTGGGTTTCGATCGAAGATATGCGACCACCGCGTCGGCCGGAAGTTGCGGCAGCAGGGCGCGCAAAAGCTGGAGGTGTACTCCTTCGCGTTTGAGTGCAAATTCCAGGTGCGCGAAATCGTCCTCGCCCGGCCAGTAAGTCCTCGGATAGATTTCCTCTGTCTTCGACGGTGTGGTGTGAGTCTGGCGTGTGCCGTGGGTGACGCAGGATTCGACATGGTGGGCCAGACAATGGAGGCCATGCCTCTGCCGTAGTAGGAGGTATCGTTGCTGAACCTACAGCTGGCCTTGCTACGAGTTGAACCGGCCTTCAAGCGGCTCAAGCGCCCAGGTCAAAGCGATCGCCGGTTTCATTGCCGAAAAGACGCTGACCACACACCAGATCGAATTCGTTTATCTGATTATCGATCACCGACTGGCACTGAGGACCTGGATCGTTCTAGGAACAATTGCTGAAGCCGCGCCCCGAAAGCACCGTCCTCAGATGAACTACGAACGCCTTATCACAGTTGAGCTAGGCAAGCGTAGCGGCAAGCCATGCATTCGCGGGATGCGGATTACGGTTTACGACGTGCTGGAATATCTCGCCTCTGGCATGACAGAGGATGAGATTCTGACCGATTTCTCCGAGCTAACCCGCGAGGACATCAAGGCGTGTCTGTCGTTTGCCGCCCACCGCGAACGCAAGCTCTTCAATGCCGCCGCATGAAGTTCTTTCTTGATGAGAACCTGTCCGATAGAGTCGTTCCGCAGATTCTCGACCTCTATCCCGACTCGACGCACATGACCCTGCGATTCTCACAAGACAAGCAACGTTTCGTGGTAGACGAGCTTCAAACCGATTTGCTGTTGACTCGAGTCGGCATAAAGCTCGTTGAGGAACATCCTGCTGCAGACGGCTCCGTGGTCGTCGTCGTTTCACAAAGCGAGCACGCAGAATTCATCTCAGAGCTGCGGGAGGAGTTTTTATGCAAGAGTCGACGGATCGCCAATGCTCGTGTTCTGGTGGCTTTGGCCCGCAGGCTGTTACCGGACTTTGAGTCGCTTGAACGACTGGAATTCTGCTAACCACCAAAGCGGAATAGGCCGAGAAACGAGGGGCGAGTTTTGGGCAAGGATGTGACAACCGCCCCCTTACCCATCGTCCTTGCGATGGCCACCCATATCGCTGGTTTCCTTCGTTCCATCTCGCGACCAGACGGCCTTATCCGTGCTATGCACCTTTTTCACCTCTGCCCATCGGAGGGCCTCAAAAATCCTGCACTATTTCTGCACTGCTTTTACCATTAACGATAATTTATGGCAATATATGGTGCGCACGGCAGGACTTGAACCTGCACGCCTTACGGCACTACCACCTCAAAGTAGCGCGTCTGCCAATTCCGCCACGTGCGCGTGGCCGCGGACTTCCGCGGATTTCCGGACGGGTGCCGGAGCAATGGTCGGGGCGGTGAGATTCGAACTCACGACCTCTTGTACCCGAAACAAGCGCGCTACCAGGCTACGCTACGCCCCGACCGAAGAGCGGCGAGAAAGTGGGCAATGCTCGCTCCAGTTGCAAAGGTTTTTTCCAGGAATTAACGGGCCGGGTCCATTTCCCAGCTGCGGCGATATTCCCAGGAGGGATCGCGGAGGGGATCGGGAAATGTGCCGGAGACAAAGTTGTCTGAGATTTGAACGCGATACAGGGCTTGTAACGGGGTGCTGTTTGCTGAGATGCACCAGAATCGACGGGATCCGTTGTTCCAGGCTTTCCCAGCGCCGCTACAAACCGTATCGTGTCCTTTTCCGAATTCGTGATGAACTCAATCTCGTCCCGCCGGCGCTTCCACCTAATCGCCGGATTGTTGGCTATCCTGGCGACCTCACCATTGGGGATGTCATACGCCATTGCCGCCGGCCCGGTGTGGCAAGCGCGCGCCGGACATCGATTCGCCCCTCTGACAGTTCCCAAGAACGGGCGAACCGGATTCACCCTCGTCCGGTCCGGTGAATCGGGAATCGTGTTCACCAATCTGCTGTCAATGGCTTCCACTGCTACCAATCGGATTTGGGCCAACGGTTCCGGTGTCGCCCTGGGCGATGTGGATGGCGACGGCTTCGTGGATATCTATTTCTGTCGGCTCGAAGGCGACAACGTGCTTTATCGAAATTTGGGAAACTGGCGGTTTGAGGACATTACCAAATCCGCAGGCGTCGGCTGCCCAAATCAATTCTCCTCCGGCTGTACGCTTGCCGATCTGGACGGCGACGGGGACTTGGATCTTCTCATCAACAGTATCGGGGGCGGGACTCGTGAATTTCTGAATGATGGACACGGCCATTTTGCGGAAATAGTGGAATCCGGGCTGGCGCGAAAATATGGAGCCACCTCCATGGCTCTTGCCGATGTGGATGGAGATGGAGATCTGGATCTATACGTGGCGAACTACCGGACGGATACGATCCATGACAATCCACCGGGTCTGAAGATCTCGAGCCGCAAGCTGCCGAACGGCAACGAGGTGGTTGAACCCGCGGAGCGATTTCTGGGATTACCGACTGCTGGAGGAGGAGGCGTGGTGGTTGAACGGGGTGAATTGGACATTTTCTATGTCAATCGCGGTAAAGGAAAATTTGTCGTTGCTCCGTGGAATGTGGGTGTCTTTCTCGATGAGGAAGGCAACGCGCTCTCCCAACCGCCGACCGATTGGGGGTTGTCGGTATTATTACGGGACTTAAATGGAGACGGCCTGCCAGATCTCTATGTATGCAATGATTATCCGTTTTGGTCTGACCGGATCTGGTTGAATGCGCAGGGCAAACGATTCCGCGCAACCCCTCGGACTGCGTTCCGATCTACCAGCCTTTCGTCGATGGGAGTGGATGTTGCCGACATCAACCGGGACGGACAGGACGACCTCTTCGTGACGGATATGCTGAGTCCGCACCGGGCCTCAAGGGCATGGCAGAGGCCGGACATGCTCTCGGAGGCATCGGTCCGGGCGCCTTCCGATCCTCAATTCCGTCCGGAAGTGCCGCGGAACACACTGCATCTCGCCCGTGGAGATGGCACCTATGCCGAGATCGGGCAGTTAGCCGGGGTGGCGGCGACGGACTGGAGCTGGGGAACTGTTTTTCTGGATGTGGATTTGGATGGATGGGAAGACCTATTAGTGGCAACAGGCAATCAGTATGATATACAGGATTCGGATGTGTTGGCTCGGATTGCACATCAGGGTGGGGCGACAACGGTGGAAACCCGTCGACGCAATTTGGAACTCTCGCCAAACCGGTACTGCCCATCGATTGCCTTCCGCAATCGGCATGATTTGACGTTCGAAGACATGAGTCACACGTGGGGGTTTGACATCGTCGGTGTGGCTCAGGGAATGGCGGTGGCGGACTTAGATAATGACGGAGATCTTGATGTGGTGATCAATTGTTTAAATGGTCCCTCACGAATTCTCCGAAATGATTCCGCGGCGCCTCGGGTGGCGGTTCGGCTGAAGGGACAGAAGGGAAACTCGCAGGGCATCGGCGGGCGAATCCGGTTGACTGGCGGGCCGGTGACGCAATCTCAGGAAATGATTTGCGGGGGTCGCTATTTGTCTGGCGACGATGCCATGCGTGTCTTCGCCGCCGGTGATGCGACGGCGCTGGAGATCGAGGTGCGCTGGCGGCGCGGGGGTCGCAGTGTTGTTAAAGATGTGCGACCAAACGGGCTGTATGAAATCGAGGAACCTACCGAAGCAGGCACTCCAGAACCTGCACCCGGCCTCGTTCAGGGCTTGTTTGAAGATCGTTCCACGAATATAGACCACGTTCATGCCGCCCTCTCGTTCAACGATTTCGAGCGTCAGCCGTTGTTACCGCGGCGACTCAGCACGCGGGGGCCTGGTTTGGGATGGGCTGATTTGGATGGAGATGGACGTGAAGAACTAATTGTCGGAGGAGGTAAGGACGGGGTGTTCGCAATATTCCGAAATGGAGGAGAGGGCCAGTTTCAACGGGATACTAACACCGTTCCTGCCGTGGGGAGTCCACGCCCGCAGACGGGATTGGTGGTGTGGCACGGCGCAGGCGATCGGGTTCGAGTGCTGGCCGGAGAGTCCAACTGGGAACAATCCGAGACGAACGCCCCTTCTTTTCGCTCTGTTGAATTCTCTGCAGGAAAACCAGGTCGAGGTGTCCTCTCGGAGGTATACGGAAGGCAGTCTGCGGGTCCATTGGTGATGGCTGATATTGATGGGGACGGCGACTTGGACCTGTTCGTAGGATCCCGGGTGATTCCTGGACGATACCCGGAATCGTCTCCATCCCTGCTGCTCCACAACGAAGGCGATCGGTTTGTTTCGCGGGCGGATTTTCCCTTTTCCGGCATGGTCAGTAGCGCTGTCTTTTTTGACGCGGATGGCGATGGCGACCCGGATCTAGCGTTGGCGTGTGAGTGGGACACGATTCAGATTTTTCAGAATAACCACGGCAAGTTCACGGAGATGACCGATGGGATGAAACTCGGCGGGTTTCGCGGATGGTGGAATGGGATCGCGGCCGGCGATTTTGACGGCGATGGGCGAATGGATCTGGTGGCATCCAATTGGGGGCGTAACTGGAGCCCGGACCCGTTGCCGACGGCGGCGAGTCCGATCCGGCTCTATTATGGCGATTTTGCGCAGGACGGATTGGTACAGACACTTCTTGCCTCCCTGGATCCGGAGACGCGGAAGCGGTTGCCATGGCGCGATAGAAAGGATGTGACGGCGTCGATCCCATTCATTGCTGAGCAGGCTCCAGACCATCATTCGTACGGACGCATGAGTGTGGAAGAGCTACTCGGACGGCAGGGGGCTTCGGCCCGTTTCCTTGAGTCAACGACGATGGATTCAATGGTTTTCTTGAACCGTGGAGATCATTTCGAAGGACAGGTGCTCCCAATTGAAGCCCAGTTTGCCCCTGCGTTTGGGGTGGTGGTGGCAGATTGGGACGGGAATGGAACGGAGGACATCTTCCTGGCGCAGAATTTTTTCGGAGTGGACGCGGAAACCTCCCGTCATGATGGAGGGGTTGGCCTTATATTGTTGGGGAACGGACATGGAGGCTTTCGGGCGCTCAATCCGAGCGATTCCGGGATTTCTATCTATGGCGAGCAACGGGGTGCGGCGGCATCTGATTTCGACGGGGACGGCCGGGTCGATCTCGCGGTGGCCCAGCAGGGAGGGCCCACACGACTCTTCCGCAATGCAGGAGGGACGCCGGGCGTCCGCGTTTCCGTTCGGGGTCCGGATGGCAACCCAAGGGGCGTCGGCGCCCGGGTACGCACGAAAAGGAACGGGGCCTATAGCGCTGCCCGCGACGTGCATGCTGGAGGTGGGTACTGGTCGCAGGATTCCATGACGCTTGTTTTTCCGGCCTCTCCGATGCCGGATGCCATTGAAGTTCGCATGCCGTGGGGTGAGGCGCGCGAGTGGGGTTGGCCGGCAGGAGCAAGAAACGTTGAAATTTCGTCTTCGGAAATTCGGGCACGGTGACAGATCTGTTTGTACCGGTCGTGCCATCTACTGGCACTGCCGCGCCTGGCGGGGTTTCGGTTGTTTTTGAACTCGGCGGAATTCTCCTTGGCGTTGTCGGCATTCGATGGCTTAACTACTCCATACCCAGCGGCATCGGGTCGTTATTGGGTATTGCTCAGGCCGAATATGTTAAAAATTTCTGGTAAAGGATCCGTTACCACCTGTGACGGTGTGACTCGGCGAGATTTTCTCGAGGTAGGTTCACTCGCTGCCCTGGGCCTATCGCTCACGCGATTCAGTCAACTCCAGGCGGCGGCGGCTTCGGCCGGGAAGGAAGACGATGGAAAATCGTGCATTTTGATCTTCAACCTCGGTGCGCCGTCGCAGCTCGATCTGTTTGATTTAAAGCCGGATGCCCCGCGCGAAATTCGCGGACCCTTCCGCCCGATCTCGACTCGCGGCGATTTTCAGATCTCCGAATTGCTCCCATTGCACGCCAAACTGGGCGACAAGTTTTCGCTGGTACGGACGGTGTATCATACGGCGGCGGCTGTTCACGACACAGGTCATCAGTTGCTGCAGACCGGACGCTTATTTACTGGAGGAAACAATACTCCACACGCCGGCTGTGCTCTGGAGTTTCTCAAGGGCCGTCGGAATGAACTGCCTGCCCATATCATCCTGCCCGAACCAATGGGCAACACCGGAGGGGGTTTGCCGCACGGTCAGGATGCGGGATTCCTTGGAAAAGCTTATGATCCGTTTTCCTTGATGGCGGATCCCTCGAAACCGGATTTCAAGGTGCCGGACCTACTCCCGCCAGCGGCAGTGGGCGAAGTGCGGTTGGAACGGCGGAGACAGTTGCGGGCTGTCGTCGAGGATACCGTCCGCCAGTTCGAAGCCAGTGACACGGCCCGCATGATGGATGCCAATTTTGCGTCCGCCTATCGTCTGATGACCAGCGCCCGCGCCCGGGAGGCATTCGATCTGTCGAAGGAACCGCAGCAGGTTCGTGAGCGCTACGGCATGACCCGCTTCGGACAGAGCTGTCTGCTGGCGCGACGTCTCGTTGAGGCCGGAGTGCGGTTTGTCACGATCAATACTTTTATCACTGTGTTCGATGAAATCACCTGGGATATTCATGGCTCCAAACCCTTCACCAGCATTGCTGGCATGAAAGACATCGTCTGCCCGATGTACGATCAGGGATATAGCGCGTTGATAGAGGATCTCGTGCAGCGTGGGATGTTGGACAAGACGTTGGTTTGCAATCTCGCTGAGTTTGGTCGCACCCCCAAGATTAACCCGACGGGCGGGCGCGACCACTGGCCGGCATGTTGGACCGTTTATTTCGCCGGCGCCGGGGTCAAGGGTGGTCGCGTGGTTGGCAAATCGGATGAGATTGCTGGCTATCCGGCGGAGCGTCCCGTGAGTCCTTCCGAGGTGGTCGCCACTATTTATCACGCATTGGGACTGGAGCTAGAGACGACCCTGCCCGGGCCGAACTCGCGGCCATTCCCACTCGTGGATTTTGGCACTCAACCCATCCGCGAATTGTTCAGTTGAGGGCGGAGTGCTCCTTCGATTGCGCTCGGACCTGCCCGAGAACCAAAACTTTTGTCTGAGGTAGCTGATGAACCAAATCTTATTTGAACACAAAAACCTGACCGGGTCCGATTTCCAGGGATCGGACGCGCATTGGGATCGTGTACGGTTGGTGGGACAAAGTTTGCGCGGACTGCCGTCCGCGACTACGGGGCGATGGGTCATGGAAATGGAGTCCTGGCTGCGGCACTGCCTATCTTTCTGTGTTGCTCTCTCGGTGTTGATGAGTGCCGCCTCGGCATCTGAGTTGCTACCGGCTCACGAGACTGCTGCGCCCCTCTTTCGGAATCATGTTCAATCCGTGTTGACAAAGGCCGGTTGCAACCAAGGAGCCTGCCATGGAGCTGCTGCGGGCAAAAATGGGTTTATCCTGAGTTTACGAGGTTACAACGACGAGGCTGATTGGACGGCTATTACCCGGGGAGCCATCGGAAGGCGATTGGTGCCATCGGATCCCGGACGTAGTCTGCTGCTTACGAAACCAACTGGAGCCGTCCCTCACAAAGGTGGCCGGCGGTTCGAGGTCGATTCTCCTGAGTACCGTGTTATAGCGCGATGGATTGCCAATGGAGCGCCGGGTCCGCTGGAATCGGATCCGCGGCTTGAACGGCTCGAAATTCTGCCCCCGCAGGCCGTATTGAACCCGGGCGCCATCCAGCAGTTCACTGTGCGAGGGCATTTTTCAGATGGCCGGGTTGAGGACGTCACTCGCTGGGTGAAGTATACGTCAGCGAACGAGGGCGTAGCTAATGTCGGAGACACGGGCATTGCCAAAGTCGTCGGGTACGGCGAAGGAGCCGTGAGTGCCTGGTATCTGAGCCGGCTCGTGAGCGCCACCGTAACGTCACCCTATCCCAATGAACTGGCTGCAGACGCTTTGGCCTCGGCTCCAAAGCGGAATTTTATCGATAAGCACGTGAATGAAAAACTGTTGCGATTGCACCTCCCCGCGAGTCCGCGCTCACGCGACGGGGAGTTCCTGCGGCGAGCCTTCCTGGATACCATAGGGGTGCTGCCGACTCCGGCGGAAACGCGCGAGTTTCTAATGGCACCGGAGGGGGTGGCAAAGCGAGACGCCTTGATCGAGAAACTCCTCGCCCGCCCGGAGTTCATTGACTACTGGACTTATAAATGGAGCGACCTGCTGTTGGTCAATAGTTCCAAGCTTCCAACTCGAGCAGCCCGCACCTATTACGCATGGCTTCGACGTGCGGTCGAGGCGAACCAGCCGTGGGACGCTCTCGTCCGGGATTTGGTTACCGCGCAGGGAAGCAGCCTTGAAAACGGCGCCGTGAATTTCTTCGTGTTGCATGATGATCCGCGATTGATGGCAGAAACTGCCACGCAGGCTTTCTTGGGAATGAGCGTGGGTTGCGCGAAATGCCACAATCACCCGATGGAAAAATGGACCAATGATGACTATTACGCCCTCGCGAATCTGTTCTCGCGTGTTCGCACAAAAAGTGGTGCAAGCGACGGAGAACGTGTGGTGGCGTCGGCACCGGTCGGAGAATTGATCCAACCGCGAACGGGTAAGCCACAACGGCCGCGGCCGCTGGATGGCAAACCACTGGCGCTGGATGACTCGGAAGATCGTCGTGAACATTTCGCACGCTGGCTTACCAGCCCCAAGAACCCCTATTTCGCCAAGGCCATTGTCAACCGTGTGTGGGCAAATTTCCTGGGTGTGGGACTGGTCCAACGCGTGGATGATCTTCGCGTTTCCAATCCCGCCAGCAATGAGGGACTCTTCACGGCTGCGGCGGATTATTTGATCGCTGAGCGGTTCGATTTGAAGGCGCTGATGCGTGCGATTCTGCAGAGTGAAACCTACCAACGAACGGGTGAGACGCGTCCAGGCAATGAGGCGGATACGCGGTTCTACAGTCGATATTATCCCCGGCGGCTCATGGCGGAGGTGATCCTGGACGCGCTGAGCCAGGTGACGGGTGCCCCGACGGAGTTTGTCTCGGAGTCCCCACCTGGGCGGAAACCCGAGTTCAGCTATCCGGCGGGCTACCGGGCCCTGCAACTTCCCGACAGTTTTGTGCAAAGCTATTTCTTAAAAAACTTTGGGCGACCCGATCGCTTGCAGACGTGCGAGTGCGAGCGCACCACCGAACCCAGCGTTGCCCAAGTGCTGCATCTTGCAAACGGGGATACGCTGAATCGGAAGCTGGCTGCCGCCGGAAATAGGCTGAGCCGAATGCTGGACGAACACTGGTCGCCCGAGAAAATGGTGGATGAGTTGTGTTTTGCGGCCTTCGCCCGCCCCCCCCGCGATGCCGAGCGGGAGCGATTGGGGCGTGTGCTCGCGGAGGCCGGTCCGAAGGAGCGCAGGGCGGTTTTGGAAGACACGTTTTGGGCTGTATTGAGCAGCAAAGAATTCTTGTTCACGCATTGATCCATGAATCGACCTTTCGTAGTCGCCGACGGAAATTGGCACGGACGTCCTCGAAACCGAAGTTCGTCGCCCCGAATCGCAGCGAGTCTGTGGATTCTTGGCGGATGGTTGGGTTTTGTATCGCCTTCTGTTCTCTTAGGACAGACGGCGGATTTCGCAGATGTGGACGCCCTGATCCAGGAGCATTGTGTGGAATGCCACGGAGTGAAGGATCCCGAAGGGAGTTTGGTCCTGGAAACTTTTGAGGGGCTGATGAAGGGCGGCGAATCGGGCTTGGCTCTTGTGGCCGGAAAATCCGCCGAATCGTTGATCATCCAGGCCTTGGAAGGGACTTGGGGCCGCAAGGGCAAAAACCAGGCCATGCCACCGGGAAAGCGAGAGAAGTTGAAACCCGAACAGATCGGCCGGTTCAAGGCATGGGTGGACGCCGGAGCACTCCCGCCCAAGCCTGGCGCTAGGATCACCGAGTTGACGGTTCCCAAGATTGTGCCCACCAAGGCGGATCCACGGTCCATTGTGGCGCTTGCGTTTGACCCTAAAAACCAACTCCTGGCTGTCGCACGACCCGGTGAGGTGGAATTGATCGATTCCGTTTCACGGGAGATTGTGCGCAGACTCGCGGGCATTCGAGGCGCAGTGAATTCGGTGGTTTTTTCTGCGGATGGACAGTTCGTATTCGCTGGGGCAGGGGAACCCGGGCTGTTCGGGGAGATTCGCCAATGGAATGCGGCAACCGGAGAACTCGTCCGCAAACTGGAGGCACACCGGGATGCCGTGTATTCCCTGGCGATTTCGCCGGACGGCCGAACTCTCGCCTCGGGTAGCTACGATTACCTAATCAAATTGTGGAATCTCCCGGAGGGCACCGAACGCCGAACGATCGCGGCTAACCAAGGAGCCATCTTTGATCTGCGCTTTCGCCCGGATGGCCGGATCCTGGCGAGCGCGAGTGCCGACCGGACCGCGAAGATATACGATATCACGACGGGTGAACGGTTGGAGACATTTGGGCAGGCCCTAAAAGAGCTCAACACCGTGGCCTGGAGTTCGGATGGTCGGTTTTTTGTCACCGGTGGTGGAGATAACCGGATCCGGGTATATCAAGTTAGCCCCGAGGGAAAGGAGGGATCGAATCCACTTTTATTTACGAAATTCGCTCACGAGGGCGCGATCCTGAGGCTGAAGTTTAGCGCGGATGGATCTTCACTGCTGTCCGCAGCCGACGATCGGACCGTGAAAATTTTTGGAACGAGCGGCGATTGGGATGAGCGGTTGGCGTTTGAGCGGCAACCCGATTGGGCGCCGGGCATCACATTTCTGAGAGATGACAAGACGGTAGCAGTCGGTCGAATGGACGGTTCGCTCGGTTGGTACACTGCGTCCGATGGGAAGGTGCCATCGTTGCCAAAGCCGGAGCTTACCGGGGTGGAACCCCGAGGTGTTCAGCGCGGAATACCAAGCCAAATTCGCTTGGATGGCCGGACACTGGGGAGTGTGACGGCGGTGAAGATTTTCGGTGATTCGCTCGAAGCCGTTGTGGCGCCCGAAACCGGAAGTTCCAATCTGACAGTATTGCTGGAATTCTCAGCCGACTCGTTGCGCCGCAGTTATGAACTGTCTGTCGTCGGTCCCACCGGAGAGAGTGGCCGGATCAAGCTCTGGGTCGACGATATCCCACAACGAACGTTGGCTGGAATCCGCACGGAGCTTGAGACACTGCCGGTGGCGGTATGGAACATCCTTCGAGAGCCGGGCGCGTTGCACGAATACACGTTTCAGGCGCGATTCGGACAAACGCTGATTCTGGATGCCGAGGCCCGAAGCCTTGGATCAAAAGCCAACTTGGCCCTGACGCTTTTCGATGCGAACGGCCGCGTTCTGGCCGGCAATGACACCTTTGAAGGAAGCGAAGATCCACTTATCGTCCACCGATTCGAAGCCGCGGGCGTGTATCGGGTGCGTATCGATGAGGCGATGCTTACCGGGTCGGCCGGACATTTTTATCGGCTCACCGTTGGCGAACTCCCGCTGATCACTGGAATGTTTCCGGCCGGAATTTCTCAGCACACTGCGATGACCGCCCGGTTGATGGGAGTGAACCTGCCCGACGATGGTCGCGTGGTGTTGAAGAGTGACGATCCAGGGGCCTTACTGGTCTCGTCCGCGGCGAATTGTCGTTCGCGACGGGATTGGAAATGGGTGGTTCATCCGCATCCGATCGAATTGGAACTGGAACCAAATGACACGGTGACGAACGCGGGTACCCTGGAGATCCCGGTGGTGGTGCAGGGGCGTATCCATCGGGCGGGCGATGTGGATCTGTTCCGGTTTTCTGCGAGGAAGGGACAGACCCTGGTGGTCGAGACCTCCGCAGCCCAGCAGGGGTTCCCGGTGGATACCCGCCTCGAAATTCTGTGGCCGGACGGCCGGCCGGTGGAGCAGGTGCAGCTCCGGGCGTTGCGTAATTCGGCGATAACGTTTCGCAATAAGGATGCCAATGAGAATGGCATGCGCTTTGAGAATTGGGAGGAAATGGAGATCAATGACTATCTATATGCGAATGGCGAAGTAATGAAGATCACTCGCATGCCGCAAGGCCCGGATTCAGACACGATGCTGTACTCTGCAAACAGCCGGCGCGCCGCCTATTTTGGCTCCACCGCCATTGCCCATCCACTGGATGAGCCTTGCTACATCGTGGAACCACGAAAGGTGGGCGAGGTGTTTCCTCCCAATGGGCTGCCGGTGTTCCACCTAAATTTTGAAAACGACGATGAGGGTCTTCGTCAATTGGGAAACGATTCCCGAATCTTTTTTGCTCCGCCGAAGGATAGCGAATACATTGTCCGCGTCTCCGATACCCGGGGTTTTGGAGGCGATCATAATCTCTATCAACTGGTAATGCGGGAGGAGCAACCGGATTTCAAAGTTTCACTTGGCGGAATTCCGTCGGCTGTGGCTCCCGGCAGCGGACAAATGTTCACCGCCGCCGCCGATCGGTTGGATGGCTTTGATGGCGACATCCGAATCGACATCAACAACATGCCTGATGGCTGGTCCGTAAGCACGCCGCTGATCATCCAAGCAGGCCATAACTCGTGTCAGGGCACTCTCAACGCCGATCCCGACGCTGCGACGCTTCCGGATGCTGCCTGGGATGCCGTTACCGTTGTCGCCACAGCACGCCTAGACGGTCGATTGAGTGCCGCTGCAGTGAACAAGCTCGGTCGGCCGAAGATCGCGGAAGAAAAGGCGCGGTTACTGGTCAGTCTTGCTCCCTTAACCGCGGAGGTCGCGGGCGGCACCACCACGATTTTTATCGCACCGGGCCAGACGGTTCGGGCGCGCCTCAGCGTGGTGCGTCAAAATTTCGACGGAGTCGTGCGCTTCGACGTGAATAATCTTCCGCACGGTGTGATCGTGGCCAACCTCGGTCTCAACGGGATTACGTTCCTCCAGGATGAGAATGAGCGGGAAATTTTTCTTACCTGTTCCAAGTGGGTCGGAGATCTGGACCGCCTGATATATGCGCAGGAAACTGCTGTGGGGAACCAAACCTCCCGGACGCTGAACCTCAAAGTTCGGCGTGGTGGCGAGCAGGCGAGCGCGAAGTAAGAGGGGATCCCACTCAAGCAAACGAGAGGGCGACCCGAAAGCCATCCCTCTCGAAGTGCTGACGGAAGTAATTCAACGAGCAGGTTAGTACTCGCGCATTTTTTTCATTCCCGGCTGGGGGATTGGATACTTGCCCGAGGCATCTGCAAGAACGGGGGCGGGAGAATTCATGGTCAATTTGTCCAAACCCGGGGCGAATTCATGCTCGCTGTTCAAGATATCGTCGTACTTGACGATCTGACCCGTGTGGGCGGCCATGCGGCCCATCGCGGTTACGAGGCTGGCCTGCACGCCCCGCTTGACCTCATTGTACGGCTTGTCATTCCGGATCGCGTCGAGGAGGTCTTCCCATTCCACAACGTACGGATCCAGCTCCGGGCCTTCCTTGGGTGAGCGCCATGCGATTTCCGCATTGTCGAGTCGATGTCCTTTGTAGATGCGGGCCTTGGACGGCCAGTGCCCTTCCGAGGAAATCACCGCAAGTCCCTTGCTGCCGTGGGCGTAACTGGCGAATTCATCGTGCACTCCCGGCATTGTACGCCCGTATAGGAACAGTTTTGTGCCGTCTCCAAAGGTGTATTCCACGGAATAATTATCAAAATTCTGGTCGATCGCCTCGCCGCGATACATGCGCCCTCCGGAAGCCTGCGCCTGGACCGGCCACGCGTCCTTGATCCAGCAAGATTCATCGATGTTATGTATATAAAAGTCGGAATAGCAGCCGCCGCTTGCCCAGAGAAAACTGTGGAAACGGGAAATCTGCCAAAGCAACTCATTTGTGTTGTTGGGTGGCCGGGGATTGGTAAACGCCGAACCCACCGGCCCGTGCATGCGATACGCCCGCATGGCAATGATCTCACCAATCTCGCCCTCCTTGACCCGCCGGAACAGCTCTTGCCGGGTCTTGCAGTGGCGGCACATCAACCCAACCCCGATTTTCAGGTTTTTCGCGGTAGCCTCTTCTGCCAACTTAAACATCCGCCGGCCACCCGGACCGTCCACCACCACAGGCTTCTCCATGAACACATTCACGCCCTTCTCAATGGCGTACTGAAAATGCACCCAACGAAACGCCGGCGGCGTTGCAAAAACGGCTATATCCCCCTTTCGTAGGCTGTCGATAGCGTTCTTGTAGCCGTCGAAGCCGATGAATTTGTAGTCCTCCGGGACCTGTACTTTGTCACGGAATTGCCCTTTCAATCCGCTGAAGCTTCCCTTGAGCCGATCTTCAAATACGTCCGCCATCGCAACGAGCCGCGTCTGTCCGCTCTTGGTCGACATCGCATTGCCCACCGCGCCGGTACCGCGCCCACCACAACCGACCAGCGCGATCTGTACCATATCGCTTCCAGCCGCGTGAACATGTGGTAACTCGACTCCAGCCAGGGCGGAGGCTGCCGCTAGTTTTCCGGTGCTGGTGATAAAATCCCGACGGGTCGAAAGTTTTGGGGAGTGGGTGTGCATGGATTAAAAGATCTATCCTCCAATTGAGTGATGTCAATAATAGAGATGATCAAAACAAGACTCCGCGTTCGGAAAGTCAAAATGAGCGGCGTCAGGTTACTGTTTTGGGCGGCGTGCCTGTGCTGGACCGGACGATGATTTCGGCCGGAAGCCGCCTGCTTACCGCCAGTTCTCCGCGAAGCAACTTGAGCATGGACTCCATGGCGGCAATGCCCAGGCGCAGTTTGGGTTGTCGGACGGTCGTGAGCGGCACCCGAAAGTACTCGGCGACCAGAAGGTTACCAAATCCGGTTACCGAAATATTCCCGGGAAGCCGGAGGCCCTGGTTGAGCAGGGTGTCACCAACTCCCACCGCGATCAAATCGTTAGCCGCCTGAATGGCTGTCGCTTGTGACGATTCCTGCAAGAATTTGAGCGTCGCCGAAACCCCCTCTTCAATGGTGCTCCCCGCCCGGTAAATCAGACTGTCTTCCACCGGCAAATCCGCCTCTCGCAACGCGCGTCGGTACCCTTCATACCTCTCTTGTGCCCACGGAGCAGCGGGCGGACCTGTAAAAAACGCGATTCGCTTATGGCCGAGCGACACGAGATAGCGGGTGATCGCAGCACTCGCTGCCATGTCGTCGGTCTCCACCGAGACAAACTCCCGACAGAAGGATCCTCGGTGACCCAAGATCACTGCAGGCAGTTTTCGCCGTTGGATTTCTTCGTACACCGCCGACGCAGGATCCATCCGGTAAACCGGCGAGATGAAAAGTCCATCCACCTTTCGCGCGAGCAACCGCCGGATCGCCGCCTCCTCCCGCGCGACCGCGCCCAATGAATGCCCCAACAATAAATCATACCCCAGCTCGTGTGCGCGCTCCTCGATCGCCAGCATCATCCGGGCGAACACAGGATCCGTGGTGGCAGGAATTACCAACCCCAGCAACATCGTCTTCCGACTGCGCATGCCGCGTGCCGCCGCGTCCGGCACATATCCCATTTGTTGAGCCAGCAACCGAATACGCTCGCGGGTCCCAACGGCGATATCGGACTGGTCCCGCAACGCTTTCGAGACCGTCATCACCGACACGCCGGCGACTGCCGCGATTTCCTTCAAGCGCACCATGATTGGAACCTAGAGATTGCCTCCACTCCATCCGAATTTCTGCCGTAAGGTGGAGAAAAACGTTGTGCCTTCGAGGCGCAGCAAGCGGACTTTTTTCAGGCTGCGTCGGACTGTTACCGTGTCCCCGGCATTGAGTTCGATCTGCTCCTGACCGTCAGCCGCCAAAATGGCGATTAATCGTGCGCTCAACAGGCGCACCTGAACCATGGCATCCATTCCAAGTATCAGGGGACGAATGCTCAAGGTGTGCGGGCAGATTGGGGTCAACAGCATCACTTCGGCTTCCGGACTGACGATCGCCCCCCCTGCTGCGAGAGAATAGGCCGTAGAACCCGTCGGTGAACTGACGATTAATCCGTCGCACCGGTAGCGGGTCAGCAGTTCCCGGTTTACCGAGACTTCAAGCTCGATCAAGCGGGAGGTCAATCCGCGGCTGAGTACAAAATCATTTAAAGCGGAAAGCTGCGAACTCACGCCGCCCTGCGTCACATCCGCATCCAATAATGCTCGCTCCTCAATCGAGAATTTCCCCGACGTCAGCTTCCGGATCGCCTCAGACAGACATTCTGGTGAAACTGCCGTCAAGAATCCCAGATTCCCCGCATTAATTCCCAAGATGGGTGTCGGCAACCCCGCCACCTGTCGCGCGATCCGCAACATTGTGCCGTCGCCGCCAAACACCAGCAACAGGTCACACTGACGGGCCAGGGCATCCACTGCGGGGACCGTCGGCCACTTATTCCCCACCAGGCCGGCCGTCGCGGCGTCACAGACCACCGTGCGCCCATGCTCTTCAAGCAGCCGGCCCGCCCGCCTCACCAGACTCGCGCAGCGGGTTTTTTCGGGGTTGGCGATGAAACCGATGCGGCGCAAGTTTTCGGCGATTTTTTTCAATGGCTTGATAGTTCGAGCAATGCCAGGAACTCCCGGTTGCCGGCCGGCCCGAGAAGAGGGGATTCCGTAACGCCTGTCCACACTAAGGGAGCCAAGTGCCCACAGACAAACTCTTCCAGTTCCCGAAGAACCCGCTTATGTACTTCGGGATCAAGGATGACGCCGGCACCGCGATCTGCTTCCTCACGACCCGCCTCAAACTGCGGTTTTACCAGCGCCAGGACCCTGCCACCCTTCCTCAACAACGGAGGAACCGGAGGTAGTATCCGTCGCAGTGAAATAAATGAACAATCCGCCACGACGAGATCAAATCCATCACCCTCGGGTGCAAAAAAGTCCGGCGTCAGATGGCGCGCATTGGTCCGCTCGCGCACCACCACTCTGGGATCCTGACGGAGCGTCCACGCCAACTGCCCATGCCCAACGTCCACCGCCCAGACCCGCGCGGCACCCCGTTGCAAGAGACAATCGGTGAACCCCCCCGTGCTTGCCCCAAGATCAAGCACCCGCATCCCGGCCGGTGAAATCTTAAAATGGTCGAGCCCATGCTCAAGCTTGGCTCCGCCGCGGCTGACATATTTTTCCGCGGCGACAAGCTCGAGGACATTGCCCTCCCGTAAGGTCTGCCCCGGCTTTCCGGCGATCTGCCCGTTGATACGAACCTTGCCTGCAAGGATGAGTCGCTGCGCTCTCGAACGGTTTTCCGCCAGGCCACGATCCACCAACGCCTGGTCCAGTCGGAGTTTCATCGGCCGCCCATCACCGCACGTTGACTCCCATCTGCAGCAGAAACATGATATTGTTTGGCGTCTTCTTGAGCTTCCCGAGGAGCAGATCCATCGCTTCAACCGGCGGTACACCGGTAAGGGCGCGCCGCAGCATGACCACCCGGCTGCATTCGTCCGGATGATATAGCAACTCCTCTTTCCGCGTGCCGCTCCGCTCGATGTTGATCGACGGAAAAATGCGGCGCTCCACTAACGCTCGGTCCAAGTGCACTTCCATGTTTCCCGTCCCTTTGAATTCCTCAAAGATTACTTCGTCCATCCGGCTGCCCGTGTCCACGAGCGCTGTCGCTATGATGGTCAGCGACCCCCCCTCCTCGATGTTTCGAGCCGCGCCAAAAAAACGCTTCGGCTTGTGCAACGCATTGGCATCGACACCACCCGATAATATTTTTCCAGAATGCGGCTGCACCGTGTTATACGCCCGCGCCAGTCGCGTGATTGAATCGAGCAGGATGATGACGTCCTTTTTGTGCTCAACCATCCGACGGGCCTTTTCGATCACCATCTCAGCCACCTGGACATGGCGTTCGGGAGGTTCGTCAAAGGTAGAACTCACCACCTCCGCCCCTCTGCAACTTCGCTCCATATCCGTGACTTCCTCTGGCCGCTCGTCGATTAGCAGAATAATCAGACAGGTCTCTGGATTATTCTTCAGAATGGCATTGGCGAGCTTTTGCATCAGCACGGTCTTGCCCGTTCTCGGGGGTGCCACGATCAGTCCTCGGGTCCCCTTGCCTATGGGACAGACGAGATCCATGACGCGGGTCGAGAGCTCGTCGGCGGTCGTTTCCAGCATGAAACGCTTGTTTGGAAATAGGGGCGTGAGGTTCTCGAAATGGGCCTTTTCCTTCGCCTTGTCCGGATCAATCCCCGCCACCTTCTCGACCTTCAGCAACGCGTAAAATTTCTCCTTTTCCTTCGGCGGACGAATCTGCCCCGCCACATCATCGCCCGTTTGAAGGTCAAATCGCCGGATTTGTGACGGGGATACATAGATGTCTTCCGGACAGGGCAGGTAATTGAACGCCGGGGAACGAAGAAAGCCAAAACCTTCGGACATCACTTCAAGAATTCCCCGCGTGTAAATCGCGCCCCCCGCCTGCAGGTTGCGTTGAAGCACCTGAAAAATAATCTCCTGCCGTTTGAGCGTGCCGAAGTTTTCTATCGAAAACTCCCGCGCAACATCATTGAGGGCCGCGATAGGCATCGGCTGCAAATCGTGAAGATTCAATGCGCGCGGCGTCACCGCTGGAAATGGAGCCGGACTGCTGATCTCTTCCCCCGCCCCGTCAGAGATCGCCACCGGTTCGTCCCGGGGCAGGGAAGTTAGTGGCCGCCTGTTGGATGGAACCCGTGCGGACGGATCCTCATGACTGGGGAAGCGAGGGGATCTCGGCGAGTTCGGATCCGAAGATCCTCGCAGGGGTGCGGACAGCGGCGCTGCCAACGGCGCCGATGCAGCAAAAACAGTCGATGATGGAAGTTGGACCGGCGGCGATGCTGGTTCCGGACCGCCGATCATATCGGAAACCGGACGCGGCGGTCTCGGTACGACCGCCTTGGGCTCGCGGTCTTTTGGCACTCTTGTTTCAACCGCGCTGGCAATACTGCGCGACGCAGTCCGTCGTTTCCCTGAGGAAAATACTTCCTCACCAATGGGGGGTACGGACTTGCCGCCAATGGTCTTTACCTTGTCAGCGGCGGCCGACAACGCCGCGGCAAATTTTTCGTCTTCCACCTCGGTGACCCGTTTCGGGCGACTTGGGCGGGCAGCGGCTTTCTTTGATTCCAATGAATTCTTTGTGGGTCTTGCCATGGCAATGGGAAATGAAATTGAAATTCTACACCGGAAGAAACCGTCTCAGCCAGCGACCGTGAGTGGGCACAGCCGACACCGGCGGGGAAAATAGGGGACTAATCCTTACGAGGCTCCCGGAGTGACGGCGTAAAGTTGATGCGACTGGTGTGGTCCGCAAGGAAAAAAATGACTGCATTTTGAAAAGGCGGCGCCCAGGGCAACGTCGGCCAAATTTGAGAATCTAAAAATAATCGGAAATAACCATTTGCACGCCAAGTCCATCCGGCTATTTTCCCTACCCTGTTTTTGACTGGGTTGGTAGCTCAGCGGTAGAGCAGCGGCCTTTTAAGCCGTTGGTCCAGGGTTCAAATCCCTGCCAACCCACCATGAATCTAGCGTGACATCAACGGCCTCAGCCCTAGACTAGCGCAACTCGCGACCCTATCGTCTAGAGGCCTAGGACACCGCCCTTTCACGGCAGTAACACGGGTT
The DNA here is from genome assembly GCA_009695205.1 of Pedosphaera sp. GTDB lineage: Bacteria > Verrucomicrobiota > Verrucomicrobiia > Limisphaerales > UBA9464 > SIBK01. The sequence goes on along the minus strand of SIBK01000043.1, from coordinate 1,310 downwards.
CGAATCCCGTTAGGGTCGCCAATTTGATTCACAGTGGTTACGTAGGTTTTCAAGACCACCTACAACAGAGCCTACAGCAAACACGCTGAGATCGCAGGTATTCGCCCGTGTCGCCGCAATGCAGTTCAATCATCGGTGCTATTTCAGTACCTTGCCATCGACAGCCACGCGCAATTCGAAATTGTCGCCATGTTTGGTGTTGACGCTGTAACCGAAGATCAACGCAACCCAATCGCCCGCCATAGGGTTGGCAACTTCCGCTCGCTCTGGTGCGTTGAGCGTCGCGCCATCGGAGATCGCCTTGTTGGCCGGGTCGATCAGGTACCGGTCGAGGTCGTTCACCGGGTAAGAGTCCCAATCGCCATCCCATCAGAGCAGGGCACTCAGGTCGCCAGCCCCGGCCGCCACTTTGAACGGCACGACCCGCAGGCCGCCGTCCACAATCCGGCTCTTCAAGGTCTTTCCGGGGAGCTTCTCCTTGAGACTGAAGATCGTTACGGTTGCGCCAACTTCGGTTCCGTTGGTCGAATCGCCGTTGAGCGTGATGCGCATCAATCCTTCGTCCGGGTCATTGATCACGAATGTGCCGCCGGTTGTGAAGTTATAAACGCGGTAATCCCCTTCTCCAATTGCACTGGTTTTCGCGGAATGGACGGTCAGAAAGATGTCATCGCCAAAAAGCTGATTCTGGTTGGGTGGCGGTCCGGCGGTGAAGCCTGAAAGATCCACGATCACAGATCCCGTGTCAGGCGGAACATGGTAGTAGATCTCAAAATGCTCGCCAGGGCTCAGGTTGCTCGCGGTGCGAGTAACCTTGCCGTTCTCAACTTTAATGACGGCACCGTGCTTGATATTATCCTGGACACGTTTCTTGTCATCGCCTGGAAGGCCAGGCGCGTCCGAAGCGCCGCCCGACTGCAGGAGTGCCAGCGCTGCTGCGGCATCCACGTAACCATGGCCCCGGTCCATGGGGCCGGAACGATCCTGGATCAAGGGGGGGATTGGCGGTCTGAATCAGGGCGTTGCGGACTTGGCGCGCGGTGCTTCCCGGACTGGCTTCACGAAGCGTGGCGGCGACACCGGCGACACTCGGCGCGCTGAAGCTGGTGCCGGAATCAATGTAGATAGGCTCTTCCGGCTAATCTGTGGGAGGTTTTCAGTGCTAGCAGCCTGTCGGACTTAGCTACGAGCCGGAAACGGGTGCCCGGGGAGGTTCCCGAATGGGACGTGGCGACGGAGGTCTGAGACCCGGGGCCCGGTGTGGCAGGTCCGCCTTGGGTCGATGGATGCAAGTATGTAATATACACAAT